>NZ_FO538765.1:3358125-3667500 GCF_000968135.1 Magnetospira sp. QH-2 | reverse complement strand
GAAGGAACTCGGCAAAATTCCTCCGTAACTTCGGGATAAGGAGGCCTCATTCATGGGCAACCATAGATGAGGGGCACAAAATTGGGGGTGGCGACTGTTTACTAAAAACATAGGGCTCTGCGAAGTCGAAAGACGACGTATAGGGTCTGACGCCTGCCCGGTGCCGGAAGGTTAAAAGGAGGGGTGCAAGCTCTGAATTGAAGCCCCGGTAAACGGCGGCCGTAACTATAACGGTCCTAAGGTAGCGAAATTCCTTGTCGGGTAAGTTCCGACCTGCACGAATGGCGTAACGACTTCCCCGCTGTCTCCAACATCGACTCAGCGAAATTGAATTCTCCGTGAAGATGCGGAGTACCCGCGGTCAGACGGAAAGACCCCGTGCACCTTTACTACAGCTTCGCAGTGGTATTAGGGGATGAATGTGTAGGATAGGTGGGAGGCTTTGAAGCGCAGGCGCCAGTCTGTGTGGAGCCAACCTTGAAATACCACCCTTTTATTCTCTGGTATCTAACCGCGGCCCGTGAAACCGGGTCCGGGACCCTGCGTGGTGGGTAGTTTGACTGGGGCGGTCGCCTCCCAAAGAGTAACGGAGGCGCGCGAAGGTGGGCTCAGGCCGGTCGGAAATCGGTCGTTGAGTGCAAAGGCATAAGCCCGCCTGACTGCGAGATCGACAGATCGAGCAGAGACGAAAGTCGGCCTTAGTGATCCGGTGGCCCCGCGTGGAAGGGCCATCGCTCAACGGATAAAAGGTACGCCGGGGATAACAGGCTGATGATTCCCAAGAGTCCATATCGACGGAATCGTTTGGCACCTCGATGTCGGCTCATCACATCCTGGGGCTGGAGCAGGTCCCAAGGGTTCGGCTGTTCGCCGATTAAAGTGGTACGTGAGCTGGGTTTAGAACGTCGTGAGACAGTTCGGTCCCTATCTGCCGTGGGTGTAGGAAGTTTGAGAGGAGCTGCCCCTAGTACGAGAGGACCGGGGTGGACGAACCTCTGGTGTACCTGTTGTCACGCCCGTGGCATCGCAGGGTAGCTAAGTTCGGACAGGATAACCGCTGAAAGCATCTAAGCGGGAAGCCCCCCTCAAAACAAGACTTCCCTTGAGAGCCGTGGAAGACCACCACGTTGATAGGCCGGGTGTGGAAGCGCAGTAATGCGTGCAGCTAACCGGTACTAATTGCTCGATAGGCTTGAGATCCTCCCATGCCGTCAGGGCTTTAAACCCCTGATCAAGCTTGGACCCCGTGCGTGGGGACAAGCCCGGTATATTGGATAGCGCCCTTAAAAAAGGCGCATTTAAGGTCACATCAACACTAAACGTCACTCATAAAACCAAGTCGGCAGGGTTCCCATCCGATCCCTGATCCCCGACCCCTGATCCCTGAATACCCGGTTCCCTTTGGATGACCTGGTGGTTCTGGCGAGGGTGTCCCACCCGATCCCATCCCGAACTCGGCCGTGAAACCCCTCAGCGCTGATGGTACTGCGTCTTAAGGCGTGGGAGAGTAAGTCGCCGCCAGGTCTTCCAAAGAGAACCAACATTCACATCAGGAAAACAAACAAAACCTCAACACAGTTCCAGCCCAAGTCCCGTCCCAAAGAGACCAAATGGGCACCAAAACCCCAAGCCTCCAAAGGACAAACAACCCACCAACGCGGGGTGGAGCAGCCCGGTAGCTCGTCAGGCTCATAACCTGAAGGTCGTAGGTTCAAATCCTACCCCCGCAACCAAATTAAAGCCCTTAACTCAATGAGTTAGGGGCTTTTTGCTAACCGGAGCGCGTTCCGGCCAAAAGGTTTGTGGAAGCGCCGCGGAAGCGCTGACATTTCCCCTTGAACAGTCTCACTCAGAGGGTGAGCGTTTGGATTGATTTATGTTCCATGCCGGATAAGGGGTCGCAGAGAGGCGTAGGCGGCCGGATACCGGGTGCTTCAGGAAATACGTGTCGATGTGCCGCATCCGTGTCCCGGGTGATACCAGGCCCGCCGCATGTGCCCGCGCCCTGATCGATCCATCAATACGGATTGGGTTGGGAATGGGGTTCCTTGCCGATGCGGGATGCGATAGCCTGACGGTGGAAATGATCGAAAACTATAACAACGAGAGGCCGTGCATGCGGGGATGGATAACCAGAGCCGTGGTCCTTGCCGCCGTGGTTCTTTTGCTCAGCGGTGGCAGTGGCCGTGCCGAAGTCAAGATCTTGCTGTACGACAAGCAAGGCCGGGTCATCGGGGTGCAGGACGCGGACGGGAACAAGCAGAAATCAGGCGCGCGTGACCAGCGCGGGGATGGGCCCGGTTCAGCGGTCGAGCCCGGCGAGGTGATGGTTCTCAATCCGCCATCCGGCTTTTTTAGGGCCGTCAAAAGGCTGGGGTATCGCGTCATTGAATCGGTCAATCTGAGCAAACTGGACATGAGCCTGGCGGTGATCAAGGTTCCGCCTGGAGACAGCGTCGCCGGCGCCATCAATACACTCAAACGCAAGTTTCCCAACGCGACCTTCGAAGCCAATCATCGGTTCGAGGCCCAGGCCAAAAGCGAACGCCGCCATGCCCGGGCCGCCATGGGATGGTCGGCCGCGCCGGCGGGATGCGGGTCTGGTGTTAGTATGGGAATGATCGATTCGGGCGTGGATGTTAAGCATCCGGCGCTCAAGAACCAATCCATCGAATTCCGATCTTTCCACCGCAGCAGCCGCAAGCCGGGTCCTTCGGTCCATGGCACGGCGGTGGCATCGATGCTGGTGGGCAATCGCAAATGGGGCGGCCTGCTGCCCGAGGCATCGCTCAAGGCGGCCAATATCTTTGAATTGACCAAAACCGGGAGCAAGGTCGCTAACGCGGCCGGGCTGCTCAAGGCACTGGATTGGCTGGCGGGCGAGCGGGTCCATGCCATCAATCTGAGCGTCGCCGGGGACGACAACAAGGTTCTTCGTCTCGCCGTCAGCAAGGCCCGCAAGCTCGGTCTGGTGCTGATCGCGGCAGCCGGCAACTGGGGCCGCGACGACAAGCCCGCCTATCCCGCCGCCTATACACCGGTCATTGCGGTCACGGCGGTGACCGGAGGCGAGGCGAAAACCATCGTCTATCGCCACGCCAACAAAGGTTCCTGGATCGATTTCGCGGCGCCGGGGGTCAAGTTGTGGACCGCCATTCCTGGGGGCGGCAAGGCCCAGAGTGGTACCTCATTCGCGGTCCCCTTCGTCACGGCGTTCGCGGCCGCCGAGGTTTCCCGTGTGGGCTATTTGAGCGCGGACAAGCTGCGACGAAATCTGCGCAAGGATACCGTTGATCTGGGTAAGCCCGGCAAGGACAAGATATATGGTTGGGGGTTGGTGGATCGGCTGTTGACCTGTCGATAGGTCGGATTCTCCGTCTCGGCACATTTGTTTCCCCGCTCAAGAGCCCTCGGGGTAAGATCGGGCAACGCCGGGCCGGGTGTTCCGAAGCCTGGGTGGAACTAATAAAACAAGGCATTCAAGAATGGCCCGGGTCTATGCCATCGACAACGTCATTCCGGTTGTCCATCCAGACGCCTTTGTTCACCCGACGGCGGTGCTGATCGGCGATGTCCATGTGGGACCCGGCTGCTATATCGCCCCGGGGGCCTCCCTGCGCGGCGACATCGGGCGCATCGAGGTCCATGCCGGCGCCAACATTCAGGATAACTGCACCCTGCATTGTTTCCCGCGGGCCGCCTGCGTCGTCGGCGTGGAGGGGCATATCGGACATGGCACGGTGTTGCATGGCGCGCGGATCGGCCCCCGGGTGCTCATCGGCATGAACAGCGTGATCATGGATGACGCGGAAATCGGCGATGCCGCCATCGTTGGCGCCATGTCCTTTGTCAAGGCCGGCGCACGAATCCCACCGCGCAGCCTATGGGCGGGCATCCCGGCAAAACGGGTGCGTGATCTGCTGGATACGGAAATCGCCTGGAAAGCACGGGGCACCGCCGAATACCAGGAGATCGCCCGACGCTCCCTGGCCACCCTGCGCGCCGTCGAACCCCTGGTGGAAGCCGAACAAGATCGACCGACCCTGCCGGTCGAGGCTCACCTTCCATTGCATCGCTTCAAGGACTAAAGGCTTTAGTCGGCCCCGCAGCGGATGCCTTTTGCGGTGGTATAATAGGTTCGTTTGTCTCGGCCGCCCGTGATAGCAAGGGCCAGGAGACAGGTTTTCACAGACGGCACAATATGATCCAAGCCTTCATTCCCGGATTCCTTCTTGGCTTCAGCCTGATTTTGGCAATCGGTGCCCAGAATGCTTTCCTGCTGCGCCAGGGTTTGCGCGGCCAGCATGTGTTCAGCCTGGCGCTCACCTGCGCCCTTTCCGATGCCCTGTTGATCGTGGGGGGCGTCGCGGGTTTTTCACAGCTTATGGAGATGGCCCCTTGGTTGGGCCCTGTCATGCGCTACCTGGGGGCCGCCTTCCTCGTGGTTTATGGCCTGCGCAGCCTGATTGCCGCCTGGCGGGGGCAAGCGGGCCTGAATCCGGCGGATTCCTCCGATAGCCCCTTTTGGCCGGCGTTTGTAACATGCCTGGCTCTGACCTGGCTCAATCCGCATGTCTATCTGGATACGGTGGTTCTGCTGGGGTCCGTCTCCAGCCAGTATGGTCCGGGGGCCTGGGTCTTTGGCTTGGGCGCGGCGACAGCTTCGTTCGTGTTTTTTTTCTCGCTGGGATATGGTGCTCGGGCCCTGCGCCCGTTCTTTGCCCGTCCCGCTTCCTGGCGGATCCTGGATCTCGTGATCGCCGTGATCATGTGGGCCATAGCGGTCGGGTTGGTGATCGGAGAATGATCGCCCTTTGGCGGGACAAGGCCTTCAGGTTTCCTCCGGTGACGGCCTCCGCATGGTCGGTGGCGGGCGGCGATCCGGGTGCAGTCGGTACTCCAGGAACGCGATAAATCGGGTAAGGAGAAATGTCAGGGCCAGATAAAACGCTCCGGCCGTCAAAAAAGTTTCCATGGGCAGATAGTTTTTCGCATAGACCGTGCGCGCCATGCCGGTTAGATCCAGCAATGTAATGGTGCTGGCGAGGGCGCTGGCTTTCAGCATCAGGATGATTTCATTGCCGTAGGCCGGTATGGCCATCCGCATGGCGCGCGGCAACAAAATCCGGGTGTATATTTTCATCGGGCGCAGGCCGATGGCCCGGGCGGCTTCCAATTCGCCCACAGGGACAGCCTGGATCGCCCCACGCAGGATTTCGGCGATATAGGCTGCCGTATGCAGGGCAAAGGTAATGACCGCGCACCAGTATGCCTCGCGCAGGACGGGCCACAGGAAGCTTTCGCGCACGGCTTCGAACTGGCCAAGACCGTAATAGACCAGGAAGATCTGCACCAACAATGGGGTGCCGCGGAAGAAAAAGATATAGGCCCTGGGCAGGGCGCTGATCCAGATGTTGGGCGAAACCCGTCCGATGGCCAGGACAACGGCGAGGGCCAACCCCGCCAAACCGGATAGAAGCAGCAGCTCAACGGTCAGCAGCGCGCCTTGAGCCAGCTTCGGTACCATGTCGAGGATGGTGTCCCAATTGATCATCGCGCGGCACTCCGCACACCGATATTGGCGCGCTTCTCCAACCGCGAGATGCCATAGGTCGCAACGGCAGTCATGGCCAGATAGATCAACGCGGCGGCGAGGTAGAAGGTGAAGGGTTCTTTGGTATGCCCCACGGCAAAGGCCGTAACCCGCATCAATTCTTCCAATCCCACGACCGAAACCAGGGCCGTATCCTTCATCAAAATCATAAACAGATTGCCCAGGCCGGGGAGTGCCACGCGCCACATTTGCGGCATGGTTATGCGAAAAAAGGTATTGCGATTACTCATGCCCAAGGCCTGGGCCGCCTCCCGTTGCCCCGGCGGGATGGCCAGGATTGCCCCGCGAAACAGCTCCGACGCATAGGCTCCGAAAATAAAGCCCAAGGCAGCGGTGCCCGCGGTAAAGGCGCTGACCTCGATGTATTCGTCGTACCCAAACCAGGACGCGACGGCCATCAAGATCTGGGAGGCGCCGAAATAAAACGTCAAAACCACCAAAAACTCAGGCAGTCCCCGCATCAAGGTGGAGTAGCCATTGCCCAATTGGCGCAACAGGGCAAAGGGGGACAATTTGGCCGCGGCCCCCAACAAGCCCAAGATCAACCCGAGAACCAGAGACGCCATCGCCAATTGCAGGGTCACGAGGGTCCCTGCTAGTAGCTGTGCGCCAAAGCCGTGAAGATCAAACATTGCTTGCTTTTAAAATGCGGGAAACGGGTGAGACATCATGGGGTCCCACCCGATTTCCCCTGTAATCCTTAGTAGATGTCGACGGGGAAGTACTTGGCGTTGATTTTTCCATAGGTCCCGTTTGCGACAATCGCCTTGATGGCGGCATTCAGCCTCAGGCGCAGATCGTCTTGACCTTTACGCACGGCAATTCCGATGAGGTCATCTTTGAAGACCGGCTCGCCTTTGAACTCAAAGTCTTTCCCCGCGTCGGTTTGCAGCCATTCGGCATTGACAAACACGTCGGCCAAAATCGCGTCAAGGCGCCCGGATGCCAGATCCAGATAGGCATTTTCCTGGGTGTCGTAGAGTTTGGTTTTGGCGTCCGTACGGTGTTTCTCCAGCCAACTGCTGCTGATGGTCGCGCGCTGGGCGCCAATGGATTTGCCCTTCAGGCCGGCGGCGGAAATATCGATCATTTGGCCTTTCTTCCCGATGAACTGAAGTTTGTTGGTGTAGTAGCGCTCGGAAAAATCAACGGCTTTTTTGCGTTCTTCGGTAATGGACATGGAGGCGACGATGGCATCGAACTTGCGCGCCATCAAAGCGGGGATGATGCCATCCCAATCTTGCTTGACGAACGTGCAGTCAGCCTTCATTTCGGCGCAGAGTGCCTTGGCGATATCCACGTCAAAGCCTTGCAGTTCCCCCTTGGAATCCACAAAGTTAAACGGAGGATAAGCGCCTTCGGTCCCGATCCGCAGTTTGTCACCGGCCTTTGCGGAAAGGCTCCCCAGCGCCACGACGGTCAATGTCGCCACGCCCAGCATGCGGATTGCTTTGATCAATTTCATTGGTGTCTCCTTTGATGTCTGCCAGCAGGCCGTTTCTCGTTTTATCGTAGTCTTTCATGACTGAATGTGACTGGCCATGAATTGGCCGACACGTTCAGAATCCGGGGTATTGAAGACATTTTCCGGGCGGCCTTGCTCCTCGATCTTGCCCTCGTGCAGGAACAAGGTCCAATTGGAAACTTCGCGTGCAAATCCCATTTCGTGCGTGACGATCAGCATGGTGCGCCCCTCTTCGGCCAGCCCGCGCATGACGCCGAGCACTTCGCTGACCAGTTCCGGGTCCAGCGCGGATGTGGGCTCGTCAAAGAGCAAGACATCGGGTTCCATGGCCAAGGTGCGTGCAATGGCGCAGCGTTGTTGCTGCCCGCCGGACAGGTGCGCGGGGTAGTGGTTGCGTCGTTCGGCGAGGCCCACGCGCTCCAGTAAATCTTCAGCGCGGGTTCTGGCTTCGGCTTTGGAAAGCCTGGCCACCTGAACCGGTGCCTCCATGATGTTTTCCAGCACGGTCATATGCGGCCACAGATTGAAGGATTGAAACACAAATCCGATGCGGGCGCGCAGGCGGGCAAGCTGTTTTTGATCGCAGGGTCTGAGAAGTCCGACTTTGTCCGCCTTGGTGCGGATGGTTTCACCGTCGATGGTGATCTGGCCCTTGTCGGGTATTTCCAGATAGTTGATGCAGCGTAAAAAAGTGCTTTTTCCGGATCCGGAGGACCCCAGGATGGAGATGACATCGCCGCGGCGGGCTTCGACGGAAACGCCTTTCAAGACCTCGTGGTCGCCATAGTATTTATGGACATCCTCGACCTGCAACAAAGGCCGGGACGGGGAGGGCGCTGGCTGGTCTTGTGGCATCCGGAGGTCCTTGAAAACCGCAACGCACAAACCTAGGCCTGACGCCGTGAGCCTGCAACAGCTTTGTCTCGATGCCGGTATTGAAAGGTGGGCTCTCTCTGCCCCTCATCCCTTTGGCAGGGTGAAGAAAAACGTGCTGCCCTGACCGGGGGTGCTTTCCACCCAGATCCGACCGTAGTGATGTTCGACGATCTTTTTGCAGACCGCCAGGCCAATGCCGGTACCGCCATACTGCTCGCGACCATGCAGGCGTTGAAAGATCTCGAAGATCCGTTCGAAGTACTGGGACTCCATTCCGATGCCATTGTCGCTGACGTGGAACTGGACCATTTCGCCATCGGCACGCGCGCCGATCCCGACCCTGGGGGGCCGGTCTTCGGCGCAGTACTTGAGGCTGTTGGCAATGAGATTCTGAAAGAGCTGTAGAAGCTGTGAGCCGTCGGCAAGGACTGGCGGCAGGTCATGGACAGTCACCTCTCCGCCGACTTCGGTGATGAAGGTATCGAGGTTCTTCAGGGCCGCCGCCACGATCTCGTTGCTATGGGTCGGAGCGAACGGCACGCCGTGCGTCTGGACCCGGGAATACTGCAACAGGCTGTTGATCAATTCATCCATGCGATGGGCACCGCCGACGGCATAATCGATGAACTCATGGGCTTCCCCGTTCAGCTTGTCGCCATGGCGCCTGGCCAACAGCTCCAGATAGCTGGAAATCATGCGCAGCGGTTCGCGCAGGTCGTGGGAGGCCACGTAGGCGAAGCTTTGCAGCTCGGTATTGGAATACTCCAACTGGCGCATGGTCTCGTGCAGATCGGCGTTGGTGCGTTCAAGGTCCGAGCTTTTGATGGTCAGGGCCTGTTCCGCCTGTTCCGCCTGCCGCTTGGCCCGGTACATCCAGGTAAAGATCACCGAGGCCAAGATCAGGACGCCGATGCCATAGGGAACATACCGCGTGAAATCGGCCCCTTGCTGGTATTGCACATTGTTCCAACGGTTGAGAATCTCTCGCTTCTGAACCGGAGAGAGGCTGGAAATCACCTTGTTGGCGATGGTGAGCAACTGCGGGTAATCATCGCGGACCATGATCCGCAAATCGAACTGCAACCCGGTATCGCCGGAGATCTTCAAATTGGTATAGCCATGCCGGTTAATAGAATGGGCCAGCACCGGCATGATATCCACGAAGGCAAAAGCATTGCCCCTGGTCACTTCCTCGAGCCCGGCGCGGACATTTTTCACCGGTAGATAGTCGAAATCCGGGAAGGCCTCGACCATCATCTTATGGGCGGTGAAGTTTCGCCCCACGGCAATTTTTTTGCCTTCCAGGTAGGACGGATTGGGTATGAAGTGTTCGTCCTTGGACGTCGCGATGGCGACTGGGAAACTGGCGTAAGGTACGGTGAACAGGGCGTATTGTTTCCGTTCCTCCGTTTCGCCGGCACTATAGATAACGTCTTGACGCTTCTCTTTCAAGGCGTTCAACTCGTTGATAAAGCTACTAAAGTGAGTTGTTTGGCTCTGTAATCCCGCGGTCTCGACAACGACCTGCCAGAAATCACGGCCGATCCCCATCGGCGTATTGGTTTGCGGGTCGACGAAGGAAAACGGCGGCCAGTTGGTGGTGGTCGCCGCCTTGATCCTGGTCTCGGTGATAAAGGCTTTCTCGGCCTCTGAGAAGACTAGGTTTCCCCTGGTCCGTTGCTTGGCGCCATCCCAAACAAATTGGTCAAGGGAACGCCCCGACAGCTTGATTCCCATCAGGCGATAGGCGTCGGAGGTTTTCTCCAGTTTACCGGGGTCCAGCGTGCCCAGAGGGATGCTCTCTTTGAAGGCCAGGTCCCGCAAGGCCTCTGCTTCGTAGCGCAGGGCGTCGGCTGATTTGTTCTGTTCGTTGTACCGGGACCGGATCAGGTTCACGGTTTCATCCACATGATCAAAGGCATAGCGCCATCCGCGCAAAGTGGCCTGGACGAACGCTTTCGTGCGGTCGGGATGGTCGCGCACCTCTGCCTGGGAAGAAAACAAGAGATTGCCGTAAAAGGAAAGACCGGCTTCCTTGGGATCAAAAATCCGGAAGCCATGGCCCTGTTGGCGCATATGGAACGGTTCATTGCTGATATAGGCGGTTACCGCATCGGTGCGGCCCGAAAGGAGATCGTTGATATTGTAGCTGTGGTCGAGCTTGATCACATCGGTCCGCAGTAGCCCGTGACTGAACAGCAGGGCCATAATCGGGGCCGAGTTCAAGGCATCGCCACTGAACATGACCTTGCGCCCGCGCAGGTCTTCCGGCGTGCTAATGTCGCCGTCGTCACGGACCATCAAGACCAGTGGGGAATCCTGAAACAGGGCAGCCAGGGCGACGACGGGTCGATCCTGGTGATAATCGTAGATCAGCGAGGAATAGCCGACACCGTATTGGGCTTGGTTCGAGGTGACGGTCTCCACCACATCGGTCTGACCCTTTTCGTAGGGCAGAATGGTGACGTTGAGTCCGGCCTGTTCATAGAAGCCCTTCTCCTTCGCCATATAGAATCCGGCGAATTCGAACTGATTAAGCCAGTGAAACTGGATGGCGACGTCTTCCAGCGGCGGATCGGCAGCCAAGGAGGGGCTGCCAACCAGAGCCATCAGCCATAAAGCGACCACAGCCGCAAGGGGAGTCCCTTTACCGGTTCGTTCCATCAAAGGATGGGAGCCCTGGCCCATTGGCGCTCCGCTGTTCGCTGTTTTTACGCGCCAGGACCTTAGCATTTCCGGGGGTCGTCGTCTCTTCGAATCATCTCTGAAGGCCGTGAATCTAGAGACCTTCGAAGGCGTCACGGATCTTCTTTAATTGCGGCTCCTCTTCCCCATAGGGGGCCGGTGTCCCGGCGCCCCAGACCGGGCCGGGCCAGGCGGGGTCGCCCTCGGTGCGGGCGACGATATGGATATGCAGTTGTGGGACAATATTGCCCAGGGCGCCGACGTTGATGCGGTCGGTCGCGAAAGTTGTTTCCATCAGCTTTGACAGCTTGGTGATCTCCTGCATCAGCAACAGGTGATCGGTCCGCTCCATTTGATGCAGGCCGGTCAGGCCGCCACGCCGGGGGATCAGCACCAGCCAGGGAAAACGCCGGTCATTCATCACCCGCACGTCGGAGAGCATCATCTGGCCCAATTCAATGGTGTCGGTGGCCAGTTTTTCGTGCAGTTCGTAGTTGCCGCTCATGAGTCCCGGCCCCCTTCCACATGTTCCTTGGTCTTGGCGAAGCCGATGCCTGGATAATCCTCTTCGGCCTTGTTCAGGTGCCAGGCATTGCGGGCCAGGAACACCGGATCGCCGTCGTGGTCCTCGCCCAGGCTGCTCCGATTGCTATCGACGAAGCCCTTCAGTTCGGCGTCGGTCGGCGCGGAGACCCAGCGCGCGGTATAAAGAGTGGTGCTTTCGAACAGCACATCCAGGTCGTATTCGGTGCGGATGCGGTCGGCAAGCACCTCGAACTGCAATGCCCCCACCACGCCGACAATCCAGTCGGCGCCGATCATCGGCTTGACCACGCTGGCGGCGCCCTCTTCGGCCAGTTGCTGCAAGGCCTTGCCCAGATGCTTGGCTTTCAAGGGATCCTTGGGCCGCACGGTCTGCAGCAGTTCCGGCGCAAAGCTGGGGATGCCGGTGAAGCGAATGTCCTCGCCCTCGGTCAGGGCATCGCCGATGCGCAGATTGCCATAGTTGGGAATGCCGACGATATCGCCGGGCCAGGCCTCTTCCGCCACCTCCCGATCCTGGGCCAGGAACAACAATGCGTTATGCACGTTGAGCATCTTGCCCGAGCGGGAATGCTTGAGCTTCATGCCGCGTTTGAAGTGGCCGGAGCAGAGACGTACGAAGGCGATGCGGTCGCGGTGTTTGGGATCCATATTGGCCTGGATCTTGAACACGAAGGCGCTGACCTTGGTCTCTTCCGGCGCGACGGGCCGGGCAGCGGCCGGTGCCGGGCGCGGTGGCGGCGCGGCGACCACCAGGCCGTCAAGCAGTTCGCGCACCCCGAAGGTATTGATGGCGCTGCCGAAATAGATCGGCGTCAGCGTGCCTTCCAAATAGGCCTCGCGGTCGAACGGCGGACACAGGCCACGGGCCATTTCCACTTGCTCACGCAAGGTGATCACGGCATCTTCGGGCAACATCTCGTCCAGCTTGGGATCGTCCAGGCCGTCGCAGGGTTCGCCTTCCAAGGGCATGCCGTCGCGGCTGGTGCGTTCCATCAGGATCAGTTGGTCATGGATCAGGTCATAGACGCCGAGGAAATGCCGCCCCATGCCGATGGGCCAACTGGCCGGGGTCACGTCGATGGCCAGATTCTGCTCGATCTCGTCGATGATCTCGAAAGGGTCGCGGCTCTCCCGGTCCATCTTGTTGACAAAGGTGGTGATGGGCATATCCCTCAATCGACAGACTTCGAACAGCTTGCGGGTCTGACTCTCAATGCCCTTGGCGCCATCAATGACCATGACGGCGGAATCAACCGCCGTCAGGGTGCGATAGGTATCCTCGGAAAAATCCTCGTGGCCCGGGGTGTCGAGCAGGTTGAAGGTCTTGCCCGCGTAATCATAGGTCATCACCGCCGAGGTCACCGAGATGCCCCGCTCGCGCTCCACCTTCATCCAGTCCGAGCGCGCCCGGCGCTGTTCACCACGCGCCTTGACCGCCCCGGCGGCCTGAATAGCGCCCCCGAACAGCAACAGTTTTTCGGTCAAGGTGGTTTTGCCTGCATCCGGGTGAGAGATGATGGCGAAGGTCCGTCGGCGGGCCACTTCGTCGGTCTGGCGGGACATTCGTTGTTTTTCCTCGGTGGCGAATAAAAGGGGGCCGATCAGAGGAATCTTACAGCCAGGGCTGGGCGGCCTGACGTCCCTGTTCGAAGCCGGTGATCTTGTCGGCCTTTTGCAGGGTCAGGCCGATGTCGTCGAGGCCTTCGAGCAGGCAGTGCTTGCGGAACGGATCCACCTCGAACGAAACCGAGCCGCCATCGGGGCCGGTGATGACCTGAGCTTCGAGGTCCACGGTGACGGTGGCGTTGGCGCCCCGTTCGGCGTCGTCCATCAGCTTGTCCACGTCTTCCTTGGGCAGTTGGATGGGCAGGATACCGTTCTTGAAACAGTTGTTGAAAAAGATGTCGGCAAAGGACGGGGCGATAATCACCCGGATACCGAAATCCAGCAGCGCCCAGGGGGCATGTTCGCGGGACGAACCACAGCCGAAATTCTCGCCGGCCACCAGGATCTGGGCATCGCGATAGGCCGGTTGATTGAGCACGAAATCGGCGATTTCGTTACCGTCATCGTCATAGCGCATTTCGTTGAACAGATTAATCCCCAGGCCGGTGCGCTTGATGGTTTTCAAGAACAGCTTCGGGATGATCATGTCCGTATCGATGTTGATCAGGGGCATGGGCGCCGCGACGCCGGTCAGCTTGGTGAACTTGTCCATGGGATCATCCTGGTTTCCGGTGGGGTCGAAGGAAACGGTTTTTAGCGGATTTCGGATCGAACCGCAACGAAATCGGGCGTCCCGAAGGACGCCCGTGTCAGGTCCGGGAAGGAAAAAGCCGATCAGGCGGCTTCATCCACCAACGGATAGATACGGCTTTCCACATCGGCAACCCAGCGCCGCAGCATGGCGAACAGCCGGTCGGTCTCCATGATGAAGTCCTCGCAGTCGTCCTCGGTCATGCCTTTCTCGCACCAGCGATGCAGATAGCTCTTGAAGAACTTCTTCAACTCGCGTTTGCCGTCCAGGAACCGCCGGGCGGTGGCTTGCACATGAGTATCTTCATGGATCAGCAGGCCACGGAACAACCGGCTTTCCTCCATGGAAAAATGTTGGTTCACCATGTCGCCCATCTGGATGAACATGTTTTGGACGGTCGCAGTGTGGCGCACATGATCGGCGCGGATCAGCACCTGCAAGATGTCCATCATTTCCAGTATGTCTTGGCTTCCGCGCTTCAGGTCAAACAGAGTGCTCATCCCGAAATCCTCCCCAGGTCTAATGAATAGCGAAGTTTTTCTGATTTTTATTCATCGATTTTGACCGAATACTCTAAGGAATGCAAGTTGATATGATGTAAAAGATTCAAGCGCCATCAAAGTCTTAAAGCAACCTCTAATATTATATTATTCTAATAATATAATGACATCGCTGGATTCATGGGCGTCTCTTCAGTTGAACGGATTCTCGGTGGCTCCCCCATGACGTGGCTTGGTGGCGGTCTGAGAGTAGGCTATAGACAAGGCATGATGTTCCGCGTGTTGATCCTTGTTGTGACCCTTTTCGCCCCATCGGTGGTGCTGGCCGGAAATCCTTTGTTGCCTGGCATCAAGGGCGCCGATGACCGGGTCTATCCGCCTGGCGGCGAATACCCCTGGAGCGCCATCGGGCGGCTTAACAAGCGCACGGGTGGTTTCTGTACCGGGGTCTTGGTGGGACCCAAAACCGTGCTCACCGCCGCCCATTGTCTGTGGAACCAACGGACTCTGAGCTATCTGCCGACACAGTCCCTGCATTTCCTGGCCGGGTACTCGCGCGGTGACTACATCGCCCATGCCAAAGTGACCGGCATCAATGTGCCCAAGGGCTATAACTACAAGGATAAAAACACCTGGCGCAAAACCGGTCGAGATTGGGCGTTGGTTACCTTGGCCAAGGACCTGTCCAATGAGGCGGGGTTCTTGGGCGTGGAATCCTTGGACCGAGCCCGCTTCGAGGAATTGCGCAAGAACAAGGCGGTGTTTATCCAGGCGGGCTATTCCCAGGACAAGGCCCATGTACTGTCGGTGCATCTGGCCTGCCGCATGGTCGGGTTTTCCTTTGGGCGACCGATCTTGCACCACCAATGCGACGCGGTACATGGGGATTCCGGTTCGCCGGTGTTTTTGTTCGATGGCCAACGGTTCCGGGTGGCGGCCATCCATGTGGCCACGCTCAAGCCTAAAAAGGGGGAATCGGTGGGCCTGGCGGTGCCGGGCAAGACCTTCGCCAATTCGGTGCGAAGCCGCGCCGCCCATGGCTCGCCGCCGGGCAGGCCCCAGGCCGAGGAAACGGCGAAGCTGCTGCTGGCCAAACTCGGCCATCCGGTCCATGGCGACCTGGCCGCCGCCGTGCGCGCCTTTCAATCCCGCGAGCGGATAAAGGCTACTGGCAAGGTGGATTACGCCCTCATCGGCCGCATGATCACCCGCCTGAAACAGACTCCATGAATTGCGCCAAGGCGATGTCCTTGTCGGTGACGCCGCCTGAGTCATGGGTGCTCAGTATGACCTCCACCCGGTTATAGACATTGAACCATTCCGGGTGATGATTGGCCTTTTCCGCCGCCAAGGCCACACGGGTCATGAACCCGAAGGCGGCATTGAAGTCGGCGAACTTGAAACTCTTGGTCATGGCATTGCGGCCCGGCACGTCCGTCCAGCCGGGCAGCCCGGCCAGGGCCGTTTCGCGGGCGCTGCCGGTCAATTTGTGACTCATGGATTCCTCACGAGTTTGGATGCGATTCCAAACATATGGGAGTAAAATGAAAGGATGAAAGCTGTCATCGCACCCACCTTGGATCAGATCGAAGACTTGGCCCGCGCAGCCATGGGCACGATCCCAGAGCTGCTGGCCAGCCGAGTGACCGACGTGGTGATCCGAGTGGAGGATTTTCCTCATCCGGAGGTGGAGAAAGAGATGGGGTTGGAAAGCCCATTCGACCTTTTGGGGCTCTATCACGGTGTCTCTCTGGATCAGAAGAGTGTCTCGGATCTGCCCCACGGAATCGACATGATCTTTCTCTACCGCCGCCCCTTGTTGGACTGCTGGTGCGAATCCGGGGAGGACCTGGCCCACCTGGTGCGGCATGTGCTGATCCACGAGATCGGCCACCATTTCGGATTCAGCGATGACGACATGGAACGGATCGAGGCCCTGCCATGACCAAACTGAAACCCATTGCCCCTGCTCCCTTGGATGCCAGTCGGCTGTATACCCTTTGCGATCCCGAGTCCTTCCCATTCACCGAAACCGGGCAACTGGACCCGTTGGAGGATTTCATCGGACAGGACCGGGCCGTGGCCGCGGTGCGTTTCGCCATGGATATGGATCATCATGGATACAACCTGTTCGCCCTGGGCCCGCAGGGAACCGGCAAGCAGAGTCTGGTCAGGCGTTTTCTGGAACAGACCGCCGACAGCCGCCCGGTGCCCGGTGATTGGTGCTACGTGCATAATTTCGACGATCCGCACAAGCCTCGGGCCATCAGCCTTCCGGCGAGCCAAGGGCAGCCTTTGGTGCGTGACATGGACGGCCTGATCGAGGATCTGCGCTCGGCCTTGCCGGCTGCCTTCGAGGGCGAAACCTTCCAGAATCACCAACAGGCCATTGAGGACGAATACAAAAAACACCAAGAAGACCGCTTCTCCGGTTTTCAAGATCAGGCAGCCGAACGGGATGTGGCTCTGCTGCGCACCCCCATGGGGCTGGCATTGGCGCCGCTTAAGGATGGCGAGGTGCTAAGCAGTGATGACTTCAAAGCCTTGCCGGAGGAGGATCAGGATCACTACCGCCGGCGGATGGCGGATTTCCAATCCCGGCTCGAAGAGATGATGGCCGAGATGCCACGCTGGGAGAAGGAGAAACGCGAGAAGCTGCGCGCCCTGACCAAGGAGACCACCCAACTGGCGGTGGGCCACCTGATCGATGCCCTGCGCGAGAAATGGGCCGACCGGGCGCAGGTTCTGACTCATTTGGAAACGGTGCGCGACCAGGTGGTGGAAGATCCGCGCGACTTCCTGCCCTTGCCCGACGGATCACCGGAGGAAGCCGCCGGGCGTGGCGCTTCGTTGCGCCGGTTCAAGGTCAATCTGTTGGTGGACAACGGCGGTCCCCGGCGCGGCGCGCCGGTGGTCGAGGAGGAACATCCGACCCTCGGTAATCTGTTGGGCCGGGTGGAACAGGTGGCCCAGCAGGGCACCTTGATGACCGATTTCAATCTTATCAAGCCGGGCGCCCTACACCGGGCCAACGGCGGATTCCTGATTCTCGATGCCCGTCGTTTGCTCATGCAGCCCTTGGCCTGGGAGGCCCTGAAACGGGCTCTGCGCGGCGATCGTATCCGCATCGAAAGTGCCGCCGAGGCTTGGGGATTCGCCGGGACGGTAACCTTGGAACCGGAGCCCATCCCCCTGGACGTCAAGGTGGTACTGGTGGGCGATCCCATGCTGCATTATCTGCTCAGTGCCCATGATCCGGAATTTGCCGAGCTGTTCAAGGTGGCGGCGGATTTCGACGACCGCATGCCGCGCACCGAGGAGTATATCCGCCACTACGCCCGCCTGATCGCCGGAGTCTGCAACAAAGAAAAGCTGCCCCATCTGGACGCCGCCGCCGTGGCCCGGGTGATCGAGCAATGCGCCCGGCTGGCCGGGGATTCAGAGCGGCTTTCGGCTCATATGAGCAGCATCGTCGATCTGGTGCGCGAGGCCGCCTACTGGGCTCGTTCCGGGGACCGGGAACTGATCGGCGCCGAGCAGATCCAACAGGCCATCGACGCCCGTGAGTTCCGCTCCGACCGTATCCGCGACCGCATTCAAGAAGAGATCGCCCGGGGTACCTTGCTGGTGGAAACCGAAGGCGCGCGGGTCGGTCAGGTCAACGGTCTGGCGGTGCTGCAAATGAACGATTTCGCCTTTGGCAAGCCTTCGCGCATTTCCGCCCGGGTGCGTCCGGGACGCGGCGAGGTGATCGACATTGAGCGCGAGGTGGCCCTGGGCGGACCGTTGCATTCCAAGGGGGTGCTGATCTTGGCCTCGTTCCTCAATCACCGCTATGGCGCCGACCGGCCTTTGTCCCTGGCCGCCACCTTGGTATTCGAACAGTCCTATGGCGGCATCGAAGGGGATTCCGCCTCCTCCACCGAGCTTTATGTGCTGCTGTCGGCCATTGCCGAGATCCCTATCAAACAGGGGTTGGCGGTCACCGGTTCGGTGGACTCCTTCGGTCGGGTGCAGGCCATCGGCGGGGTCAACGAGAAGATCGAGGGGTTCTTCGACGTCTGCAAGGCCAAGGGGCTGACCGGCGAGCAGGGGGTGCTGATCCCGGCGGCCAACGTCAAGCATCTGATGCTGCGTCATGACGTGGTCGCGGCGGCGCGTGAAGGACGGTTCCATATCTATCCGGTGGAGACCATCGACGAGGGCATCGAACGGCTGACCGGTATTCCGGCCGGGCAACCGGATGACGATGGAGACTATCCCCTGACCTCGGTCAATCGGGCCGTGGGAACGCGCCTGCAACGCATGGCGCGGCGGATGCAAGACCGGGAACGGTCCGCGCCGCCCATTCAGGTGACCATGGGATAATCACCCATCCGCGAGCGCCACGGTCTTGGCGTTGGCCCAGACCGTTTGCCCCGGCTTCAGGTTCAGCCGATCCCAGGATTTGCGGGTGATGCGGGACAGCACCGGCTGCCCCGAACCATCCTCGCCCAGACGCATCAGCACCATCATGCCCGCCGGTCCCGCCGGTTCGGCGCGCAGGACCTTGGCCCGCCAGACATTGAGGATGGAGCTGTCCTGGTAGGCCTGCAGCGACAGGCTCACATGGATGGCCATCACCCGCAAACGGCGGGAGCTGCCCATGGGCCCCACCAGGCCGGGCAGGTACACATTCTGGCCGTCCACATCCATGCGGCACAGGCCATATTCCGGTTCGTGCCCGGCCACATGGGCGGTCAGCACGGCGGCGGCCTCGGCGGTGCGCATCTGCGGCAGGTCCAGATCGGTCATGACCTCGGCCACCGGGCCTTCCTGGCACACCGTTCCGCGCTCCATCATCACTACATGGTCGGCCAGTCGTTCTACCTCCGCCAGATCGTGACTGACATAGAGGACCGGGATGGCCAGACGGTCGTGCAGGGTCTCCAGGTAGGGCAGAATGTCGTTTTTGCTTTGCCGGTCCAGCGCCGATAAGGGCTCATCCATCAGCAACAGGCGTGGTTGCGACAGCAGGGCCCGTCCGATGGCCACCCGTTGCCGTTCCCCGCCGGACAGGTTGGCCGGATCGCGCGCCAACATAGTCTCCAGACCGAGCATGGAAACCACGTTTTCCAGGCTGGTATCCTGAGTTCCCCGCGCGCGTTTCTGGCCATAAAGAAGATTGCCGCGCACCGAGAGGTGGGGAAACAGATTGGCCTGTTGGAACACGTAGCCCACCGGTCGCCGATGCGGGGCGAGGAAGGTGGCCCCTTGCTGCCAGGGTTCTCCAAACACACTCAAACGACTATGGGACAGGCGGGTCAGTCCGGCGATGCAGCGCAGTGCCGTGGTCTTGCCACAGCCCGACGGGCCGAACAGGGCGGTGACGCCGCGCTTGGGGGCGGTGAAGGCGATATCCATATGGAACCCGCCGATATGGCCTTTCAGATGGGCCTCGACGCCACTCATGCCTTGCCCCTTTGGCCGCGCCGCAAGCGTTTCTCGGTCAGGGTCATGAACAAGATAACGGCGAAGGAAAAGGCCACCAGTCCCGCCGACAGCAGGTGAGCCTCGCCCCATTCCAGGGCTTCCACATGGTCATAGATGGCCACCGACAGCACCTTGGTCTCGCCGGGGATGGCGCCACCGATCATCAGCACCACGCCGAACTCGCCCACCGTATGGGCGAAACCGAGCACCGCGCCGGTGAGGAAACCGGGCCGGGCCAGGGGCAGGGCGACGGAAAAGAACACATCCAGAGGCCGGGCACGCAGGGTGGCGGCGGCCTCCAGCACCCCATCGCCGATGGAATCAAAGGCATTGCGGATCGGCTGCACCACAAACGGCAGGCTATAGATCACCGAGGCCACCACCAGCCCGGCGAAGGTAAAGGGCAGCCGCCAGCCGCCCAGGGAGTCCAACAGTTGACCCAACCAACCGTCCGGCCCCATCAGCAGCAGCAGGTAGAATCCCAGCACCGTTGGCGGCAGCACCAAAGGCAGGGCAACGATGCTGGCGATGATTTCCTTGTACCAGGCCTGGGAGCGGCTGAGCCACCAGGCGATGGGCGCCCCAACGATCAAGAGGATCAAGGTGGTCAGCGCCGCCAGTTTCAGGGTCAGCCAGACCGGTTCCATCATGGTCGGGGTATCCCGGTGCCGATCGCTGGAAGTCCGTGCATTATTCGACCCGCTTCGCCCTTCGACGGGCGCAGGGCGAGGCTTGCGATGCGGTTCATATGGACACCTCATGCTGAGCTTGTCGAAGCATGTGTTTCCTCGAAGACTGGGTAAGGCTTGCTTGCGGCCTGTTAATTCTGGCGGGCGAAGTTCAGAAGCTCCTGTTCCGGAACGGGGCAATTGAAATAGTAGCCTTGTCCGATATCACAATCATTGGCGCTCAGAAAGGCCAATTGGTCGGCATCCTCAATGCCCTCGGCCACCACTTCAAGGCCCAGGCTATGGGCCATGGACAACACCGCCCGGGCCAGGGCCCGGTCTTCGTCGTTCTTGGTGATGCCGCTCATGAACGACTTGTCCATCTTCAAGATATCCACCGGGAAGCGTTTCAGATACCCCAGCGATGAGTAACCGGTCCCGAAATCGTCGATGGATATGCGGATGCCCTTGTTGCGTAACCGCCTGAGCAGGCGGGCGATTTCATCGCTGTCCTCGATCAACAGGCTTTCGGTAATCTCCAGATCAAGATGTTCCGGCGCCAATCCGCTGTCGGCCAGGGCCCGCTCCACCGACTTCATGATGGCGCCGCCGCGGAACTGTCGTACCGAGACATTGACCGCCGCGCGGATGGGTCGCCCCAGGCCCTTGGCCAAGCGCGCCGCCGCCATGCAGGCTTCGTGCAGCACCCAGTCGCCGATGGGAATAATCAACCCGGTGCCCTCGGCCACCGGAATGAAGCGGTCGGGTCCCACCTGCCCCAGGTCCGGATTGCGCCAGCGCAGCAAGGCCTCGAAGGCGATGGTCTCGCCGGTGGGGATGTCGATCAACGGCTGGAAGGCAAGGCTCAGTTCCTCTTTCTCCATGGCATAGCGCAATTGGGACTCGATCATGTGACGTTCTCGGACCCGGGCGTTCATCTCACCCTTGAAGAAACAGCGCCCGTTGCGTCCGATGCGCTTGGCCTCGTACATGGCATTGTCGGCATTGGCCAGCAGCGCCACGGCGCTTTGGCCATCCTGGGGAAAGATGGTGATGCCAATGCTGGTGGTGATGAAGATCTCGTGGCCGTTGATGTCGAAGGGGGCGGCGCAGGCTTCGAGGATTTTGCGGGCAACGATATCCGTGTCGGTGACATGGTCCATATGGGGCAGGATGACCATGAATTCATCCCCACCGATGCGGGCCACCGTGTCGGGACCGGTTCCATCGCCTTGCGCGTCCGGCTCGACGCCGATACGGGCCACGGTATCGCTGTCGCGCAGACAATCACCGAACCGTTTGGAAATCTCGATCAACAACTGATCCCCATAGTTATGGCCCAAGGTGTCATTGACGGTCTTGAAATTGTCCATATCGAGCAGCATCAAGGCCACTTTTTGCTCATAGCGCCGGGCCACGCCAAGGGCTTGTTCCAACCGGTCCATGGCCAGCAGGCGGTTGGGTAGGCCGGTCAAGTCGTCGAAATTGGCCTTGTGGGTCAGTTGTTCCTGGCTGGCTTCGAGAAGCTCCATGGCATGACGGCGTTGGGCCACCTCGTGAGACAGTTCACGGGTCCGTTCGACGACTTTTTCTTCCAACCGGTCATGGGCCTCGCGCAACTGGGTCTCGGTGGCGCGGATGATGCCGATGTCGGCGGCGATGCGAGTGATCATGCCGTTAAAGGCCCGTTGCAGGTCGCCGATCTCGTCCTCGCGCGCCTCGGGCGCCTGATACTGGTCGGCCTTTTCCGGATCGTCACCCACCGCCTGAAGCCGATGGCGCAGGGTCAGCAGGGGCATCAGAATGGCCCGGCTGATCACCAGCATGGTGACGATGGTGACGAACAGGGCGATGACCAAAACCAGACCGGCGATGCGTAGGACGTAGGCTTCCAGGGCCGCGTCGAGGCCGCTGCTATCCAGGCACAGGATCAAGGATCGTCCGCCGTTGGCCTGGCTCGCGGTGACCAGCACTTCGAGGCGGTCGCGATCGTCGTTGAGGATCGGGTCCTGATTATCGGGTCCGGTCAGCAGCTTCGGTTTCTCGCCGACACTGCCTAGGCTGTTGCCCTCTTTGTCCAGCAGCCGGGCGCCGCGGATCACCGTGCCCATGCCGGCCACCTCAAGCTGATCGAGGATTTCCTCGGGCATGGATTGCATGGGCGTGGACAACAAGGTCATACCCACCGTGCGGCCCTTGTCCGCCAATTCATCGAGCCAGTCATGCTCGAATTTCAGGTAGGACGGAATCAGCACCATCAGTTCCACGGCCACGATGGCCAGGAACACCCGCAAGGTGACATGCCAGCACACCTTGCAGCGCAGCCCCTCGCCCCGGCCTGATTCCTTGGTGGATTGCCGCTCTTTCTGATGGGTCTTTTCGAACATGCAGACGACGAGTCCGTTGTGGGTACGTCCCTAACAAGGTGGTCCTTTTTGGCTTTGAATCCAAGAGCCTTCATCGGGAGGCACCTGAACTGCAACCAAATTGAGGTCTCGCTCAAATGAAGCCCATATGAAAACGGCGGAGTCCGAAGACCCCGCCGCTTGTTCGGCTAAGCTGTCAGTGAACGATCAGCTCTGCTTGTTCTGTCGATTCTCGATCAGGTCATCGACCACGGTGGGGTCGGCGAGGGTCGAGGTATCACCCAGGTTCTCGAAGCTGTCCTCGGCGATCTTGCGCAGGATGCGGCGCATGATCTTGCCCGAACGGGTCTTGGGCAGGCCCGGGGACCACTGGATCCAGTCGGGGCTGGCAATGGGGCCAATCTCCTTGCGCACCCACTTAACCAACTCGGTCTTCAGCTCATCGGAGGACTCGACCCCGGCATTCAAGGTGACATAGACGTAGATGCCCTGACCCTTGATGTCGTGCGGCGCGCCGACCACGGCGGCCTCGGCCACTTTGGCATGGGCAACCAGCGCCGATTCGACCTCGGCGGTGCCCATACGGTGTCCGGATACGTTGATCACGTCGTCAACGCGACCGGTGATCCAATAGAAACCATCTTCATCGCGACGGCAGCCGTCACCGGTGAAGTAATAGCCCTTGTAGGTGGAGAAGTAGGTCTGCACAAAGCGCTCGTGGTCGCCATAGACGGTACGCATCATGCCCGGCCAGGCATCGGCCATGCACAGGTTGCCCTCGGTGGCGCCGGTGAGTTCGTTGCCTTCGGCATCGACGATGGTCGGATACACGCCGAAGAACGGCCGGGTGGCCGAGCCGGGTTTCAGCGCTGTGGCGCCGGGCAGCGGGGTGATCAAAATGCCGCCGGTTTCGGTTTGCCACCAGGTATCGACGATGGGGCAACGCTCGTCGCCGACCACTTTATGATACCACATCCAGGCTTCCGGATTGATGGGTTCACCCACCGAGCCCAAGATACGCAGGCTCTTGCGTGATGTGCTCTTTACCGGCTCCTCGCCCTCGCGCATCAGGGCGCGGATGGCGGTGGGGGCGGTATAAAATATGTTGACCTGATGCTTATCGACCACCTGCCAGAAGCGCGAGGCGTCGGGATAGGAGGGCACGCCCTCGAACATCAAGGTGGTGGCGCCATTGGCCAACGGGCCATAGACGATGTAGCTGTGGCCGGTGACCCAACCCACGTCGGCGGTACACCAATAGATGTCGCCGTCATGGTAGTCGAAAACGTACTGATGGGTCATGGAGGCATAGACCAGATAGCCGCCGGTGGTGTGCAACACGCCCTTGGGCTGGCCGGTGGAGCCCGAAGTATACAAAACGAACAGCGGGTCCTCGGCGTTCATGCGGGCCGGTTCACAGGTGGCGGACGCGCTGCCGGTCACATCGTCGTACCAGAAATCGCGGCCATCCTTCATGTCAATGGCACCACCGGTACGCTTGACGACGATCATCTTCTCCAGGCAATCGGCCCGATCAGCGGCCTTGTCGGCATTGGCCTTAAGGGGGACCGGGCGGCCTCCGCGCAGGCCCTCATCGGAGGTGATCACCAGCTTGGCACCGGAATTGATGATACGATCGGCCAAGGCATCAGGAGAGAAACCGCCAAAGACGATGGAATGAACAGCGCCGATGCGGGTACAGGCGAGCATGGCATAGGCCGCTTCGGGGATCATCGGTAGGTAGAGAACCACCCGATCTCCCTTGGCGACGCCCATGTCGCGCATGGCATTGGCCAGCTTGTTGACCTTCTCGGAGAGTTCGTTGTAGGTGATCTTGAGGTCTTCCTTGGGGTCGTCGCCTTCCCAGATGATCGCCACCTGATCGCCCCGGGTCGCCAGATGCCGGTCGATGCAGTTATACGAGACATTGGTCTCACCGTCGGCGAACCATTTGATATGCACATCATGCGGGTCGAAGGAGACGTCCTTGACCTGGGTATAGGGTTTGAACCAATCAATCCGCTTGCCTTGCTCGCCCCAGAACCCTTCCGGATCCTCAACGGACTGCTTGTACATTTCCAGGTATTTGTCGTTATCGGCCCAAGCGTTCTTGGCAATCTCTTCGGGGACGGGGAAAACGGAAGCGTCGGTCATAGGGTCCTCCCAGGACGATATTCGGGTTGCAAAAACTCATTCGGGCGGGCCTTTTTTGGCGGACCCGTTCCGTGGCGGCGGATTATGGCAAACATGTGCAGTGCAGCACAAGACCCGATTGTGTGATTCGGGAATGAATCACACACAAACCAAAAACCCGTTAGTTTTCATGTAATTTATAAAGCGGTGCGGCGCACACCATATTAAGACGAGGAAGAGACAAAAACCTCCCCGTCTTGAACGGTCAAGGAAACGGGGGTCAAACCCTTGCCCTCGCAAGGGCCGGTAAGGCAGACCCCGTCTCCGATACGGAAATGAGCGCCATGAGTACTACACAGGATGCGGGTTTTATCCAGGCTGAGAAATTGGCCTTCCTGAAGGTCCAGGGGCGCGCCGATATGGGGGCAGCTATTGACGTAGCCATAGACCTTGTCGTCTTTGCGGATGATCATGATCGCCGTGCGGGCGCCCTCCACCGTGGCGATGGCGGCCAGACTGCCGGGGGATTCCAGGTCGGCGAGGGCGCAAAGAGCCGTGTCGCTCACGCCTCCACACCCCCCATCTCGCAGAGCGCCTGCCAGGAATCCGCATCAATGGGCATCACCGACAGTCTGGACTGCTTGATCAGCGCCAGATCATCGAACCGGCCATCGGCCTTGATGTCCGCCAGGGTCACCGGGGTGGCGAAGGCATACAAGGCCTTGAAGTCGCACATGCCGAACTTGCCCGAGGCATCGGTGGGATCGGGGTAGTACTCCTTGGCCACTTCCACCACCCCGACGATTTTCTTTTCGTTTACGGAATGATAGAAAAATACCTTATCTCCCAGTCGCATAGCCTTCATGTTGTTGCAGGCTTGGTGGTTACGGACACCGTCCCATTCTGCCGTTCCGGCTTCGACATGATCCGCCCAGGACCAGGCGCCGGGTTCGGATTTTATCAGCCAATAGTTCATCGCGGGAACACCTTCTTGTAACCATGGATCTCGACGCTGGAAAACAGTCCGGCCTGGCCATAGGGGTCGCCATCGACAAATTTTTGCGCTTCCGCTTTGTCTTCCACGTCCAAGACCAACATGGAGCCAATCATGGTCGTGCCGTCGTCGGCCAGAAGAGGGCCGCCGATGGCCATCTTTGAATTCCAATCAGCGGCATAGGCCAGGTGAGCCTCGCGGTTGGCCAGACGCAGGTCCAGCGAGTCCGGTTTGTCCTTGCATAAAATGGTAAACAGCATGGGGTCTACTCCTTGGTCAGCGGTCGCGACAGCAGCGCGGTGATGGTGGCGTTCAGGTCGGCGCCACGATTGAGAACCGCATCGGCGGCCTGACAGATGGGCAGGTCGATGGCTAGTTGCTCGGCCAGGGCAGCCACGGCGGCGGCGGTATGGACACCCTCGGTCACGGCGGTGCGGCTGTCCAGGATCTGTTGTACCGTTTGTCCTTGGCCCAACTGAACGCCGAAAGAAAAGTTACGGGATTGCATGGCATTGGCGGTCAGGACCAGGTCGCCCAGCCCCGATAGCCCCATCAGGGTTTCGGGCCGGGCGCCCAGGGCAACGGCCAGGCGACTCATTTCCGCCAGGCCCCGAGTCACCAAGGCCGCGCGGGCATTGTCGCCCATGCCCCGCCCCTCGACGATGCCGCAGGCGATGGCCAATACGTTCTTAACCGAGCCGCCCAGCTGGGCGCCAATCACGTCGGTGCTCCAATAGGTGCGAAAGGCCGGGTTGCCCAGGGCCTCGGCGATGGTTTGTCCCAGGGCCTCGTCGGCACAGGCCAGGGTCACGGCGGTGGGCAGGCCTCGGGCCACTTCTCCGGCAAAGGAGGGGCCGGACAGCACGGCTATGGGCGCATGAAGCAGCGATTCGGTCACCACCTGGGTCATCAAGGCGCCGGTGGCGGTCTCGATTCCCTTGGAACAGATCACGGCAGGCACCCCGGCTGTCCAATGGGGCGCCAAATTTTGACAAACCGTCCGCAAAACTTGGGCGGGCGTGGTCAGCAATACCGCGTCGGCATCGCAAACCCGGGCCAGATCCGTGGTGGCCTGGAGCGCAGGATCAAGTGGAAGGCCGGGTAAAAATGGTTTGTTTTCATGGGCTTCGTTAATGGCGGCGGCCGTTTCGGGCTCGTGCGCCCAAAGACAGACCTCAAGTCCGCTCCTGCAAGCCGTATGGGCCAGGGCGGTTCCCCAGGCTCCGGCCCCCACCACGCCAAGACGTTTCATGTATCCTCCTGATTCGTGGTCCTTATATAGGACATCGCCCCGCGGGTTGCCATGGTGGATGCTAAGCCTTGACGCCCGCACCGACGGCGACGGGGGCATCGGGGTCCAGCGGCCAGCGAGGGCGGGGGCGGAAGTCCAGTCCGTCAGATTGGCCAAGGCGCAGTCGTTCCAGTCCGGCCCAGGCCACCATGGCGGCATTGTCGGTGCACAGAGCCAAGGGAGGCGCGATCACCGGAATTTCCAGTATTTCAAGATGTTGCCGTATGTATTTGTTGGCGGCGACGCCTCCGGCGACCACCAAAGGGCCGTCTGATCCGGTCTGATCCCGAAACAGGCTCAAGGCGTGCCGACAGCGATCAACCAAAACGTCCCCGGCGGCGGCCTGGAACGAAGCGCAGAGGTCGGCCACGTCTTGGTTGTCCAGTTTTCCCGGTGGCAAACGGTCGACCGTCTGCCGCACCGCCGTCTTCAAGCCGGAAAAGGAAAAATCGCACCCTGGTTTTCCTTTCAGGGGACGGGGCAGGGGGAATCGGGTCGGGTCGCCTTTTTGAGCAGCGCGCTCCACCGCCGGGCCACCGGGATAGCCCAGACCGAGCATTTTTCCCACCTTGTCGAAGGCTTCGCCGAGAGCATCATCGATGGTCGTGCCCAGGCGGTGGTAGGTTCCAACCCCTTCTACCGACAAAAGTTGGCAATGTCCGCCCGAAACCAGTAACAAGAGGTAGGGAAAGACCACATTATTGGACAGGCGGGCGGTAAGCGCGTGGGCTTCGAGATGATTCACCGCAACAAAAGGCCGGTCATGGACTAAAGCCATTGATTTCGCGGTCATTGCGCCGACCAGCACGCCGCCGATCAGGCCCGGTCCCGCGGTCGCGGCGACCCCGTCAAGTTCTGAAATGTTTAGTTTACAATCGTCCAATACCTGCGAAATCAGCCTGTCGATGTGCTCAAGATGGACGCGGGCGGCAATTTCCGGCACCACCCCGCCAAATGGCGCATGTTGATCCAATTGCGACAGCAGGCGCTGGCCCAATATGGTCCGATCGCTGTCCACAAGGGCCGCGGCGGTCTCGTCGCAACTGGTTTCGATTCCAAGCACAATCATGTTACAAGCCCATCAGGCGGTTTCCGCCACGCGTTTTTCATTCGGGCACTCTACCCTCCAGCAAGGTGAAGATCCAATCCATGTCTGATACTCCGCTTCTCCGCATTGGCACCCGTGGCAGTCCCCTGGCCTTGGCTCAGGCCCACGAGGTCCGCGACCTGTTAAAGGCCGCCCACGATGATCTGGTTCCCGAGGGGGCCATCGAAATCGTCATCATTCAAACCACCGGCGATATGGTGCTCGACAAACCGTTGTCCGAGGTGGGTGGCAAAGGGCTGTTCACCAAGGAGATCGACGAAGCCCAGCTGGACAACCGGGTGGATATCGCCGTTCATTCCATGAAGGATGTACCCACCTGGCTACCCGATGGCCTGATTCTGTCGGCGGTGCTGCCCCGGGAAGACGTGCGCGATGTGTTCATTTCGCCCAAGGCCGCCAGTCTGGGTGACCTGCCCGCTGGCGCGGTGGTCGGTACCTCGTCACTGCGGCGACAGGCGCAGATCCTGGCCAAGTATCCCCATCTGAAGGTGGAAATATTCCGCGGCAATGTGCAGACCCGCCTGCGCAAGCTGGGCGAAGGAGTCGCCGATGCCACGCTGCTGGCCAAGGCCGGGCTCAACCGCCTGGGCATGGCCGATGTGGCCACGGCGGTATTGGACATCGATGATCTGTTGCCCGCCGTGGCCCAGGGCGCCGTGGGCATCACCTGCCGCGCCGAGGATTCGGTTACCCAGGCGCGTCTGGTCCCTTTGCACGACCAGACCAGCGCCGACCGCATCACCGCCGAGCGGGCTTTGTTGGAAGTGTTGGATGGGTCCTGCCGCACCCCCATAGCCGCCTTGGCCGAAATCGAATCGGATGGACAAATGTTTCTGCGTGGTCTGGTGGCCCGCCCGGACGGCTCCGAAGTACTGGAGACCAGCCGCCGGGGCCCGATTTCGCAAGCCTATGACATGGGCGCCGACGCCGGGCGGGAACTGAAGGATCGCGCCGGGCCCGACTTTTTCGTCGCGCCGCAGGACTGACCCTGCCCATGCGGTTGATGATCACCCGCCCGCTGGACGATGCAAGGCCCTTGGCCGAATTGTTGGAGTCCCGGGGGCACCAGACAATTTTGGAACCATTGCTCACCGTCGCGCCGTTGGCCGGAGCGCCGCTGGATTTGAACCGGGTGCAGGCCCTGTTGGTCACCAGCGCCAATGGCGTGCGGGCCTTTGCCCAGGTGAACCCGCAACGGGACCTGTCGGTTCTGGCCGTGGGCGATGCCTCGGCGCGGGCCGCTCGGGAGGCAGGATTTTCGAAGGTGGCCTCGGCTTCGGGAGACGTCAACACCTTGGCCGAGCTGGTACGCAGCAGCCTGAGTCCGGCCGAGGGGACTCTTCTTCATGTGGCGGGCAGCAAGGTCGCGGGGGACCTGGCCGGAATGCTGGCCGGGGACGGATTCGCCTATCGACGGGCCGTGCTGTATACCACCCGCAAGGCGAGGGACCTTTCCGAGACCGCCATTTCCGCCCTGAAACAAGGGGAAGTGGACGGGGTGGTTTTTTTCTCTCCCCGAACGGCGGCAACCTTTGTTAGTCTGGCCACCGCCGATGGTGTCGGGGATCGTCTGACCGAGGTGACGGCGTTTTGTCTGAGCCAGGCCGTGGTCGATAAGGCCCGGGCCGCCCATTGGAAAGACCTGCGCGTCGCCGCGCATCCGGATCAGGCATCCATGATCGCCTGCATCGAAACCGAAGAGGCCGAGCGAGAATCATGAGCGAGCCAGCCCAGACCGAACAGACCGCGGAAAGCGAGCCCCTCAGGAAAGAGGAGCCGCCCGCGACCAAGTTTCCGCCACCAACGCCCAAGGCGAAGAAAAAGTCCGGCGGCGGAGGCTGTCTGACACTCATATTGTTGCTGGCCATTGTCGGAGGCGGTGGCTATTACAGCTACCCCTATTGGGAACCCCAGGCCAAAAGTCTGATGGCGGAGCATGCACCGTTCTTGGCCGCGCCCCTGGAGAAGGTCGAGAACTGGACCAGCATTGAGGATCGCCTGCAGGCTCTGGAGCAAAAAGCCCAGGCGCCCGCCGACGCCTCACCCATGGATGACCTGGTAAAGGAGCATGACCAACTACGCGCGGACTTGCATGCCATGATGGCCCGCATCGGCGAGCTGGAAAAGGCCCTGTCCAACGTGCGCGACATGATCGGCACCCCTGTTCCCCTGCCAACCGATGGGGCGGAACTTGGAGCGGTGCGCGGCGCTTTGGACAGTCTGACAGCCCGGCTTTCCTCGGTGGAAGGCGCCATGGCTTCCGCTGGATCCCGCGAGGGCGACGCCGCGCCAGACACCGCCGCCGCCCTTCAGGCCTTGGCCCTGCGGCTGGAATCCCTGGAAGCGGCGCCGAAAAGCCCTGACCTTTCGGCCGCCACCGAACGGCTGAGCAACGAAAATACCCAACTGCGCGATACGGTCAATCAGATCGCCGCCCGGCTGGACGGCATCGAATCCCTGCCGGCGCCGGCGCCGGTGGTTGTGGGCTCGTCCCAGGGCCAGGCACTGATTCTGGCCATCGAACAGCTGCGCTCGGCGGTGGCCGGGTCCGGTGCGTTCGGACCGCAATTGGAAACCGTTGCCGGGATGGCTGGCGGAGATCCCAAGGTGGTGGCCCAAGTCAATGCCCTGGCGCCCTTTGCCGCGTCCGGCGTGCCGACGGTGGAAGCGTTGCGCATTCAATTCTCCGAACAGGCTGCCGACATCGTCCGCGCCGGCATGGTCGCCGCCGATGGTGATTGGATGGATCAGACCATGAATCGAGTGCTCTCGGTGGTACGGGTCCGACGAACCACCGACAATTTGTCTGGGGAAGGGGCGGACGCCCTGGTGGCCCGGGCCGAATCGGCGTTGGCAACGGGGGATTTGACCACCGCCGTGCAGGTTTTGGGTAATTTGACCGGACCGGGCCTTCAGGCTGCCGCGCCTTGGTTGTCAGCCGCGCAATCCCGATTGACCGCGGACTCCGCCGGACGCGCCTTGCAAGGCCATGCCATCTCCCTGTTGACCGCCAAGAGCGAGGGATAAGGGCATGTGGCGTTCCCTGCGTTTCCTGATCATTCTCGGTTTGGCCGTGGCGGCCACCGTCTGGCTGGCCGACCATCCGGGCCGGGTGCACCTGGAATGGATGGGCTATCAGATGGACCCGCCCTTGGGTTTGGCCGTGCTGGCGGTATTTGTCATTGGCGCGGTCATGGCGTTGCTCTACCGCCTGTGGGTGGAGATGAAGCATGCGCCGGTGGCCCTGGCCCGCAATCGCAAGGAACGCAAGCGGCAGAAAGGCTATGACGCCTTGAATCGGGGCATGGTGGCGGTGGCCGCGGGCGATCCGGAAGAAGCCGCCCAGCAGGCCCGGCGGGCGGAGGAATTGCTGGAGGAGCCGCCGCTGACCTTGTTGCTGTCGGCCCAGGCGGCGCAAATGAACGGTGACGACCGCGCCGCAGCCCGGTTCTTCCAGACCATGACCGAGACCCAGGACCTGGAATTCCTCGGTCTGCGCGGATTGTTCAACCAGGCCATCAATCGCGGCGACCGGGACGAGGCACTGAAGCTCGCCGGGCGGGCGCGGCAGTTGCATCCGGGCGCCGAATGGGTGGTCAATGCCATGTTCGATCTGCAGGTGGCCTTGGGCTACTGGGACGGCGCCACCGATACCTTGAAGGAATCGGCAAGGCTGAAGCTGGTGGACAAGACCCAGGCCAAGCGGCGCCAGGCGGTGATCCTGACCCAACAGGCCGAACGGGCCGAAGCGGGCGGCGATATGATCGGCGCCCTGAAGGCTCTCAAGCAGGCCTGTGACTTGGAAACCGACCTATGTCCGGCAGCCATCCGTCATGCCCGTCTGCTGGTCAAGGATGGCAAGACCCGCAAGGCGGTGGGCCTGATCGAGCGAATCTGGAGCAAGATGCCCCATCCGGAACTGGTCGAGCTCTACGTTGTGGCCAAAAGCCCCCCCGATGCCCTGGCCAAGATGAAAAGCCTGCAAGGTTTGGCCCTGCACAATCCGACCCATATGGAAAGTGCCATTGCCGTGGCGGAAGCGGCCTTGGAGGCCCAGTTGTGGGGCGAGGCGCGACGCTACCTGGACCCGGTGGCCGCGGAAGACCCCCCGGCGCGGGTCTGCCGATTGATGGCCGAGTTGGAAGAATCGCAGCATGGCGACATGCCCAAGGTGCGTGCCTGGCTGTCCCTGGCCGCCACCAGCGAGCGCGACCCGGCCTGGGTCTGTCAGACCTGCGGCAATGTGCAATCGGCCTGGACGGCAACCTGCGGCAAATGCGGTGGGTTCGATAGCCTGCGTTGGCAGGCACCGCCCCGCGCCAAGGCCGCCCTGACTCATCACGAAGCCCCTCTGGAGGCGCTGCCCGCGCCCGAGGCCTGAACCGGCGGATGGCCGAAACGGTTGCAGGATTCGTTCCTTTCGATGGGAGCCGGGAGGACTGGGATCACCGGGCCAGTGGCCAGGCAGACCATAATCTCCTACAGACGTGGGCCTATGGCGAGGCCAAGGCGGCGACTGGCCCATGGCAGGTAGTGCGCGGGCTTATCCGATCATCCGAGGGCAGCGATCTGGGAATGGCGCAGGTATTGGTTCGCCCCTTGTCTGGCGGTCTGTCCGGTGGATTGGCCTGGCTCAATCGCGGGCCGTTGTGTGGGGGGCGGGATCCCGGTCCGTTGCTGCAGGCACTCCGCCGGGAGTTTGCCATTGAACGGGGCTTGTATTTGCGTCTCGCCCCTGTCCAAGAAAGCTTGCCATCCATTCCCGTGGGTTTTGAGCCGACCCGTTGCCCTGGTTGGGCCTCGGCGCGGCTGGATTTGTCCCCCGATGAACCGGTCTTGCGTAAGAATTTGAAACAGAAATGGCGCAACGGTCTTAACAAGGCCGTGAAGATGGGGCTGACGGTGAGTCATGGCAGCGACGATGAGTCCTATGGCATTTTCCGCGATGCCCACGCGGCTTTTCTGGGCGAGCGGGGTTTTGGAACCACGGTAACACCTGGTTTTCTCGATGCCTGGCGCCTTTTGGAACAAACAGATCAAAAGCCGGTGGCGCTGATCGCCCGAAGGGATGGAGAGCTCATGGGGTCGGCCTTGATGGCGCGTTATGGCAACAACTGGGAATACATGGCCGGAAATCAGACCGATGCCGGGCGAAACGGCAACGCCGGGCAACTACTGCTTTGGTCCGCCACCCTCTTAGCCCGGGAGGCCGGTGCCCAATCCCTCGACCTTGGCGGCATGGATGAGAATCTGACGCCACCAGGAATTCTTCGGTTTAAACAGGGGCTTGGGGGCTTACCATATCGCCTTGCACCGGAGATCGAGGCCCTGCCAGACGGCCTGATTGGCGCGCTGACGGGGCGTCTGGTCCGCCGGAAAGTCAATAAGGCCCGGGCGCAAGAGGGGGCCGGATCATGATCCGCGCCAGAATTGCCCCGGCCTGGCTGGCCGCATGGCGGGGTACGGCGTTGTTACGTCCACGCCCGCCCCAGGGGGCCTTCCGTATTTTGTTGTTGCACGACATTCCGACCGCGCACCAAGGCGATTTTGCCGCCCTGGTGCGCAAGGTGAAACAGACGCATGGGGTGATTGGTCCCGTGGAGGCGGAAAGGCGGTTGTCGGGACAACTCCCGGAGCATGACGAAAAAACACCCCCTTTCCTGATCACTTTCGACGACGGTTTTGCCTCCAATTATCGTGTTGCCGAGGAGATCTTGAATCCCTTGGGTATCCGCGCGATCTTCTTTATCTGTCCAAAATTGATCGAATTGGACGGGCAGGCACAACGCGAGGCTATCGCCACCAAGGTATTTCGGGGCCAAAGACAGGCCGAAGACCTATCGTCAGATCAACGGCTTATGAATTGGCAAGAGTTACAACAACTTTCGGGCCAGGGACATGTGATCGGCGCTCATGGCCAAACTCACCATAATTTGAGCGATTTGAGCGGCACGGATCTCGTAAGTGAAATTGCCGGGTCGGGACAGATTCTGTCAGAGCGCCTGGGGCGGCCTGTGGAGTGGTATGCTTATGCCTTTGGTGGAATCCAGAACATCTCGTCGGAGGCACTCGGGGTCATTGGGGCGCACTTCAAGTATTGCCGCAGTGGCGTCCGTGGTTGCAACAACATCCATACCCACCCTCACGGTCTGCGGGCCGATCAGGTGGACCCGGGAGATACCCGGGCCTGGCAGGACCTGAGCATGGAAGGCGGGCTGGACTTCCGCTACCGCGAGGCCCGCGACCGGCTGGATGCTCTTGCTAAATAGAGAGACGCCATCGAGGTTCCATCCCTTATTCGGGTTGGGCATCGAGAGGGCCTTCGATTCCATGGCACACAATGGAAAATCCGTTCCGCGCCCCTCCGAATGAATAGGGCGGTCACGGTCGCTGCATTTCCATGGGTCTAACAGGCTGCTTCTGTAATCGAGTCTTTTGAGTCAAGCTGATTTCCAAGCCGTCGGTTTGAACCTGGGGTATGTGGCGCCCTTTGCTTCTGTCCGCGGTCGACGTCGTCGCCGCATGATGGGGATCAAGGGGGATCGGGTGCAGCAATCTGAAAAGCGTGGTCTTACGCCACTGCAGCCTGCGCGCTGTCATCCGAGCCCCGCGCGTCGCCACGCGTCCTGGCCGCCCTTCAGGCGGTCTCGGTTTTCGTTGTGTTTAGATGGCGGTCTCCTCCTTGCGGTACTGGAAGTCCGTGCCGTCGATCCACATGCGATGCATGATTACGGCGAGACGCCGGGCAACGGCTACCTTGGCGCGTTTCATCCCGCGCCTTTTGGCGACCGCGAGCCCCCAGTGTTTGAGCCAGGACCAACGGCGGGTTCGAGTGAGAAGTGCATTGGCGGCCTCGAACAAAAGCCAACGAACCATGGCATCTCCGCACTTGCTGATGGGGCCGCTTCGGTCCTGCTCTCCCGAGGCGTATCTGCGTGGGACAAGCCCGAAGTGGGCGCCGACCATGACCGACTTTTGAAACCGTTCCGGCACGTCGAGTCCTGTCCTGAAAGCGAGGGCGGTAACCGGGCCGACGCCGGGAACGGTCATCAGGCGTCGGCAAACGCTATCATCGCGCGCAGCGGCATGAACCTGCCGGTCGAGCTTGTCGAGTTGTTCGAGCAAGGCTTGGCGCGCAAGCAAGAGCGGCTCGGCGGCTGCGCTGAGGTGCGGGTTATCAGCCGTCAATTCCCGAACCCGCGCCGCGAAAAGGCGTCCGCGCGCCATACCGACCTTGAGGCCGAAAGCTTTCAATGTTCCTCGTACCGTATTGGACAACTGACGGACCTGATGAACCAGGGTCTCCCGATGGGTCAGCACCATCCGGAGCTCCTGACTGCGCGCGGTCTTGACGTGGGTCGCGCGGTACAAACCGGTCCGCATCGCCTGGCTGATCAAGCGGGCGTCGCGACGGTCCGTCTTGACTGGGCTGGCGCTGGCAAAGGCCTTCATTTGCCGGGTCTCGATACAAATCACAGGGAGGCCCCGACTGGACAGTCCTGCGTACAGCCAAGGCGCCAGAGGGCCAGCTTCCAACCCAATTCGCGCAAAGCCACGCCCGCTTTCCTCGAGCCAAGTGGCGACCGCCTCGGGTGTGCTTGACACCTTGCCTTCGCGAATGACGGTTCCCTTTGCATCAATCTCACAGATCGAAATGCTTGCCATCGATACGTCCATTCCAACAAAATACTCCATAGCTGGTCTCCTCTGTTCCATGTCCAGGAATTGACCCGGATACTTGATCAAGACCGAGTGTGGAGACCAGCTGACTGTTTAGGCTCAGGACCCATAAAAGGGATTCCCAATAGTCGGTGGACATGATTCCCTTCCCTGGAATTTTAGGGAGGGGAAAGCCGATGCAGAGCCATCATTTCTGGTTGTCCGACAAACAATTCGAACGCCTTCAACCGTTGCTGCCGAACAAAACAAGAGGCGTCCCGCGCGTCGATGACCGGCGGGTGATCAGCGGCATCATCCATGTTCTTCGCCACGGCTTGATGTGGCGTGACGCGCCCGTCGCCTATGGACCGCACAAGACCCTGTACAACCGCTTCGTCCGTTGGAGCGAGGCCGGAGTGTTCGACCGGATCTTCGCCACCCTGGCCGCCGAAAGCACGGCCACCCATACGGTGATGATCGACGCCACCCATCTCAAGGCCCACAGGACGGCGGCGAGCCTGCTCAAAAAGGGGCTGTTCCCCGCCGTATCGGGCGCACCAAGGGCGGCCTGAATTCGAAACTGCATGCCGCCTGCGATGCCGATGGAAAGCCCCTGATCCTGCTGCTGACCGAAGGACAAGTCAGCGACTATCGCGGCGCCGACACCATGCTCCCTGCATTCCCTGATGCCGACGACCTGATCGCCGACAGGGGATACGACAGCGACCGTTTCCGCCAGGCCCTGCTTGATCTCGGCATCGAGCCCTGCATTCCAGGTCGCTCGAACCGCAAAGAGGAAATCCTTTACGATAAAGCCCTCTACAAGCAGCGAAACTTGATCGAGCGCATGTTCGGTCGGCTCAAGGACTGGCGGCGTATCGCCACCCGCTACGACCGTTGCGCCCATACCTTCATGAGCGCAATCTGCATCGCCGCAACCGTCATCTTCTGGTTATGAGTCCTGAGCCTAGGCAATCCCTGACTGCTCGATTACCGCCATCTGAAAAAGTCCGATTTCGAGCCTGTGGCGACACATGCTTCGACAAGCTCAGCATGAGGGCCTTTGAATAGCCTCACCCTGAGCTTCCTCATCCCGAGCTTGTCGAGGGACGAAGGGCGAGGCGGGCCGTAGGACAACACTTTTTCAGCAGTCTGCTAAAGTATCCATCTTGATCAAGGACTGATTTCGGCCCATTTACGATTGTCGCGCAAGAGGGCGTTGGCAAGGATCCCGAGCTTTCGGATGATGGCGGTGAGCGCGACCTTGGGCGGTTTTCCTGCGGTGATCAAGGCGTCGTACTTCTGCTTCATATGGGGATTGTGTCGCATGGCGACGAGGGTCGCCATGTAGACGGCCTGTCTGACATGAGCGCGGCCACCGCGGATATGTCGCCTGCCCTTGAAGGAGCCGCATCGGCGATCCAGCTGTGCAATGCGGCCCAGCCTTGGCGGTCATTGCCGAATTTCCGTCCATTGCTCTGGGGGTGGAGATAGGCATCGAGGGATGCCTTGGAGACGTCGATTCCGACGACGGTTGGTGTATACTGGTTCATCTTGACCATGGTCCTGTGCTTGTCATGCGGGGCGCGATCCCCAGGTATCCGTTCAGGCCAATGGAAAAGAAACGGGCGATCAAACTTTAGCTCGGCTCTCATATAGCCTGCCTTTTTACGATCCGTCCCGTTCCGCCAGGGGGGCTTGGCCAAGCCCCCCTGGCATCCTTGAGCTTACAGCCCTTGGACACTTTCTTCATATGACAAGCCTTTAAGAGGCGGATTCAAAAGTATTCCTTTGATCTCAAGGGCGTATATTTCCGCTCTGGCGGCGTCAAGACCTCCTAACGGGGCGCCGCCCCGTGTCGTCGGCCTCTCCTGGCCAGATCAAAAATCTACTGCCTTGATATCTGAAGGATACTTTTAAATCCGCCTCTAAGGGAATTCGTTGCGGTACTCGGTTTCCGCACGCAAGAAGTCATCCACCCGGCCCACGTCCAGCCAATATTCCCGTACCGGAAAGGCGGCTACCGTCTCACCCCGGCCGATGGCGTCATCGATCAAGGTCGGCATGTCCAAAGGTTGGCCCGGTTCGACCCGGGCAATCAGGTCCGGCTCCAACACATAGATGCCGCCGTTGACGAAAAACGAATGCACCGGTTTCTCGACGATGCTGGCAATCCGCTGATCATCCAGCTTGACCACGCCAAAGGGCACTTGGACATCATATTCCCGCACGCAAACCGTCACCATGGCCTTTTGTTCTTGGTGGTATTCCAACAAACTGCGGAAATTCACCTTGGTCAGCACGTCGCCGTTCATGACGATGACCGGGTGAGTCGGAGTTTCGGGCAACAGGCCGAGAGCGCCAGCGGTCCCGAGTTTTTCCTGTTCCTCCAGGTATCGGATGGACACATCCCATCGACTGCCGTCGCCACAATGGTCGCGGATCTTATCGGCCAGATAGTTCACCGATAAAAAGAAGTTCTCGAATCTTTGTTGGGCAAAGGCTTCGATGATCGATTCCAAGAGCGGTTTCGTGCCGACCTTGAGCAAGGGTTTGGGGGTGAACTCGGTCATCGGGCGAAGCCGCATGCCCAGGCCACCCGCCATGAGCACCACCCAATTGGGCAATGGATGGGGGGACAACAGGTCTTCGCGCATGGTCAGGCCGACCACCAGCCCATGACCATCCACCAGGGGGACTTGGCGGACACTGCGCTCGGACATGACTTGCAACAGTTCCACCGGGTCACCGTCGGGACGCCATGTCAGCGGGTCGCGACAGGCCACATCCATGATCGGTCTGTCCAATCCGAAGCCACGCAAAATCCCCCGGCGGATATCCCCGTCGGTGACGGTCCCCGTCAGCCGATCATCCTTGTCAACAATCAGGCAGATCTGAAGGGCACTGGTCTCCAGCATCCGGATCGCGTCACCCAGGGTGGCGGTCTCCAGTACCAGAGTGTTTTTCCAGTGCTTGTCGGTCATTACTGTCCTTCCACGGCCACCGCCGGATTGCCGACCACGGTGGTTCCATTGGCCACGTCGGCAACCACCGTCGCGCCGGCCCCGACCCGGCAATCATCGCCCACGCGAACGTCCGGCAGGACCGTGGCCCCAGCGCCGATCAACGTGCCCGCCCCGATGGACACCCGATGGGCCAGCACCGCGCCCGGTCCGATGTGAGCATGGTCGCAGACCACCGTGTCGTGATCAACCACGGCACCGGTATTGACGATGGCATTCAGGCCGACCCGCGATCCGGTCTGCACCACGGCCCGAGCCATGACCTGGCAGCCTTCGGAAAGCTCCGCCGTACGCGACAGGATGGCCGTGGGGTGGATCAGGGAAAGATTTCGAAAACCCTTGGCGCGGGTCATTTCGAAAAGCTTGCGGCGGATGGCGATGGAACTGACGCCGACCGAGGTCAAGACACCGGCGCTGGTGATATCGTCGAGCATCTCATCACCGCCAATAATGCGGTGCCCCATTAGGAACGAGCCGCGCAGGTCCTGATTGCTGTCCAACAATGCCACCACCCGGTCGCCCAAAAGCCGCAGGGTATCCACGACCACCTTCGCATGGCCACCGGCACCGACCACCACAACATACTTATTCATGCCAATATCTCCTTGAGTGCGGTTATGACCGCTTGTTGTGAGTCCTCTGAAAGATCCGTCGAACAGGGCAGGCTCAAAACCCGGGGCCATAGAGCATCGCAGACCGTCATGGGGCTGCGCGGTGCGTCGGCATAGGGGGCCTGATGATGCATGGGACGCCAGAAGGGGCGGCTTTCCACCCCCCGTTCGGCCAATTGGGCGCGCACCGTGTCACCATCGGGATGGCGGTGCGGGTCGAGCAACAAAGCGGCCATCCAACAGGCGCTCTCGATGCCCTCGGGGGTCGGCAACAAGCTCAGCCCGGTCTCCGTCAAGGCGGCATTGTAGGCGGCTTGAATGTGACGTTTGGCGGCGACGAATTCCCCCAGCCGCTCCAACTGGGCACAGCCCACCGCCGCTTGAATATTGGTCATGCGGTAATTGAAACCAGGCATGTCATGGTCATAGCCGGGGCCGTTGCGGGCCGTGGTCGAGAGATGCTTCACCCGGGCGATCAGGTCCGCATCGTCACCCAGAATCATGCCGCCGCCGCCCGAGGTAAAGGTCTTGTTGCCATTGAATGACAGCACACTCAGATCAGCGCCGAATTCGCCGACGAAGCGGTCCTTGTACAATGAGCCCAAAGCCGCGGCGGCGTCGGCGACCACCTTCAGGCCATGGTCCCGGGCCAGATCCACCAGCGGATCCATGTCCGCCGGTTGGCCGATGGCATGCACCGGCATCAAGGCCGACACCCGGCGCCCGGAGGGTTTGTGGATCAGCTCTTCACCCTTCCTCGTGCAGTGCGTGGCCAGCTCGCTCGCCACCAGGTCGGGGTCCATTGTCAGCCGATCAGCGGCATTGTCCATCAGCCAGGGCGTGGCCCCGCATTGGTGGATGGCATTGGCGCTGGCGATGAAGGTATAGCTGGGCAGGATCACCAAGTCCCCGGGCTTCACCCCGACGGCCACCAAGGCCACATGCAGGCCGGCGGTCCCCGAAGAAGTGGCTGTGGCGTGGGGGGCTCCGGCGGCAACGGCGGCGAGCTTTTCCAACCGGGTGACAAAGGGTCCCACCGACGAGACGAAGCCGCTTTCGATGCAGTCTTGGAGGTACTGCGCCTCATTGCCGGTCAGATTGGGTATGGCGAGCGGAATCACGGAAGGCTCCCGTTGACGGGGTCGAAGTCCCAGGTTCGCCCGATTATCGGAGCCTAACGCGTGCAGTGCAACAAGATAACTTGTCAGTTCCCCTGCAAGGCCTTGATTTTTGCTTCCGCCTCTTCCGCCTTGGCCGTTTCGCCGAGCACCCGATAGGCCCGTGCCAACCGGGTCCAGCCGCCCAGATCATCGGGGTTTTCCTCTAGTCGCTGGGCCAGACCGGCGATCATGGACCGAATCATGTCCATGCGTTCTTCCGGCGTCATGTCGGCGGCCTGTTGCATCTGCTCGCGGGTGGGACCGCGCGGCGCTGAGGCCGTGGGTGCCGGAGCCGGGGTCGGCGTCGGCGTCGGAGCGGCGGCCTGTTGCTCGGACTCGCGGGCCTTGGCGAGCTGGAGAATTTCCGGTGTCGGCGTGACAACGCTGGGGTCGACATCCACATCAGCGGCGGTCTCGGCAATCATTTTCTCGACGATGGGTATCCATCCGGCATCGGGCGGGCCCAAGGCTTTCATATCGACGAAGTCCTGCAAAGCGCCCTTCACGTCGCCCATCTGCGCCCGCATGTTGGCCAGGTAGAATCGCGGCTTGGGATGATAGGGCCTGGCGGCCAGGCCTTTCTTGAACAGCATGGAGGCCTGCATGGAAATCTGACCGTCATTGACCATGGTCAGGGCTTCGGCCAGATCGATGCCCACTTCATCCTTGGCCGGACCTTCGAGGCGGTTGTGGGCCTCGCGATAGGCGTTGGCGGCCTCTTGGTACCTGTCCTCGGACAGGTAGGAGCGGCCCAGAAGCGTCCAGCCGCCCGGATCTTCCGGATTGGCTTTCAGCCGTTCGGCCAGCCGGGCCAGCATGGTCGCCATGTCACCGGCCTGGCCTTGCTCCCGGTGGCCCATGCGGGCCTGATCGGCAGCGGCGGATTGGGTTTGGCCTTGCCGTTCGGCGGCTGGGAAGCCGCGCAGTGTGGGCGATCCCATATCGAAATAAAGCAACACCGCCACGAGCGGCATAAACCCGCCGATAACAATGGCCACGGGGCCGACACCGCCCGTTTTCTGCGCGCCTGAGTCAATATCCGTCTTGGCGCGATCAGCCACGTCAAGTATGCGGCGCTGAATTTCGGTGCGCACGGCGGTGGCCTGGTCAGCGCTCAACAGACCGCGATCCTCGTCCCGGTCCACTTCGGCCAGCTGATCCTTGAACACGTTCAAGTCATAGTCGGCCCGCTGTGCGTTGGTCTCGGCCCTTTTACGGATCAGCGGCCATAGCAGCATCCCCAAGGAGGCGGCGGTCATGACCGCCGCTGCAATCCACACCCCAGTCACTTGTCGTTATCCTCCAAAAGCGCCTGTAGGCGTTGTTGTTCCGCCTCGCTCAGGCCACTGTTTCTCGTGGTCGGCTGTCCGGTGGTCACCGGCACGTCATCCTTGCGCCGATAGAACGACCAGACGCCCAGAATACCCAGCGCCAGGAACAGGAACGGTCCGCCCCAGAGCAGCAGGGTTTCGAACTTCATGGGCGGGTTAAGCAATACATAGTCGCCATAGCGAGAGACCACATAGTCGATAACTTGATCGTTGCTGTCCCCGGCGGAGACCCGCTCGCGCACCAAGACCCGCAGGTCCCCGGCCAGTTCGGCATTGGAGGCCTCGATGGATTCGTTCTGGCAGACCAGGCAGCGTAATTCGGAGCCGATCTCCTTGGCCCGTGCTTCGGCGGCGGGGTCCTTGAGCATCTCATCGGGATTGACCGCCAACGCGGGCGTGGCAAAGCTCACAGCCAGAAGGCATAGAATAAAAATACGGATCATTGCTTTTTCAACTCGTCGATCATCGGCTTGAGGGTTTTACGCCAGACTTGGCCGTCGATGGGGCCGATCTGCTTGTAGCGGATGACACCCTTCTTATCGACGATGAAGCTTTCCGGCGCACCGGTGACGCCAAAGGCGATGGAGGCCTTGGAATCCGGGTCATCGCCGACCAGGGTGTAGGGATCACCCCATTTGGCCAGCCAGCGGGGCCCGGCGGTGCGGTCTTTTTCCCGCCAGTCGATGCCATAGATGGGCACGTCGGCGGTTTGCTGAATGCGCACCAGATAGCGGTGCTCGGCCTGACAGGCAACACACCAGGAGCCGAAAATATTGACCAATGACACCTGACCCAGCAGGTCCTTGGACGAGAAGCCCCGCTCCCTGCCCTCAAGCGGTGGCAGATCGAAGGGCGGCACTTCTTTGTTGATCAGCACCGATTCAATGCGGTTGGGGTCCTTGCCGAGCTGTGACCAGAACAGCAAGGTCATGCCCAGGACCACCACCAGCGGTACCGCGTAGATCCAACCTTTCATGATCCGTGATCCTCCCTTATTCCGCCGCCGCGGCCGCGCGAACGCGGCTACGGGTCGGGGCGCCAATGCGGAATCGACGATCGGTCAGGCTGAGGATGCCCCCCAGCACCATCACCAAGCCGCCTACCCACATCCAAGGCACCAACGGGTTCCAATACAGGCGGGTCACATAGCCCGCGCCTTGCGGGTCGCCGATGACGGCGTAAAGATCGCCCATGAACATGGTATGAATGTCGGCCTCGCTGGTCGGGCGCCCTTGCACCGGATAGACGCGCTTTTCCGGATAAAGAACGACAACGGTCTCGCCGTCTTTGCGCACGGTGAAGGTTCCCTGTGTCGCCGTGTAGTTGGGACCCGGCACGGTGCGAGCGCCCTCCAAGGTGAACTCGTAGCCGCCAACCAAGGCTTTGTCGCCCGGCTGCATGGCCTGGATACTTTCCACTTTCCACAGCCCGGCGCCGGTCATTCCGGCAATGGTGATGGCCAGCCCGAAGTGGGTCACGGTCATGCCCCAAGCCGAACGCGGCATATGGATCATCTTCTTCACCCGCAGACCGGTACGGTTGCTGAATTCGACGAGTGTGCCCACCGCCAGCCAAGTGGCCATACCCAGACCGAGCATGGACATGACGGTGTCATCGCCCACCATCACACCGGTGATCCCGGCGACGATGATCGTGACCGCAAGGGCCACCCACAGGCGTCTCATGGCAGGCATCAGGTCGCCGCGTTTCCACGACAGTAACGGCCCGATACCCATGGCCACCACCATGGGCACCATCAGGGGAATAAACACCGCATTGAAGAATGGCGCGCCGACAGAAACCTTGTAGTCGAACACTTGGGCCATCAGCGGGAACAGGGTGCCGAGCAGCACCGCCCCGGCGGCGACGCTCATCAACAGGTTGTTGAGCAACAGGCTGCCTTCGCGGGAGATGGGCTGAAACAGGCCGCCCGCCTTCATGGAGGGGCCCCGCCAGGCGAACAGGGTCAAGGACCCCGCGACGGTAATCAGCAACAAGCCGAGAATGAACACGCCGCGTTCCGGGTCGCTGGCAAAAGCATGCACCGACGACAGCACGCCCGAGCGCACCAGGAAGGTGCCCAGCAAGCTGAGCCCAAAGGTGATGATGGCCAGGAAGATGGTCCAGGCCTTCAGCCCGTCGCGCTTTTCCACCACCATGGAGGAATGCAGCAGGGCGGTTCCGGCCAGCCAAGGCATGAAGGACGCATTTTCCACCGGATCCCAAAACCACCAGCCCCCCCAGCCGAGCTCATAGTAGGCCCACCAGGAACCCAGGCCGATGCCGATGGTCAGGGTGATCCAGGCCACCAGGGTCCAGGGCCGCACCCAACGGGCCCAGGCCGCATCCACCCGGCCTTCGATCAAGGCCGCGATGGCAAACGAGAAGGCCATGGAGAAGCCCACGTAGCCCAAATAGAGGAAGGGCGGATGGAAGGCCAACCCCGGGTCCTGCAACAGCGGATTGAGACCCTGGCCGTCAAACGGCGGCGGGACCAAGCGCTCGAAGGGATTGGAGGTGAACAGGATAAAGGCCAGAAAACCAACCGAGACCATGGCCTGAATCGCCAGAGCCCGGGCCTTCAGACCCGGCGGCAGGTTGCGGCCAAAGGCAGCCACCGCGCCGCCATAAATAGCCAGGATGAAGACCCACAACAGCATGGAGCCTTCATGATTGCCCCAAACGCCACTGACCTTGTAGAGCATCGGCTTGTCCGAGTGGGAGTTCTTGGCCACGTTGAGGACCGAAAAATCCGAGGTGACAAAGGCATGGGTCAAAGCAGCGAAAGAAATGGCGATCAACAACAGTTGCGCCAGCGCCGCCGGACTGGCCAGGGCCATCCAGGTGGCATTGTTCCGTTGCGCGCCGATCAGTGGCAGGGTGCCTTGCACCACTGCGACACAGAGGGCGAGGATCAGAGCGAAATGGCCGATTTCGGTGAACATGGGCAAAGGCCCCCTTGGCTATGGGTGTGACGACCGGCGTTTACTGATTGGCGGGTACCGCAGGGGGGCCCTCGTGCTTCATGGCGCCCTTGACCTTGTCCCACTTGCCGGACTCTTTCAGAGCCTCGGCCACTTCTGGTGGCATATAGTTCTCGTCGTGCTTGGCCAGCACTTCTTCGGCCTTGAACTGGCCGTTGATCAGGTAGCCCTCGGCCACCACCCCTTGTCCCTCGCGGAACAGGTCGGGCAGGATGCCATCATAAACCACCGGAATGGAATAGCTCAGATCGGTCACCTTGAAGGCGACCTCGGTGGAGCCATCGGTACGCTTCACGCTTTCTTCCTCGACCAGACCGCCAAGCCGCAGACGCCGGTCGGAGGGCAGCTCCTTTTCGGTCATCTGGGTTGGGGAATAGAAATAGACGATGCCGTCCTCGAAGGCGGAAAGCATCAGGCCCACGGCCACGCCAATGGCGGCCAGGCCGATCAGAACAAACGTTAATCGCTTATGCTTACGCTTCACGCTCGGTCTCTCCTTGCGGCTGTCCTCGAACGGCCTGTTTCAGGGAATCCAGGGTCGTTTCCTGATCCCGCGCGGCCTTGAGGCTTTGAATGAGAACGGCCACCAACACCACGGTAGCCAGGATATAACAGGGCCAAATGAAAGACGCGTAACCGCCCATTTCCGCCCATTCCATGATCGACTGCATGATGATTGTCTCCGGTCCTTATCCGTGAACCTGACGCAGGCGCAGGGCCCGCACCTTGCTGGCATTGATTTCGGCCCGCATCCTGATCAGCAGTACATAGACATAGTAAGCCTTGAAGGCCAATGCCATGAGGAACAGCGGAATCAGCATCTGTGAGTCGATGGCCGGACCGTCCATCTTCACCACGCTGGCGGGCTGATGCAGGGTATTCCACCAATCCACCGAGAACTTGATGATCGGCACGTTGATAATGCCCACCAGGGCCAACACCGCGCCCGCCTTCATGCCCCGGGTCGGGTCATCAAAGGCATGGATCAAGGCCATGTAGCCCAGATACAGGAACAACAGCACCAATTCGGCGGTCAATCGCGCGTCCCATACCCACCAGGCACCCCACATGGGCTTGCCCCAAAAAGAGCCGGTGATCAGGGTGATTAGGGTAAAGGCGGCGCCAATGGGCGCTGTCCCCTTGGCCGCCACGTCGCCCACCGGATGCTTCCAGATGACCCCGACACCGGCCGAAACGGCCATGGCGATGTAGCAGAACAGGGACATCCAGGCGGCGGGAACATGGATATACATGATCCGCACGGTCTCGCCCTGCTGATAATCAGGCGGGGAATCGAACAGCGCAAACCAGACACCGGCAATGGTGAGAATCGCGGCCAGCCCGGCGGTCCAGGGCAGTAACACCTTGGACAATTTCATGAACTGGTTGGGATTGGCGTACTTGTACATTGGTCCTTCCTGTTCGCGCTCTTGGACGCGGGCTCCGAGTCATAACCGTTTTGGCTCTTTAGTGCCAGTCTTAGACGACCGGCTGCCTTATCGTGATTTTACTCCAATGCTTGCCGCAAGGCCGCCGAGGCCGCCAGAGGCGCCAAAGGCAGCGAGACCACCAGCATCCCGGCCAGCACCAGCAGTTGGGTCTTGGCCGGAAAACCACCGACCACCGCATCCACCGCGCTGACTCCGAAAATCAAGATCGGAATATAAAGCGGCAGCACCAGCAGCGACAACAAAACCCCGCCCCGTCGCGCGCCGAGAATCAGCGCCGCGCCGATGGCGCCGATGAGGCTCAGGGTGGGCGTGCCTAGCGCCAGGGCCCCCACCAGCACCCAAAACCCGTCTTCGTGCAGATTGAGCAAAATGGCCAACAACGGCGTGGCGATCAGGAGCGGCAAACCGGTGGTCAGCCAATGGGCGATGATCTTGGCCAGGGCGATGAATTCCAACGGCAGCGGCGAGGTCGCCAACAGTTCCAGGGATCCGTCCTCGTAGTCGGTGAGGAACAAGCGCTCCAGCGACAGCATGGAGGCCAGCAGCGCGGCCACCCAGATCACCCCTGGCGCGATCCGGGCCAGGATATTCTGTTCCGGCCCGACGCCGAAAGGAAACAGGATGCAGGTCAGCACGAAAAACATGACCACCATCATGCTGTCGGAGCCCTGCCGCAGGGCCAGGCGCAAATCGCGGCGGACGATGGTCCAAAACCCGGTCATGCCATGGCCCCCATTGAGTCGTGATCGTCGAGATCCAGATGCCAGCCGGGGGCCAATCGGGCCGAAAATCGCGCCATGTCGAGGATGGTTGCATCCTCCAGGCCGATGTCTTGGTGGGTGGACACGATGACGATGCCGCCGCCGGCCCGGTGGCTGGCAATGGCTTGTTCCAGTTTGGTGATGGAGGCCTTGTCCAAGGCGGTGGTCGGTTCGTCCAGCAGCCACACGGGCGCCGGAGCGGCGATGATGCGGGCCAGATTGGCGCGGCGTTTCTGCCCCGCCGACAAATATCGCCCGGGTATATCGCGCAGATGGCCGATATCGAACATGTCGAAAGCCATCTCGATGCGTGTTTCCACATCCCCCGGCGCGTTGCGCAACGAGGCCCAGAAGGCAATGTTTTCGTGCACGGTAAGCACCGGCTTGATGCAGTCATGGTGGCCCACGTAATGCAGGCGGCCATGATGCTCGTCCGGCTCATCGGTGACGGCCTCGCCGTCCCAGGCCAGCAATCCGGCAGCCGGTTTGAGCAATCCAGCCAATACGCGGAGCAGGCTGGACTTGCCCGATCCGTTGGGGCCGATCAGTAAAAGTCCGCCCCCGGACTCAACGGCGAACGCCAGCTTGGCGAAGACGAGATTTTCGCCGCGGATACAGGTCAGGTCGGTGCCGGAAAAAAGGGACATTCGGTCTCCAGGAAAAGCTTGCCCGTTCGTATAGCAAAGGCAATCACTTCCCCCAACCGAAAAAGGTAAAGAAAGGCGACCGAGGTGGGGGGGACCTCGGTCGCCGGTATTCCCGGCATTGCACCGGAGTGGGGGCGTGAGAGGAAGGGACTCTCCCAGAGGTAGGATGGGAGGAGGCTCTCTCAGTTATCTATTCAAGCAGTGGAATGTGGCGGAAATGAGGACGGATAAGGGCAACAACAAGGCTGTTCTCTAAAAGGCGATTAACCCTTGTCAGGTCAGCGAAATCGGCAATAATCAGATCCCCATCCCGCGAGGAACAACCGAGGCCCCCATGACGAGATTCGCCATCGCCTTCGTCGTTCTCCTGAGCCTGACACCCCTGTCGGCCCGGGCCACCGTTGATGATCTGATCGAGACCTTCAAATCCTGGAGCGCTTTCGCCAGCGGCAAGGGCAAGGATAAAACCTGCTACATGGGCGCGGTTCCGAGCAAATCCACTGGTCAATACAAAAAGCGCGGCGATGTGCATGCCTGGGTGGCCCAACAACCGGGCGAAGACCAGTTCGACGTGGTGCAAATTGTTGCCGGCTATACCTACAAGACCCGGAGCGAGGTCACGGTCACCATTGGCGGCGATACCTTTACCTTGTTTACCGCGGACGATTCCGCCTGGGCTCGCGATGTCAAAACAGACCGGGCGATCGTCAAGGCCATGCGGGCGGGCAGCGAGATGGTCGTACGGGGTGTCTCCTCGCGCGGCACCAAGACCGTCGATACCTATTCCCTCAGCGGGTTCACCGCCGCCCATAACGCGACCAAAAAAGCCTGCGGGCTATAGCGTTACACAGCGTTACATTTTTTGATCTTTTTGAAATCGGGCTGATACAGGGGCGCCTTAGGATCCCATCCGTTCCCGACCCGAGAGTCGGGCTTTCGGATCCATGAGTTTGCACCATGTCTATTGCCTCGACCCTGCCGACCATTTCCACCCGCCCGCAAGCATCGAAATTTGGAACGCTACTGCAAAAATACGCCACGATCTTCACCACGGCGACCTTTGCCGTGGTCGGTCTCACAGGCAGCTTGATTTTTTTTCATTTGGGCAACGCCTATCTCATGGGGCTGCATGAATGGCTCGGTCTGGCTTTTGTCGTCGCGGCAGGATTTCATGTGCTGCGCCATGCCAACATGTTCACCAAGCTGCTAAAAAAATCCCGCACTCAGGTGATTCTGGCCGGGACCGCCACCCTGGCCATGGTTTGGGTCGCCACCACCGCTTTGGGGCCTGATACCGGTAATCCGCTGAAGGAATTTGCCCACCTCTCCACCCAGGCCCCGATCGCCGCTTTGGCCCAGGTAACGGGCGAGAATCCGGAAAGCCTCGCCGCCCGCTTCGAGGCGGCGGGGATTACCGGTATCTCGCTTGACCAATCCATTGAGACCGTCTCAAAGAATAAAAACCGGGAGTCGCGGGCACTGCTCCGTTTGGTCTTGGATGGCAGATCCTAAAGCGCCTGTCGGGTCCAATCGGATCCGACTCTAAGGCAGAAAAGGGAATCAGTCCCCCGCCAGCTTGCGCATCTCGGCCACCCGTTCCGGAGACCAGGCGTGGGGTTTGGTGGGGGCCATGCCCATGCCCTTGACTTCGCTGCCCCAGCCATGGCGATCGATCACCACCATTTGGCCGCCCGATTGCACGGTCATGGCGGTCTTTTCCTTGCCCGGTCGGGGGTCGCGAAGCAGCACGATACAGCCGGTACTATCCTTCTCGACCACCGCGAGCCCATGGGTACCGCGAATGCCGATGGTGGCCACCGGTGTACTGACCTTGAAGTTCTCGGCATCCAGGTGGGCGATCTGGCCGGACAGGAATCGAAAGGCACCCTGGGCGATCCGGACACTGAACCGGCTGCCTTTCATGCCAGGCTCGTAGATGAACTCATCCACCAGGATATCGGCTTTGGAGCCGAGGGAGAAAAAGGTGTCGTCGGTGAACCGCAAAGCCACCCGACCCTTGCTGCCGGTCTGAATTCGGTCGCTGAGATACAGCGGCATGTCCGGCGTCAGGGGTTTCTTCTGACCGCCAGGGACCACGATCCAGGCATCGGTGGCCTCTTCCACCAAGCCGATGGCGGTTCGATCCACCCCCATGGCCCGGGTGTGATCCCCCTGCAACTGGGCCATGACCAGCACCAGCAGGGCTATCAATATCAAGGGGAGGCGCTTTCGAGAGGCAGGGGCCATTTCGCTCATTGGGTCATCCAATCATCCGTGAGACTCTTTCCTGGTTAACACTATAGACCTGGAATTTGGTAAAAGAATTCACGTTGCCTTGACCGGGGTATGAAGGAGCCGGTCCAGATCCATATGCTCTTCCAGGTGGTCGGCCAGGGCATCGAGGGTGGAATCGATAGACGCCTCGAAGGCCAGATCCGATGTCCGACCCGGTCGCAAGGCATCAAGAAAAGCGTGGCGAAAATCGTCACCATTGAACAGGCCGTGCAGATAGCCGCCCATGACCCGCCCGTTGGCGGACCTCGCGCCATCCGGGCGATTGCGGTCGAGGATGGCCAATGGCCGGGTGCAATCACTGCCTTGGGTCCGGCCCAGATGCATCTCATATCCCAAGACCGCCACCCCTTCGGGCGTGGCTCCCGAGACGGTCACCAGCGCCTTGTCGCCGCCCATTTCCGTTTCCACATCCAACAGACCCAGGCCATCAATCGCGCGCAGATCCCCCTCGCGGCCTTCCGGGTCGGTGATGCGCCGGCCAAGCATCTGATAGCCGCCGCAGATGCCCAGCACCTTGCCGCCGCGCCGCACATGGGCGGCGATGTCGATGTTCCAGCCCTGATCGCGCAGGAATTGCAGGTCAGCGATGGTTGCCTTGGTGCCGGGCAGGATCACCAAATCCGCATCGCCGGGCAGGGCGCACCCGGGCTCGACGATGGTGAGGGCCACGTCCGGCTCGGCCATCAGCGGGTCCAGGTCGTCGAAATTGGCGATGCGCGACAAGCGCGGCACGGCGATGCGGATATCTCCGCCGCCTTGCTTGCGGGGCGCCCGGTCGAGGGCCATGGCGTCTTCTTTGGGTAATCGCCCGGCGGGCTCGAAAAAAGGCACAACGCCCAGGCAGTCCAGACCCGTATGCCGTTTGATGATGTCGATCGCCGGAGTGAACAGACTCACGTCGCCGCGAAAGCGGTTGATCACATAGCCCTTGAGCAATTGCCGCTCCGCCTCGGGTAGCAAGGCATGGGTGCCGACCACCGAGGCAATCACGCCGCCCCGGTCGATATCGGCCACCAGGATCACCGGCACATGGGCGGCGGTGGCAAAGCCCATGTTGGCGATATCGGCCTCGCGTAGATTGACCTCGGCGGCGCTCCCGGCCCCCTCGACCAATACCAGATCGGCCTCGGCGGATAGATCCCGAAAAGCATCGAGCACCCGGGGCAGCAGGCTGGGTTTCAGGGCATGGTAGTCCCGCGCCGTGGCGTTGCCCTGGACCGCGCCCATGACCACCACCTGTGCGCCCACATCGGTCTGCGGTTTCAATAGCACCGGGTTCATGCGGATATCCGGGGCCACGCCGCAGGCTCGCGCCTGCAAGGCCTGGGCACGACCGATCTCGCCACCATCCGGGGTGACGGCGGCGTTGTTGGACATATTCTGGGGTTTGAAGGGGCGAACGGTGAGACCGCGCCGCCCATAGGCCCGGCAGAGTCCGGCAGTCAGCAAGGACTTACCCACGTCGGAGCCGGTCCCTTGCAGCATCAGCGCCCGCAAGCTCAGAACTCCACGCCGGGCTGGGCCTTGATGCCTTTTTTGAACGGGTGTTTTACCAATTTCATCTCGGTGACCAGATCGGCGGCCTCGATCAGCGCCTCGGGGGCACCGCGCCCGGTGACCACCACATGGCAACCCTCGGGCCGGTTTGACAAGGCCTCGATGACTTCGTCCAGATCGACCAGTTCATATTTCAAGGCGACGTTCAATTCGTCCAGCACCACCATGCGGGTATCCGGGTCGGCGACCATCTCCTTGGCCGCGTCCCAGGCCCGCGCGGCGGCGGCCAGATCACGTTCCCGGTCCTGAGTCTCCCAGGTAAAGCCCTCGCCCATGGCCTTGAAGACCACCTGTTCGCCGAAGCTTTCGAACACCCGTCGTTCGGCGGTGTCCCAGGCCCCCTTGATGAACTGGATAACGCCCGCCTTCATGCCATGGCCGACGCAACGCAGCACCATGCCGAAGGCTGCCGAGGATTTGCCTTTGCCGGGTCCCGTATGGACAATCAGCAGGCCCTTTTCACCAGTCTTTTTAGCCATCATCTTTTCGCGGTTGGCCTTTTTCTTGGCCATACGGTCGGCGTGCAGGCTATTGGGCTCGGTCATTCAAGGCGCCTCGGGGATGTGGTTTTTCCAAGCGTTGGTTTGCAGATCATGCTCCGGGCGCAAGATGAAATCCCGTATCTGCGTATCCGACTGAGACATGTGGCGCACCACCCAGAACTTCAAGAAATTGATCAACACCTGGAGCTCTTCCGCCGACTGCTCCAGGTCCAGTTCAAGCATGTAATCGGTGATTTCCTCCAGCAGTCTGTCGTGCTGGACCTTGTGCTCCGGATAGGCCGGGAAGGCAATGTTGCGCATCAGCTGTTCTTCGTGGGCAAAGTGGGCCCGGGTCTCGGCGATCAGCGTTTCGATATGGGGAATGGCGGCGGCCAGACCGTCATCCCCTTGAAGGGCATCGAGCGCCGTATTGGCCGACTCGATGATCTTTTGATGCTGCTCGTCCACCGATTGTAACTCGGTGGACAGGGACGCCGTCCAATGAATATGCTGGGTTTCGGCATTCATCCTATTCTTGTCTCCCCCCTTAATGGGCTTCGGCCCATGTGGGCCCGATGCCCGCATCCACTTCCAGCGGCACGCTCAGGTCCGCCGCGTCTTCCATCACACGGCAGACCACTGCCTTGGTGGCATCGGATTCCCCTTCTGGCACCTCGAATACCAGTTCGTCGTGAACCTGCAACAGCATTTTGGCACCCAGATCGGCTTCCGCCAAGGCCCCCGGTACGCGGATCATGGCCCGCTTGATGATATCGGCGGCGCCGCCCTGGATTGGTGCGTTGATGGCGGCGCGCTCGGCAAAGCCCCGGGCGTTGGGATTCTTCTCGTTGATACCGCGCACATGCACCCGGCGCCCGAACAAGGTGGTCACATAGCCATGGGAGGCGGCAAACTGCTTGGTTTCGTCCATATAAGCCCGGATGCCCGGGTACTGGGCGAAATAGGCGTCGATATAGTCCTTGGCCTCGCCGTTGGAGATCCCCAGCTGCCGGGCCAGTCCGAACGCCGAGATACCATAGATGATGCCGAAATTGATTGCCTTGGCATTGCGCCGGACCATGGGGTCCATGCCCTCCACCGGCACTCCGAACACCTGCGAGGCGGTCAGGGCATGAATGTCCGTGCCTTCGTGGAAGGCTTCCTTCAGCACCCCGATATCGGCCACATGGGCCAACAGCCGCAATTCAATTTGAGAATAGTCGGCGGACAGCAAAACGTTCCCGGGCTCGGCGATGAAGGCCTTTCGCAGCTTGCGGCCCTCCTCGGTGCGGATGGGAATGTTCTGCAAATTGGGATCGGTCGACGACAGCCGCCCGGTGGCGGCACCGGTCTGCATATAGCTGGTATGGACCCGCCCCGTTTGGGGATTGATCTGTTCCAACAGGGCATCCGTATAGGTACTCTTGAGCTTGGCCAGTTGCCGCCAGTCCAGCACCCGGGCGGGCAGGTCGTGCCCGGCGGCGGCCAGATCCTCCAGCACCGAGGCGCCGGTGGCATAGGCCCCGGTCTTACCCTTCTTGCCACCGGGCAGGCTCATTTCATCAAATAGGATCTCGCCCAATTGCTTGGGGGAGCCCACGTTGAATTCCCGCCCGGCCAGTTTATGGATTTCCTGTTCCAGATCGCCCAGGCGGGCGGTGAAATCGGTGGAAAGCTCCTTCAAAAACGGGGCATCCACCTTGATGCCTTCGGCCTCCATGGTCCGCAGCACTGGTACCAGGGGCCGTTCCAGGGTCTCATAGACCGTGCAGAGTTTTTCCTCGACCAGGCGCGGTTTCAGGATTCGATGCAGCCGCAGGGTTACGTCCGCATCCTCGGCGGCGTAGTCCAGGGCCTCGTCCATGGGCACCAGGTCGAAAGTGATCTGTTTCTTGCCGCTTCCAGCCACATCGCTGAACTTGATGGTCTGCATCCCCAGATGCAGCTGTGCCAGTTCGTCCATGCCATGACCATGGGCGCCGCCTTCGAGCACATAGGACAGCAACATGGTGTCGTCCATGGGCCCCAATTCGATGCCGTAGCGCCGCAAGATCTGCATGTCGTATTTGAGGTTCTGGCCGATCTTCAGCACCGCCGGATCTTCCAGCAGCGGCTTGAGCAGCGCCAGGGCCTGATCCATGGGGATCTGGTCGGGCAGCGGTTTGGCCTCGGCGCCATCGCCGAACAGGTCGCTTTGATTCCCCGCCGTGCGATGGGCCAGTGGGACATAACAGGCCCGGCCCGGCTCGGTGGACAAGCAGACGCCGACCAGATCGGCCTGCATGGAATCCAGACCGGTGGTTTCCGTATCCACCGCCAAATGACCCACGCGCATCGCCTCGGCCACCCAGTCCTTCAGGTGATCCAGATCCTGCACCAGTTCATAGTCGCGCCCGGCTTGGGCCGCCTCGGCGGCGGCGTCGCGTTGCAGGTCGCCATTTTCGGTCAGCCGCCCCTCGACCTTGGCGATCAGCGACTTGAAGCTTTGCTCCTTGACGAAGTTCAGCAGGCGCTGCGGATCGGGCCGCTTGACGGCAAAATCGCTCAAGGGGTGTTGCACCGGCACATCGTCACGCAGGGTGACCAATTGCAGCGAGATCCGCGCCCGGTCGGCCTGGGTGGTCAGGCGCTCGCGGCGCTTGGGCTGTTTGATTTCGCCCGCCCGCGACAGCAGGGTTTCCAAATCGCCATACTCGCCCAGCAACTGAGCCGCCGTTTTCACGCCGATGCCCTCGACTCCGGGGACATTGTCCGCCGAATCTCCGGCCAGGGCTTGAACCTCGATGACCTTGTCCGGGCCGACGCCGAATTTCTCTTTCACCTGTTCCGGGCCGATAACCCGGTTTTTCATGGCATCGAGCATGGTCACCCGGTCGCCCACCAACTGCATCAGATCCTTGTCCGAGGACACGATGGTCACATTGGCGCCCTCGGCCACGGCGAGTCGGGCATAGGTGGCGATGATGTCATCGGCCTCGAAGCCGTCGTGGTCGATGGCGGGCAGATTAAAGGCTTCGACCGCCTGGCGGATGATATCGAACTGCGGGATCAGTTCTTCCGGCGGCGGCGGGCGGTGGGCCTTGTATTCGGGATAGATATCGCTGCGAAAGGTCTTGCGCGCCTTGTCGAAGATGATGGCGATATGGTCCGCGTCGGTCTCGTCGAGCAGCTTCATCAGCATGGTGGTGAAGCCATAGACGGCGTTGACCGGCGTGCCGTCCGGGCGGGTCATCATCGGCAGGCCATGGAAGGCGCGGAAGATGAAGCCCGATCCATCGACCAGGAAGACGTGTTTGGGGGCGGTTTCGGTCATGGGGGGGATCAGTGCCCGCCCGACTTGGCCCCGGCCTTCAGCTGGAATATTTGCGAACAATAAGGACAGACCGCATGGCCGTTGGCATCGGTATGCAAAAAGACCGCCGGGTGGCCCAGGGCGTCGTCACCGCCGCCGTCACAGGAAAAGGTTGGGCTATCCACTTCGATGACATGTTCGCGGGTGTCGTATGTGGTATTCATGGCGGAGTCCCTTCAACGCGGTCATTGACCCATTCAATGGGCGGATGATACCGATTGCCGCCCGACAATCAACCGGTTCCGACTCCATGAGCGATTCACCCGACAACGCGATCCAATGCATCGATCTGTGCAAGACCTATGGCGGCCGGGGCAAAGCACCCAAGCCTGCCTTGGATCATGTGAGTCTGGATATCCCCCGGGGGTCATTTTTCGGTCTGTTGGGACCCAATGGCGCCGGCAAATCGACGCTGATCAATATTCTGGCCGGACTGGTCATGCGGACCTCAGGCGAGGCGCGCATCTGGGGCCGCGACATCGAACGCGAGATGCGGGCCGCGCGGCAGGCCATTGGCATCGTGCCGCAGGAACTCAACATCGACCCGTTCTTCAGTCCGCGCGAATTGCTGGATCTCTATGCCGGACTCTATGGTGTGCCGAAGAAGGAACGCCGTACCATGGAGATCCTTGATGCCGTGGGGCTGGCCGACAAGGCCGATGCCTATGCCCGTACCCTGTCCGGCGGCATGCGCCGACGGCTTTTGGTGGCCAAGGCTATGGTCCATAACCCGCCGATCCTGGTGCTGGACGAACCCACTGCCGGGGTGGATGTGCAACTGCGCCAACAGCTCTGGGCCATGGTCCAGGAACTCAACGACGGCGGCACCACCATCTTGCTCACCACCCATTATCTGGAAGAAGCGGAAAACCTCTGCGACCGCATCGCGGTGATCGATCAGGGCAAGCTGATCGCTTGCGAGACCACCGAGGATCTGCTCAAACGCATGGATGCCAAGCAGCTGACCGTAACCCTGGATACTGATCTCGCTGCGCTGCCGGAAAGCCTGTCGCCCTTCCATGTGGAGCAGACCGACCCTCGCACCCTGGTATTTTCCTATCCGCCCAGCACGGTCAACGGCGGGCAGATTCTTGAAGCCTTGCGCGATGGCGGGCTGACGGTGGTGGATCTATCCACCCACGAGGCGGACCTGGAAGATATCTTCCTGCGGCTGACCGGGAAAGACTGAGATGATCCGGGCCTTTCCGCTCGGCCTGCTTCTGGCCTTGCTCGTTGCCTGCGCCCCTGGAACTCTGCCACCGGGCGATCCCGACATTTCCCCCCGACTGACCGCAACGGCCTTCCTGGCCTCTGATGGCACCGCTCTGCCGCTGCGGCGATGGGAACCGGCGGGCCAACCCAAGGCGCTGGTTTTAGCCCTGCACGGTTTCAACGACTATTCCAGTTTTTTCCATACCACCGCCGAGGCCCTGGCGGATCAGGGCATCCTGTCCATGGCCTACGATCAACGCGGTTTCGGCGCCAATGAAGATGTGGGTTATTGGGCCGGGGTCGCGGGCTATACACGCGACATGCGCGAGGCCATCGCAGCGGCCCGGCAGACCTATCCGGAGCTGCCGCTGTTCGTGCTCGGCGAAAGCATGGGCGGGGCGGTCGCCCTGGTCACCCTGAGCGCCCCGAATGCTCCGGCGGTCGATGGGGTCATCCTGTCGGCCCCGGCGGTCTGGGCGCGAAAGACCTGGCCGTTCTATCAACGCTGGGCCCTGTGGCTGGGGGCGCACAGCCTGCCCTGGTTGCCGGTCAGCGGGCGGGGCCTGAATATCAAGCCCTCGGACAATATCGAGATGCTGCGGGCTCTGGGCCGGGATCCGCTGATTATCAAGGATACCCGCATCGGCACTATTTGGGGCCTGGCCAACCTGATGGATTCAGCCCTGGAAGCGGTGCCCCGGTTCGATCGCAAGGCGCTAATTCTTTATGGTTCCAAGGACGAAATCATTCCCGGCAAACCGTTCGACCGTCTGGTGGCAACACTCCCGGACGACGCCCGCTTGCGACAGACCCTGGCTTTATATGATGGGGGCTGGCACATGCTGCTACGGGATCTGAATGCCGATCTGGTCCATGCGGATATCGCCGCTTGGATCGAGGATGCCACCCAGCCCCTGCCCTCGGCGGCGGACATGCGGGCTCGGTTGCGGCTGAGGCGACCTTATTGATACCGATTGAACCCAATCCCGTTTTTCGTGCGGGATCCCATCCGATCCAACGCGACCCGATCCAACAGGCTGCTGAAAAAGTGTTATCCGACGGCCCGCCTCGCCCTTCGACAAGCTCAGGGTGAGGCTAACAAGTTGAAAGTTCAAAGGCCCTCATGCTGAGCTTGTCGAAGCATGTGTCGCCACATGCTCGAAATCGGACTTTTTCAGATGGCGGTAATCGAGCAGTCAGGGATTGCCTAGACAGTCAGCTGGTCTCCACACTCGGTCTTGATCAAGTATCCGGGTCAATTCCTGGACATGGAACAGAGGAGACCAGCTATGGAGTATTTTGTTGGAATGGACGTATCGATGGCAAGCATTTCGATCTGTGAGATTGATGCAAAGGGAACCGTCATTCGCGAAGGCAAGGTGTCAAGCACACCCGAGGCGGTCGCCACTTGGCTCGAGGAAAGCGGGCGTGGCTTTGCGCGAATTGGGTTGGAAGCTGGCCCTCTGGCGCCTTGGCTGTACGCAGGACTGTCCAGTCGGGGCCTCCCTGTGATTTGTATCGAGACCCGGCAAATGAAGGCCTTTGCCAGCGCCAGCCCAGTCAAGACGGACCGTCGCGACGCCCGCTTGATCAGCCAGGCGATGCGGACCGGTTTGTACCGCGCGACCCACGTCAAGACCGCGCGCAGTCAGGAGCTCCGGATGGTGCTGACCCATCGGGAGACCCTGGTTCATCAGGTCCGTCAGTTGTCCAATACGGTACGAGGAACATTGAAAGCTTTCGGCCTCAAGGTCGGTATGGCGCGCGGACGCCTTTTCGCGGCGCGGGTTCGGGAATTGACGGCTGATAACCCGCACCTCAGCGCAGCCGCCGAGCCGCTCTTGCTTGCGCGCCAAGCCTTGCTCGAACAACTCGACAAGCTCGACCGGCAGGTTCATGCCGCTGCGCGCGATGATAGCGTTTGCCGGCGCCTGATGACCGTTCCCGGCGTCGGCCCGGTTACCGCCCTCGCTTTCAGGACAGGACTCGACGTGCCGGAACGGTTTCAAAAGTCGGTCATGGTCGGCGCCCACTTCGGGCTTGTCCCACGCAGATACGCCTCGGGAGAGCAGGACCGAAGCGGCCCCATCAGCAAGTGCGGAGATGCCATGGTTCGTTGGCTTTTGTTCGAGGCCGCCAATGCACTTCTCACTCGAACCCGCCGTTGGTCCTGGCTCAAACACTGGGGGCTCGCGGTCGCCAAAAGGCGCGGGATGAAACGCGCCAAGGTAGCCGTTGCCCGGCGTCTCGCCGTAATCATGCATCGCATGTGGATCGACGGCACGGACTTCCAGTACCGCAAGGAGGAGACCGCCATCTAAACACAACGAAAACCGAGATCGCCTGAAGGGCGGCCAGGACGCGTGGCGACGCGCGGGGCTCGGATGACAGCGCGCAGGCTGCAGTGGCGTAAGACCACGCTTTTCAGATTGCTGCACCCGATCCCCCTTGATCCCCATCATGCGGCGACGACGTCGACCGCGGACAGAAGCAAAGGGCGCCACATAACCCAGGTTCAAACCGACGGCTTGGAAATCAGCTTGACTCAAATGACTCGATTACAGAAGCAGCCTGCTAACGCATCTGCCCGGGGCGGATGCTTTTGCGCCGGTCAGCGACAAACTCGCGGAACGGGTCCAGGGAATGCCAGGCCTCGCGGCCCCGGTCGATGCAGGCCTCGTTGGGGGTCTGTTCCAGGATCAGGCGGTTTTCGCCGTTGGTTTTGGACAGAAAGGCCAGCCATTTCTCGTTCTCTTCGTCATCCACCAGACCGGTCTGGGCCATGCGACCCAGGTCAACGCCCATCCGGTAAACTTCCTCGCCGAAAATCCGCAGGTCTTCCGGGCAGACGGCCCGGGCGGGGGTGGCAAAACAGGCAAACAGCGTTAGGGCCATCAAGAGTCTGGCGGTCACGGGGTATCCTCCGAGGTTCGATCCGGCCCCCAGACTACTCAATGGATGGGTCGGGGGGCAACCGGGATCCGCTCTCGTCGCTTTCCGGGGTTTCCTGGGGTTCGAAGGGCAGGTCGAAGCGGAAGCAAGCACCTTCGTCTTCTTCGGAATCCACCCATATCCGTCCGCCATGACGCTCGACAATGCGCTTGCATAGGGCGAGGCCGATTCCGGTGCCGGGGTGGCTCGACGGGCTATGCAGGCGACGGAAGATCTCGAAGACACGCGCATGGTAGCGGGGCGCGATCCCGGTGCCATTGTCGGCAACGCTAAAGCGCCAGGCCGATGATCGCCGCTCCGCTTGCAGCCGAATAACCAGCGGTCTGTCGGGGTGTCGGTATTTTATGGCATTGCTGATCAGGTTTTGAAATAGCATGCCAATCTGCATGCCATCGGCGCGGATCTCGGGCAGATCATCGGTTTCCATGACCACCCCTGATTCGACAATGCTTTCATTGAGGTTCCGTTGCACGGCATCCAAGACCTTGCCCACCTTGACCGGCCCGAAGGGCTCGGCACGGGCGGTCACCCGGGAGTATTCCAGCAAGCCGTTGACCAGGCCGCTCATGCGGGTGGCCCCCTCGGCAACGAATTCCAGGTACTCCTTGGCCTCATCGTCAAGGGCAGAGGCATGCTTTTGGCTGAGCAATTGAGAGAAGCTGATGATGGTACGCAACGGTTCCTGAAGGTCGTGGGAGGCCACGTAGGCAAATCGCTCCAGTTCGATGTTGGACTGGGTCAGCTCTTCCACCGTGCGCAGCATACGGGCTTCGGCTTCCTTGTTTTGTGTCACGTCATGGGCAATGCCTTCCACCGCGACCACCCGTCCGGACTCGTCGGTCACCGGGCTTTCGGCCACTTCCAATCGTCGCACAGAGCCGTCCTTATGGGTGATCTCCACCTCGTAAGGGGGCTGTTTCTCACCGCGAATGGCGGCTTCCGTATGGGCCATGACCTGGTCGTTGAGTGCGCAGTCGGTCAGGTATTCCCCGTAATGGGTCATGAATTCATTTTGCCGGTATCCGAGAATTGCCGTCACCGAGGGACTGACATAGTCGAACACCCCATCAACGGTATGGGAGTATAAAAAGTATTCGCTTTGGATTTCCTCTACCAGGCGCCGATATTTTTCCTCGCTGCGGCGCAGTTCCCGTTCGGCCTCGATCTTGCTGGTAATGTCGGTGAGGATGCAATGGGTCTGACGGACATCTCCTGATTCTTCGTAGCCGATCTGGCCCTCGACACTGACGATGCGCGTATCGCCTGTCTTATTCTGCATCCGGAATTCCGCATCGTGGATATCGCCTTCTTTCAGGAATCTGGGCAGCCGGTCTTCCAGCAGGGTTTCCTGTCCCGGGGCCAGAAACTGGGAAATAGGACGGCCGATAACATCCAAACGGCCATAACCCATCAATTTCAGCCAAGCATCGTTGACCTCGATGATCCGCCCTTCGGCATTGAGGGATTGATAGGGGAGCGGGGCTTGTTCATAGAGCCTGCGGAAGCGTAGTTCGCTTTCTCGCAGTCGGGCCGTGCGTTCTTCGATGCGTTTTTCCAAAGTAGCGTGGATATCGCGCAGTTCCGCTTCTGATGCCTTGATCTGAGTGAGATCGGTAACAAAGGCGAATGCCGCCACCGCCTCGCGCGTTTCTTCCGCGCGCAGCGTGGTGGCGTTGAACATACAAGGCAAGGCCGAGCCATCCTTGCGGGTCAGAGTGATCTCATAGGTCCGGTGATCGGTTGTGCCGATCTTGCCCGTTTGCTCTTTAAATATGGCGGCGTTGGCTTCATCGGCAAAGGCCAGGGGTGTTTTCCCCAAAATCTCCTCGCGCCCATAGCCGAGCATGACGCATAGGGCGTCATTGACATCCAGGGATACCTTGGTCACCGGGTCAATAACCCAGAACCCTTCGGACGTGGCGGCCACCATGGAGCGGATTTGCCGGGCCGTCTCCTTGTTTTCGGCGGCATGGGCCCGTAACCGTTGCCGTGCCACCAGCCATAGACCGGCCATGATCACGGCAATCGGCAATGAAAGAAGTGCAATAATATCCATGCCGTCCATGGCGAATTGCTCCCCACGGGAATTTCAAGCCCCCGATTGATCGGCCAGTATAGCCCAAATATCCGAACCAGCCGAGAGACTGTTTTTTCTGATTCATTTTAAATTGACAATCATCGTGATTGACAGATGCGCTTGTGAAAAGGATACTCCGCGTTTTTTCGAATCGGACCTTGGCCCAGTTTGCGGCCAGTTCGGGAGACGAGAGTGATGATTACGGCGGTTATGCCCACCTACGCCCGCATCGACATGGCGTTCGAGCGCGGTGAAGGCTGCTTTCTTTTTGATACGGAGGGAAAGCGGTATCTGGATTTTGCCGCTGGCGTGGCGGTGAACGCGCTGGGTCACGCGCACCCCCGTATGGTCGCTGCGCTGACCGAGCAGGCGGGCAAGCTATGGCATTGCTCCAATCTTTATCGGGTCGCGGGCCAGGAAACCCTGGCCGAACGGCTGGTGGATCTGACCTTTGCCGATACGGCCTTTTTCACCAATTCCGGGGCCGAGGCCGTGGAATGTGCCATCAAGATGGTGCGCAAGTACCACCATGCCGATGGCCATCCGGAAAAACATCGGGTGATCTGCTGCACCAATGCCTTCCATGGCCGCACCCTGGCCACCATCGCCGCCGGGGGGCAAAGGAAGATGCTCGATGGTTTCGGCCCGGATATGGATGGATTCGACCATGTGCGATTCGGCAACCTGAATGAGCTGCGCGCCGCCATTGGTCAAAAAACCGCGGCCATCCTGGTGGAACCGATCCAAGGCGAGGGTGGAATCAATACCGCCACCACGGAATTCCTGCGTGGCCTGCGCGCCGCGGCGGATGAATTCGGCCTGCTTTTGGTATTCGACGAAGTCCAAAGCGGCGCCGGACGCACCGGCAAGCTGTTCGCCCACGAATGGGCCGGCATCGAACCCGATATCATGGCCGTGGCAAAGGGGCTGGGCGGCGGTTTTCCGGTCGGCGCCTGTCTGGCCACCGAAAAAGCGGCCAAGGGCATGACCCCCGGCAGTCACGGCAGCACCTATGGCGGCAACCCGCTGGCCATGGCCGTGGCGAACGCCGTGCTCGACGTGATGACTGAGGAAGGCTTTTTGGCCAACGTGGAAGCCATGGGCGCGCGATTGGGTCAGGGTTTGGACAGACTGGTCGCCCGTTATCCGACCATACTGATAGAGAGCCGGGGCATGGGCCTGATGCGCGGTCTGCGATGCAACGACCATGTGACCAATACAGACTTTATTACTAGGGCCCGGGCCCGGGGACTGTTGCTGGTTCCCGCCGGAGAGAACGTGGCCCGATTGCTGCCGCCGCTGATTGTCGGCGCGGCGGAAATTGACGACGCCCTATCCCTGCTGGCGACGGTCTGTCGCGAGATCGAAGAGGAGCAACAGTCATGACCACGGCACCGAAGCATTTTCTGGACCTGGACCAGTTGGATAGCGACACGCTGCGCGCCATCCTTGATACGGGTCGGGCCTATAAGACCGGTTCGCGGGTGGACCTGCCGTTGGAGGGCCGCACTCTGGCGATGATCTTCGAGAAGCCTTCCACCCGGACCCGGGTGTCCTTCGAGGTGGCGGCCCATCAATTGGGCGGCAACACGGTGATCATGGATGATTCCACCACCCAACTGGGGCGCGGTGAAACCGTCGCCGATACGGCGCGGGTGCTGTCGCGTTATGTGGACGCCATCATGATTCGCACCGACGATCCGGCCAAGCTGATTGAATTGTCCAGCCATGCCACCGTGCCGGTAATCAATGGCCTGACCGATGCCTCGCACCCTTGCCAGTTGATGGCCGATATCATGACCATTGAGGAACATCGCGGCGGGATTGAAGGACAGGTTCTGGCCTGGTGCGGCGATGGCAACAATGTGGCCAGTTCATTCATTCAGGCGGCGGCCCGATTCAATTTCACCCTGCGCCTGGCCTGTCCGAAGCAATTGCCGCCCAACGCCGATGTGGTGGACTGGGCACGTAAGGAAGGAGCCGAGATTGTCGTCACCGATGATCCGAGAACGGCCGTTTCGGGCGCCGATTGCGTGGTCACCGATACCTGGGTCTCCATGGGCGACGCGGATGCCGAGGCTCGTCACGAAATGCTCGTACCGTTCCAGGTAAACGAGGATCTGATGACCAAGGCCAAGGCCGACGCCTTGTTCCTGCACTGTCTGCCCGCCCACCGGGGGGAGGAAGTGACCGAGGGCGTCATCGATGGCCCCTGGTCGGTGGTCTGGGATGAAGCGGAAAACCGCCTGCATGCGCAAAAGGGCGTTCTGGCCTGGTGTCTGGACCGATGACCGCTCCGATGATGGACGATGACCTGATCCAGCCATTCCAGGTGGAACCCTGCGGTCTGCGGGGCCGTCTCGTGCGCCTGGGCCCGGCCCTGGTTGATCTGCTGTCGGGGCAGGACTACCCGCCGGTGGTTGCCCGCCTGTTGGGCCAGGCCGCCGCTCTGGCCGCCGTGCTGGCCTCGTCACTCAAGTACGATGGCCTATTCACCTTGCAAATCAAAGGCGATGGACCGGTTTCCATGCTGGTCTTGGACGTGTCGTCGGACGGCGACATGCGCGGCTATGCCCGGTTCGAGCGGGACCGGATCGATGGCCTCGACGGCGCGGATGTGCCGCACCTGCTGGGCGCCGGACAGATGGCCTTTACCGTCGACCAGGGCGCCGACACGGAACGCTACCAGGGCATCACCGAACTGGAAGGCGCCACCCTGGGGGAATGTGCCCAGGCCTATTTCCGCACCTCGGAACAGTTGGAAACGGCGATTCTTTTGGCCTGCAACGGGGAACGCGCGGGGGGATTGATGGTCCAGCGGTTGCCGGATGCGGCGGGCGAAGATCCGGATGACGCCGAAGAAAACTGGCGCCGGGGAGTGATCCTGGCCTCCAGCGCCAAGGCCATGGAATTGACCGATGAATCTCTTCCGGCGCAGCAGCTCTTGTTGCGGCTGTTCCACGAGGATGGCGTGCGGGTTTATGACCCCCGGCCTCTGCGGTTCAACTGCCGTTGCTCATACGAAAAGGTCGAGGCGACGCTCAAGGCCTTTCCGGTCGATCAGGTGGCCGACATGGTGGTCGATGACCGAATCGAGGTCACCTGCGAGTTTTGCCAAACTACCTATGTCATGGACGGCACGCCGCTTAAATCGCTCCTCGAGCCAGAATAACCTTCAGGCTCCATCGATCCAAAGCGGTCTTTCATCAGAAAATCCGCCGAAAACGTTACGATATCGGAATTATTGTGATATCCATCACAGTCGTCCTATCCTTTTTGATAGCATAGTGGAGCCATGAGCGAGGCGGAATTGCGCCTTATGATACCTATGGACGGAGACGATTGATGGCCGAACAAATGAATGATGATCTCAATCCCGAACAGGACGACGACGCCCCGCGTAACGGTCCCGAAGGTGATGATCAGGATCTGGCGTTCATGGATGAAGACTCCGGCCCGGGCCTTGATGACGTCGAGGAGCAGGATCTGGTTCGTGGCCCCGGCGATGAAAGCGGCGAAGACTTGGTTGCCATGGGCAATGTCCAATCCACTCAGCGCCAAACCCAAGAGGCCATCGAACAAGGGGGCGCCCAATCTGGTGCCGCCGAGGCCATCGAAGCCACCGATGCAAGCATCGGCAGTTCGTCCGTCCATGGCAATCTGCTGTCCAAGTTGGCGGATGAAGGCCGTGATACCAGCGGATTGTTTGTTCGGGAAGTCAGCTTTCGAGGCAACCGCGTTTCCTTCGGCGATTCGGAACAGGTCCAGACAGACGACCAAGGCCGGGAATTCGTCCAGGTTCAAACCGATAGCGGCCAGTTGGTGGTCTTCCAAGACGGCGGCTATGAATTCGCGCCGGTGGACGATGGGATCGTGGATCCGGTGAACGACGAATTTGTCGTCATCGTCGAGAACGAAGAAGGTGACACCGCCACCGTGACCCTGGCCCTGACCGGTACCGATGAAGACCTGATTGAGGCAATCACCGTCAATTCCGGTCCGACCACCACCGACCAGTCCTTCACCATGAACGAAGATGGCACGCTGACCATCACCGAGACCCAATTACTGGCGGGATCCGCCGATGCGGACGGCGATACCCTGACGGTTTCCAGTATCGACGGGGTATCCAACGGTACCTTGGTGGACAACGGCGACAGCAGTTGGACCTTTACTCCCGATGCCGATTGGAATGGCGATCTGAGCTTCTCCTACACGGTCGTGGACGGCGAAGGCGGATCAAGCACCGCGGACCTGGATATTTCCGTGGCCTCGGTCAATGACGGCCCGACCACCCCTAAAGGGTCCTTCACCATGAACGAAGATGGTACCCTGACCCTTTAACAGGATCATTTGCTCGCCGGATCCGCCGATGCGGATGGCGATATCCTGGCCGTGACTTCCATTGACGGGGTATCCAACGGCACCTTGGTGGACAACGGCGACGGCAGTTGGACCTTCACCCCCGATGCCGATTGGAATGGCGATCTGAGTTTCTCTTATACGGTCGTGGATGGCGAAGGCGGATCAAGCACCGCGGACCTGGATATTTCCGTGGCCTCGGTCAATGACGGCCCGACCACCACCGATCAGTCCTTCACCATGAACGAAGATGGCACCCTGACCATCACCGAGACCCAATTGCTGGCGGGATCCGCCGATGCGGACGGCGACGCCCTGACGGTTTCCAGTATCGACGGGGTATCCAACGGCACCTTGGTGGACAACGGCGACGGCAGTTGGACCTTCACCCCCGATGCCGATTGGAATGGCGATCTGAGTTTCTCTTATACGGTCGTGGATGGCCAGGGCGGCAGCAGTACATCTGATCTCAATGTGACCGTGGTCGATGTGGCGGAAGCTCCGGTGGTCGATTCCTCTTTGTTTACCAATGGCAACAACAACGTCAACCTGGCAACCGCCGACTCGGACTATGGCGCCGACAAGATCTATGATGCCCAGGCCGGTCATGACACGGTCCAGGGCGGCAGCCTGAATGACACCATCATTGGCGGGACCGGCAATGACCGGCTGTACGGCAATGACGGCGACGATGTGTTCATGGTCGACTCCAACGACGGCTGGGACCGTTTCTCGGGCGGCGCCGGTGAGGATACGGTGGTGGCGACCGATGGCGATGACACCATCACCACCGACCATTTCGCCGACTATCGCACGGTTGAGACCATCGACGCGGGGGCCGGTAACGACACCATTTCCGGGTCTTCGGGCAACAACACCTTGGACTTCACCAACACGACGCTGGAAAGCGTCGAGGCCATTGACGGCGGGGCCGGGCACGACACCATCAAGGGCTCGGCGGATGCCGACACCATCATTGGCGGGACCGGCAATGACCGGCTGTACGGCAATGACGGCGACGATGTGTTCATGGTCGACTCCAACGACGGCTGGGACCGTTTCTCGGGCGGCGCCGGTGAGGATACGGTGGTGGCGACCGATGGCGATGACACCATCACCACCGACCATTTCGCCGACTATCGCACGGTGGAGACCATCGACGCGGGGGCCGGTAACGACACCATTTCCGGGTCGTCGGGCAACAATACCCTGGACTTCACCAACACGACACTGGAAAGCGTCGAGGCCATTGACGGCGGGGCCGGGCACGACACCATCAAGGGCTCGGCGGATGCCGACACCATCATTGGCGGGACCGGCAATGACCGGCTGTACGGCAATGACGGCGACGATGTTCTGACCGGTGGCGCCGGCAATGACCGGCTGTACGGTGGCGACGGCGACGATCTGTTTGTCTGGGGCGCCGGTGGTGGCAACGACTCGGTATATGGCGGCAGCGATTGGACGGATATGGTTCACTTGGATTCGTCATCCAAGGGTGCCGACGATTTGGGCTGGCAAGTGGAAACCGACGATGGCGAAACTTTCACCATCGATCCCAACAATTCGGATCAGGATTTGCACAGCTTTACCGACAGTGCCAATGGCACCGTCACCGATTTGGATACCGGCGAGGTTCTGACCTTCAACGACATTGAGGGTATCGAATGGGGCTGATGACGGTCTTGTAGGCGGCTGCCGGTCGTGGCACCATGACCGGATGATCCATGGACTTTCCATCGTGAAAGCGGCTTTGGCCGTTTTCCTGGTCACCCTGGCGGCCTGCGACACGGCGGCGCCCGAGCGGCCCTCCCTTTCCCTCAGCTTCACGCAGCAGGGCCCTTTGAACCTGGATGTCACCGGCGTACGGGTCGAGTCTCGCTACTTCCCGCCCATGCAGGACCCCAATGTGGACCATGAGTTCCCGGTTCCGCCGCTCACCGCCATGCGTTCCTGGGCCTCGGACCGCCTACGGGCGCGGGGCGCCAACGGTATTGCCGTGCTGATGATCGAGGATGCCTCGGCCCGCAAGGAAGGGCTGAAAACCGATCGGGGGGTCAGTGGTCTGTTCAAGAATGAACAATCTGATCGCTATCATGTGCGGGTGGCCGCGACACTGGAAATCCGCGACACCCGGGGCAATGTTTTGGCCACGGCATCCACCCGGGCCAGCCGGTCGGTGACCACCCCCGAAGGCATCACCTTGGCCGAGCGGGATCGTGTCTGGTTCGAAATCACCGACGAATTGATGCAGGACTTCGACGACGAAATGGAACGTCGCATGCGCCTGCACATGCCCACCTGGTTGAAATACTGATCCACCGAACGGGTATCAGTGCAACTCCGCGCGCAGCTGCTGACGCAGCATGTCGATGGGGATCAAGGTCCCTTCCACGTCCATATTCCAGAACTGCCAGCCATTGCAGCTCGGCGCCTTTTGCACATGGGCGCCGACCTTGTGGATGGAGCCCTTGAAGTCGGCGGTGATGATGGTTCCGTCGGCGCGCACCCGGGCAGAATGGCGCTTCTTGGGGCCATAGAGCACGGTGCCCGGCTCCAGCAGCCCCCGCTCCACCAGCCAGCCGAAGGGAATGCGCGGCTGTTCGCGCTTGGACGGGGAATTGACCAATTGCGGATCGGGGGCGGGCACCACCTGCGCAATGCGCTTGCGGGCCACATCGATATATTTTGGATCACGCTCGATACCCAGATACCGACGGCAGAGACGCTTGGCCACGGCACCGGTGGTCCCGGAGCCGAAAAACGGATCAAGCACCAGGTCGCCCACCTCGGTGGAGGCCATGATCACCCGGTGGAGCAGGGATTCGGGCTTCTGGGTCGGATGGGCCTTGTCGCCGTTTTCGTCTTTCACTCGCTCGCCGCCAGTGCAGATAGGCAGGTACCAGTCCGAGCGCATCTGGAGATCTTCATTCAGCGCCTTCATGGACTCGTAGTTGAAGCGGTACTTGGAATCCTTGGACTTGGCCACCCAGAGCATGGTTTCGTGAGCATTGGTGAATCGCCGTCCACGGAAGTTGGGCATGGGGTTGGCCTTGCGCCAGACGATATCGTTGAGCATCCAGTATTCCAGATCCTGCAAGATCGAGCCGACGCGATAGATGTTGTGATAGGAACCGATCACCCACAAGGTCCCGTTGGGTTTCAATACCCGGCGGGCCTCGGACAGCCACCGACGGGTAAAGCCGTCATAAGCACCAAAGGTATCGAATTTGTCCCAGGCGTCATCCACGCCATCGACCACCGAATTGTTGGGGCGCAACAGTTCGCCATCGAGCTGCAGGTTATAGGGTGGATCGGCGAAGACCATATCGACGCATTCATCAGGCAGGGATTCCAGCGCGGCGATGCTGTCGCCCATGATGATCCGGTCGGTTTGCAGGCTCGGTTTCTTGCTCGTGGCCACGGTTTGGGTCCCCCAAGGAGTCGACGTGAAGACCCTAATTGAATCAAAGACATGTTAATAAATGTTTGCGCCTACATGTGGAATCTCAGGACTCCCGGGGACTCAACATCTTGCGTATGGGGGCAAATGAGCGCCGATGATGGGGCGTGACTCCGAGCCGCGCCAGACCGTCTTGATGGGCCTTGGTGCCATACCCGGCGTTGTCGGCCCAGGCATAGCCGGGGAACTGCTCATCCAGTTGGCTCATCAACCGGTCGCGGGTCACCTTGGCGATGATGGAGGCGGCGGCGATGCTCAGGGATCGGCTGTCACCCTTGACCACGGCTTCCGCCGGGCAAGGCAGCTCCGGCGGAACCTTGTTGCCGTCGATCAGCGCCGCCGCCGGAACCATTGGCAAGGCGGCGATGGCCCGGTGCATGGCCAGAAAGGTCGCCTGAAGGATGTTGAGTTGGTCGATCTCCGCCACGCTGGCTTCACCCAAGCCCACCCGGGCGGTTGTCATGATCGGCTCGAACAGGGCCTCGCGCCGCCGGGCGGTTAGTTTCTTGGAATCATCCAGGCCCTTGGGCAGACAGTCGAAATCGAGGATCACCGCACAGGCGGTCACCGGCCCGGCCCAGGGGCCGCGCCCCACCTCGTCGATGCCCGCCACCGGGGTGCCGAAGCGCGTTGCCAAGTCTCGTTCCCAGCTCAGGTCAGGCATGGGGTGACCCATCTAAATCATATGGCTGCATATTGTAATACTTATCGCCTTTCATTAGTATTTCCGCCAATGCCGGATTCAATGTAGGCTCCGGTCAATGCCGGGCAAAGGGGAAAAGCCATGGAAGGTTCTGTACCGAGCACGACCGAAGGCCCGGCGGAAAGTTCGCCGCCGAAGAAGGATTGGCTGGGCTTCACCGGGCGCCGGGGGCCACTGATCGGGTTGCTGATCAAGAACACGATCCTGACCGTTCTCACCCTGGGGATCTACCGCTTCTGGGCCAAGACCCATGTGCGGCGTTATTTCTGGAATCATCTGCGGGTCGGCAATGATCACCTGGAGTACCTGGGCACCGGCGGTGAGTTGTTCAAAGGCTTCCTGTTCGCCTTGGTGATTCTGTTTCCTGTCGGCTTGATTTTCGGTGCGCTGGCGCAATTCGCCGGGTCCCCGGACTCACCGGCCTACATGGCCGTCACGATTTCCCAATTTCTGGTTTATTATCTGTTGATCCAGATGGCCGTCTATCGTTTGACCCGCTATCGCCTGTCCCGCACGGCTTGGCGCGGCGTGCGCTTCGGCCTCGACGGCAAGACCATGGGCTATGTGATGCTGGCCATGAAATGGAGTCTGTGGACCGCCCTCACCCTCGGTATCACCTATCCCTGGATGCGGGTTGCGCTGACTCGATATAGAGCGGACAACGCCCGCTTCGGCGATGGCGCCTTCTCGTTCATTCCCGCGCCGGATCTGGCGCGTTCCCTGCTGTTGCCCTGGCTGGCTTACCTGGGCTGCTTCGGGGTGGCGACGGTGGCCATCGGCAGTGGCACCCTGTTTATTGCCGAGTTGATGGATTCCGGGTCCACCATGGAAGGTGAAATCTCCGGCCCCATTATCGCCTTTGCCTTTGTCGTCTTCGCCCTGTCGGTCATTCCCTACTATTGGTACCGGGTGCGGGAGGTCCAGTTGTTCAGCCAGGCCCTGTCTTTCGGCGGGACCCGTTTCAGCGCCGATATCCGCTTCGGACGCGTGGTTGTGATCGCCCTGGGGGCCACCCTGGTAATCCTGGGCGCGCTCTTCGTTCTGGTCATGCTACCTTTTCTGAGCATGGCCAGCGGCGGGACGGAAAGCGCCATCGGGCTGGCCATCCTGGGGTTCTTGCTGTTCACGCTGTTGCAGGGAGTCCTGGTCACCCTGCTGCTGATCTATCCGCTGCTGAAGCATTTCTGCGAGACCTTCCAGACCACCGGCCTGGAACCGCTAACGGCCGTGGCCCAATCCACCGCCGAACGGCCATCCCATGGCGAGGGGCTGGCCGACGGGTTGGATGTGGGGGCGTTCTGACCTTGGCCCAGGGTACTTTTCACGACGGCCTGAGTTCCCGCCGCCATTCCGTTTCGGTAGCCCGCGAGGCGGCGGACCTGGTCCTTCGCGACGACAGCGAGACCATCCTTGCCCGCTGGCCGCTGGCCGAGGTGCGTCTATTGGATCGACCGGACGGGGAACGCCCCGGGCGATTGGGTCTGGGGCGATCTGGGGATGCCCGGCTCATGCTTTTTCAGGCGGATTTCAACGTCATTGCCCCTTGGTGCCCCAATCTGACCAAGAGCGATGTAACCTGGCAAAGCCATGGCCGACCCATGCTGCTTTGGGGCGGTGGAGCGACCCTGTCGGTGTTGCTGCTGTTCTTCGTGGTACTGCCCTGGCTGGCCCGGGTGGTGGCCCTGTCCCTGCCCGGAGACTGGGAGCGGGATCTGGGGCAGGCCACCGAGGAGTTTCTTATCACAACCATCGCCCGGCTGGATGGCAAGGACCCGGACCGGATGGTCTGCGCCGGAAAGGATGGCGCCCTTATTCTGGCCCGGATCAACCAACGTTTGGCCACGGATTCCCGCATGGGCCTGGAGCATCCGCCCAGCCTGACGGTGATAGACACGGATCTGGTCAATGCGCTCGCCCTGCCCGGGGGGCGCATGCTGCTATTTCGGGGCTTGATCGAAGAGGTCGAGCACCCCAATGAGTTGGTCGGCGTACTGGCCCACGAAATGGGGCATTTGGCCAAGCGGCACCCCACCGAAATGGCGGTACAGGCGGCCGGAACCTCGGTGCTGATTTCGCTATTGATCGGCGACGTAACCGGCGGCGCGGCCCTGGCCCTGTTGGGGGAATCGGTGATCAATGGGGTCTATTCCCGTGACAAGGAGCGCGAGGCCGACGATCTGGCCGTCGCCATCATGACCACGGCGGGCTGGGATCCCAAACCCTTTGCCCGCTTCTTCGACCGCTTGGCCGAGGATCAGGGGAGCCTGGAAGAAACCCTTGCCTGGGTCTCCAGCCACCCCCTGTCCGAAAATCGCGCCACCGCCATTCGAGAGATTCAGGGGCCCGACGGCATCGCCATGACCGATTTGGAATGGGCCAAGGTCAACGGAATCTGTGGCGGGCGCTCAGAATAGCGCCAGTTGATCCCCCGCCCGGGGCGGTGGCGCGAAGCGGCTGCAATCCAATGTCGGGGGAGTCATGGAATCGTCCAATCCCAGCTTGCGGCTGATCACCTTCAGCCGTTGCGACAACAACCGGGCGACCGGGCCGGTCCCGCTCATGCGGCTGTGGAAGCGTTCATCACTCAGTTGGCCGCCGCGACATTGCCGAATCAACGACAGCACCCGCTCGGCCCGCGCCGGGCGGTGCGCCCGCAGCCAGTCGGAGAACAGGCCTTCGAGTTCTTGCGGTAACTTGATCATCAAATAGGATCCGTGAACGGCCCCGGCTTTTTGACCGGCGGTGAGGATGGCTTCCAGTTCGTGATCGGTAAGCCCCGGAATCATCGGCGCCGCCATCACACCGGTGGGGACTCCGGCCTCGGCCAGGGCGGTGATGGTGGCCAGCCGCTTGGCCGGGCGGGCGGCGCGGGGTTCCAGCGCGCGGGCCAGATCCTCGTCCAGGGTTGTCACCGACAAACAGGCCCGGGCCATGCCCGCCTGGGCCATGGGGCCGATCAAGTCCAGATCCCGGGCAATGAGGCCTGATTTGGTGACGATGGTGAAAGGATGCTTGTATTGAACCAATACTTCCAAAATGCTCCGGGTGATTTTCAGCGTCCGCTCCACCGGCTGATAGGGATCGGTATTGGTGCCCAGGGCCACCGGCGCGCAACGGTAGTTTTTCTTGCGCAGTTCTTTTTCCAGCAAGGCCGGGGCGTCGGGCTTGGCAAACAGCCGGGTCTCGAAATCCAGCCCCGGTGACAGGCCAAGCCAGGCATGGCTGGGTCTTGCATAACAGTATATGCAGCCGTGCTCGCAGCCCCGATAGGGATTGATGGACCGGTCGAAAGGGATATCCGGTGACGTGTTGCGGGTGATGATCGAGCGGCTGGTATCGGTCTCGACGGTGGTGCGCAGAGGCGGGAGGTCCTGCTCGATGGTGTCCCAGCCGTCATCAATCGGTGATCGGCTGTGGGGATCATAGCGCACATCCGGATTGTCGACGGCCCCCCGGCCCTTGCGGGGCCTGTATGGCGCGGACTCTTGGACCATCCGGGCACTCCCTCATCGAAACAGAACAAACATAGAATATATTTTCCTCCCCAGCCTGTCCATCCAATGCTATGGATTGGCCATGCTATCGATCGTCATTCCCACCTTGAACGCCGCCGCGCGGTTGCCGGACTGCCTGAAGGCCCTGAGCGAACCGCCCATGGAGGCAGAGATCATCGTTGCCGATGGCGGCTCGGTGGATGGCACGCCGGTATTGGCCAAACGCCTGGGCGCCCTGGTGATCAAGGGGCCGGTGGGGCGGGGCCCGCAACTGGCCGAGGGTGCGCGGCAGGCCCATGGGCAATGGCTGTTGTTTCTGCATGGCGACACGGTGCTGGCCCCGGAATGGAAGCAGGCGGTGACGGATTTCATCGCCGATCCCTTGAACCGGGAACGGGCGGGCTATTTCCGATTCAAGCTCGATGACGACAATGGGGCGGCCCGGCGGATGGAAAAGATGGTCGCCTGGCGCTGTGAGACCTTCAATCTGCCCTACGGGGATCAGGGGTTGCTGGTTTCCCGGTCCTATTACGACAAGATCGGCGGCTATGCCCGGATACCCTTGATGGAGGATGTGGATATCCTCAAGCGCATCGGGTTGGTGCGGCTACAAGAACTACAGGCCGACGCGGTTACCTCGGCGGATCGATACCGGCGCGATGGCTACGTTCTGCGGCCGTTGCGCAATCTATCCCTGCTGGCGTTATACCTCCTCGGCATGGAACCGGAACAATTGGTCAAATACTATGGCTAGGGCAAGAAATCATCTGGTGGTCTTTGCCAAGGCGCCGCGCCTGGGCCGGGTCAAATCGCGTCTGGCGCGGGATGTGGGGCCGGTGACCGCCTGGGCTTTCTATCGACAATGTGTTGCCACCACAACCCACCGCCTGGGTAGTGACCGGCGCTGGACGAGCTGGTTGGCGGTCACGCCGGATCGAGAGAGGGGTGCGGTCTATTGGCCTCGGGGTTGGCGCATCATCGGCCAGGGCAGGGGCGACCTGGGGCGCCGCATGGCCAAGCCCCTTTATGAGCTGCCGCCAGGCCCCCTGGTGCTGGTGGGAACCGATATTCCCGACCTGGGCGCAAAACAGGTGGCGGAGGCCTTTCGGCTGCTGGGGGATCATGACGCGGTCTTCGGCCCGGCCACCGATGGCGGATTCTGGCTGGTGGGCATTCGGCGCTCTCCGCGCACCCCAGGCTGCCTCTATGACCATGTGCGTTGGTCGAGCCCCCATGCCCTGGCCGATACCTTGAAAAATCTGGCGGGCCTGAAGGTCGCCCTGTTAGCGCCCCTGTCGGATGTGGATGAGGGGGCCGCCTACTATTGCTGGCTCAAATCGCGCAGGATCTCCGACAGATGAGGGGCCGCCTCGGCGCGGGTCATACCCGGGCGCAGCAAGGGATCATAGAGTGCGCGCAACAACATCTTGTCCTGCCAGGCGGCATCGGGGCGGGCACTGGATTCGTGCAGCAACGATCCCGGAATCAGGTCCGAATCATCCAGTAATCCGAAGGCCTGAAAGATCTCCTCGGCCAAGCAATGGTCGATCTGTTCCGGCGAGACCGGAGCGAGGTGGATTTCGGCCCGCTGGATCACTCCGTCGTCGTCATGGGTCACTTCCGTATAACAGGGAGCGGACCGTCCGGCGGCGCGGCGCACACTGCCGGTATTGGTCAGGATCAAGATGAAGTTGGGCGTGCCGCTGAAGGAGACCGGACGATCGGCCAGGGCGGCGAAGTCGAAGATCAGTTGTTCGGCTTTGTCCCACAACCGCGGTGGCATACCGCCTTCATAGTCCGGGATGATGGGGCCCTCCCAGCGCAATAGCCGCCCGGCCCGCTGCCCCCCCATGAATTCACTGGAAAAGGCTGCCCGGTCGAATTGGGCGACCAGTTGCCGCTCCGAAGGGGTCAGGGTCAGCGGAACATCTTCGGCTCGACAGCCAGTCAGCAATAGCAGGGCAAGCGGAAACCAGCGCACGGTTTTAGAGATGCTCTTTCAAGCGGGGCATCAGTTCGACGAAATTGCACGGGCGATGCCGGGCATCTAGTTGATGCACCAGGATCTCGTCCCAGCCGTCTTTGCAGGCACCGTTGGAGCCTGGCAGGGCGAACAGGTAGGTACCGTTGGCGATTCCCGCCGTGGCCCGGGACTGCACGGTGGAGGTCTTGATCTTCTGGAAGCTGATCCAGCGGAACAGTTCACCGAAGCCGGGGATTTCCTTTTCACAGACTTGGGCGAAAGCCTCCGGGGTCACGTCGCGACCGGTCAGGCCGGTGCCGCCGGTGGTGATCACCACGTCGATCAGAGGATTGGATATCCAGCGCTCCAGAATCTGTGTCAGAGCAGGCACGTCATCCTTGACGATGGTCCGTTCGATGACCTTGTGCCCGGCGGCTTCGGCCCGGTCGACCAGCACCTGTCCGGAGGTATCGTTTTCCAGGGTTCGGGAGTCGGAGACCGTCAGGATCCCGATGTTGACCGCTATGAAGTCACGGTCACCTTCGATTTTCGCCATTTTTTGCCACCACCGTTGGATTGGAGTCCAAGGCAATGTAGCTGGGCCATTGCCCGGCGGCAATGGCGGTGAGCGACGGCAGAGGCTGACCCAGCCGATGACGGTAGATCCACAGGTTGGTCAGCACCCGCTCGACAAAGGCGCGGGTCTCGCGCAGGGGGATGCTTTCCATGAACAGCAACGGGTCACCGTCGTGGCGATTGGCCCGCAGCCATTTATTCAGATTGCCCGGCCCGCCGTTCCAGGCGGCAATCAGGCGCATCACGTCGCCGTTGACCGCCGGTTCTTCCAGCAGCATGCGGATATATTTCTGACCAAGCTTCAGATTGACGTCCGGGTCATGCAGAGTCTTGCGTTTGGCGCCATGCAGCTTGCGGTCCCCGGCGACAAAGCTGGCAGTGCGCGGCATCAATTGCAGCAGCCCGCGGGCGCCCATATGGCTGCGGGCATCGGCATTGAAAGCCGATTCCTGTTTCATCAGCGCAAACAGCAAGGCGCGATCAACGGAGAACCCGCCCTTGGGATTCAGCGCCGGTAGCGGGAAGGCAAAAGTCTCGGGCGCATCATGGCCGTAAAGATGACGACCCAATCGAAGTGCCGCTTCGGCCAGTCCGGCCCGATCCGCCAAGGCCAGGGCATTCCGTGCCGCGTCGGGTCCGCCGCGCCGGGCCAACAGACGTACTTCTTGTTCCGCCTCATCCATGCGGCCCACCTGGACCAGGGCCAGAACACGCCGACCGGCATCATGATTGGTCAGGTTGCCACCGACGGCGGCCACGTCGCCCCCCCACTGGAAGGGCAGGTCCTCGCCCAATAGTTCCAAGGCCAACAGACCATAAAAGCTGCGCGGATGGACGGCGGCCTGCTTGAGCAGTCCGATCACCTTTTCCGGCTCGCCGCCGATCAAAGCGGCGCGCGCCGACCAAAAGGCAGCGGCGGATTGCAGGTCGTCGGCGGCATAGCGTGATCCGACGATGGCCTGGAAATGCTCGGCGGCCCGTTCCCGTTGGCCTAAGTGCCAGGCAGCCAGTCCGGCGATCCAGTGGGCGCTGGGCACCCGTTTGCCGGACCGCTTGGCCGCTTTACCCGCCCAATCAAGGGCCCACTGATCCCGGCCATCGCCCAAATAGGCCATGCCGAGGGCGGCACGCAAAGAATCATATTGGGAATGGGAGAGAAGCGCCTTGGTCTCTTTGGTCTGTAGCATGCGCTTGGCCGATTTGGTCCAGCCATGCCGCAAGCGATTCTTGATGGTGCGCAGGATCTGTTTGGCCCGCTTGCGCTTGTCCTTGGACAGAGCGCGATAGGGCAGCGGCTTGCTGGCGTCGCTGCGGGTGATGCGGACCCCGTCCAGGCCCCCCGTTCCCACTGGCTTGGCGGGCCACTTCCAGTTTTTCGGCCGCCGTTTGACGGCCAGACTGTAAATGCGCTTGGCCTGCGGCAAATCGGCATATTGCCCCATCCAGTCCTTGAGCTCCTTGTATTTGGAGCGCCAGCCGGTGGGATGCATATAGCGTTGGGCCTGCACATGGCCCATCAAGACCGGATTGTCCAAGGCCTTGATCCGCTTGTCTGCGGCGCGCCATTTGGCGGCTTTTTGGAGCTTGAAGATTTCTTGATACAGAGCCACGTCGCCTTCGGAAAGGACGGGCGCCAGGGACCGAGAGTCCGTGTTCGGTAGGTCATCAGGTAAAGTCGCCACGGACGGTCCGGCCCAGGCGGCGGGACCGGAGGTCACCAACATCCCCCCAAGCAGGAAAATACCCAGGCGCTTGAAAACTCGTGTACGCGTCAAGGAGTTGCCCCCAACCATTTGATCTCCAACAGCTTATACCTGAACAGGCGGAAATATGACAACATAAATCCGCATTTCCACTGTTGATTCCGACCGTATAGCCCCGGCGAAAGGATTAATCAATCGCCCTGATGCAGGTGATCACGGATGGACAGCAGGTCCTTCCAGGCATCCCGCTTGGCGCCCGGCGACCGCAACAGATAGGCCGGATGATAGAGCGCGACGGCTTCCACCGGGCGAGCCAGGCCAGGGGTCGAATAGCTGTCCCACTTGCCGCGCAGGCGGGTGATTCCTTGGGTCTTGGCCAGCAGGGTCTTGGCCGCCGGACCACCCAGAGCGACCAGGATTTTGGGGTCGACCATCTCGATCAGGCGCTCCAAAAACGGCAGACATGCGCCGATTTCCGTGGTGTTGGGGCTGCGATTGCCGGGCGGGCGCCAGAATACGGTGTTGGAGATCACCACGTCGGCACGATCCAATCCGATGGCGCCGAGCATCTTGTCCAGCAGTTGGCCGCTAGGGCCGACGAAGGGCAAACCGCGCCGGTCCTCTTCCGCCCCCGGTGCCTCGCCCACCAGCATCACCCGGGCATTGGCCGGATCCCCGTCAAAGAATACCGTGTTGGTGGCCGTCTTGCGCAGGGCACAGCCTTCGAAAGAATCCAGAGCGGCGCGGAGCTCATCGACGGTTTTGGCGGCCCGGGCCACTTCCACCGCCGCCTTGACCGATTCGCCGTTGCGGATTTGAGCCGGAGGAGATTCGGCCGTCGGCGCGGATGGCGCCGACACGGTGTTCGGAGCCTCGACAGGCGGCGGCGCGGCAAAACGGTCCAGCGGCAGGTCGCTCACCGTTTCATCGACACCCATGGCCAAATACCAACGCATGAGCGCGGCTGCCTGGACTTGTGGAGTTTCCCCGGTCACCATGGCCGGATCGTAGCACGACGGGCCCCTGGTACAAGAGGGGGTACAAGAGGGGGCACAAGAGGGGTGGCCCTGGGGAATCTTCGTGCTATATTGCACTGCAACAAATTTGACACCCCAAGAAACGCGGAGCCGGGCGATGGAACGGGAAAGCATGGAATTCGACGTGGTGATCGTGGGCGCCGGACCTGCGGGTCTGGCGGCGGCGATCCGCCTCATGCAGTTGGCCAGCGAGGCCGGACGCGAACAGACCGTCTGCGTGGTGGAAAAAGGCTCCGAGGTGGGGGCCCATATCCTTTCCGGCGCAGTCATCGAGACGCGGTCCCTGGACGAGCTGTTGCCCGATTGGAAAGAAATGGGCGCGCCGATGACGACCTTGGTCACCGACGACAAGTTCATGTACCTGAGCTCCGGTGCGGCCACCAAATTGGTCACGCCGCCGCAAATGCACAATGAAGGCAACTACATTGTCAGTCTGGGCAACCTTTGCCGCTGGCTGGGCGAACAGGCCGAGGCCCTGGGAGTGGAAATCTTCCCCGGATTCGCCGCCGCCGAGGTCTTGGTCGATGACGATGGTGCCGTGATAGGCGTGGGGACCGGCGACATGGGCCGTCTGCGCGACGGCTCCGAGGGTCCGAACTTCGAGCCGGGCGTGGACCTCAAAGCAAAGTACACCTTCTTCGCCGAAGGCTGCCGGGGGCACCTGGGCCGACAGTTGATGGATAAGTTCGACCTGCGCGCCGACTGTGACGTTCAGACCTACGGGCTGGGCATCAAGGAGTTATGGGAAGTCGACAGCAAGGACCACAAGCCCGGCACGGTGCTGCATACGGTGGGCTGGCCCTTGGATACCAAAACCTACGGCGGTTCGTTCCTGTATCACCTGGACGATAACCAGGTGGCGGTGGGCTTTGTGATCGGGCTGGACTATCCCAACCCGTACCTGTCTCCTTACGATGAATTCCAACGGTTCAAGACCCACCCGGCCATCGCTCCGTTGTTCGAGGGCGGGCGGCGCATCGCCTATGGCGCCCGGGCCCTCAACGAGGGCGGGTTCCAGTCGATCCCCAAGCTGACCTTCCCCGGCGGCGTGCTGATCGGCTGCGACGCCGGGTTTCTCAACGTGCCGAAAATCAAGGGCACCCACACAGCCATGAAGACCGGCATGCTGGCCGCCGAAAGCGCCTTTGCCGCCCTGGACGGGGAGGACGGGCCGAAAGAATTGACCACCTATGCCGACGCGGTGAAAGCCTCTTGGGTCTGGGACGAACTCTACCGGGCCCGCAATATACGCCCATCCTTCGCCAAGTGGGGCCTGTGGGGCGGCATCGCCTATTCGGCGACCGATACTTATGTCTTCAAGGGCAAGGCCTCTTGGACCTTCAACCACCATTCCGACCGCGAGGCGCTGAAGCCCGCCGCCGGTCAGAAGCCCATCGCCTATCCCAAGCCGGACGGAAAGCTGACTTTCGACAAGCTGACCAACGTGGCCTTTTCCAGCACCAACCACGAGGAAGACCAACCCTGCCACCTGCGGTTGGCCGACGAAGCGATACCGCTGGCGGTCAACATGGCCACCTATGCCGGGCCGGAGGTACGGTTCTGTCCGGCCGGGGTCTATGAGTTCCTCGACGACGAAGAGGGCGGCGGTCAGCGTTTGCAGATCAACGCCCAGAACTGCGTGCACTGCAAGACCTGCGATATCAAGGATCCTTCCGGCAACATCACCTGGGTGGCCCCCGAGGGTGGCGGCGGGCCCAATTATCCCAACATGTAGCGCACTCACCCCTTGGTACGCCTTGAAGGCCGGGCTATGATGCCCCCCATCTTCATGTTCGGCTGACCGAAAGGGACCCGTGTGTCTAATCGTTTCGTTTTCTCCCTCTCCGACACTGCCCGGTTGTCGCCGATCGCCGGCCTGGCCCTGTTGATAACGGCCTGTGCCTCGGGAACCGCCAATTCGGAAATAGAGGCCATCGGCCCCGGTTCTTCCTTGTATGGCAACTATCTGTCCGCCCGCCATGCCCAATCCGCGCGCCGACCGGACATGGCTTCGCGCTTCTTCGAGGCGGTGCTGGCCGAGGAACCGGATTCCGCCTCGTTGCGCAATCGAACCTTCGTGCTGAAATCGGTGGAGGGCGAATTCGATGATTCCCTTCCGCTGGCCAAGGAAATGGTCGAGGCGAAAAAGGCCTCCCCCCTGGCCGAACTGGTCCTGGTCATCGAAGACATCCATCAAGGCGGTTTTGCCGAGGCCGTGGCCCGTGCCGAAACGGTGACCGACAAGGGGGTGAACGCCTTTTTGCTGCCGATGATCAAGGCCTGGGCCCTGGCGGGCGCCGACAAAGGCGATGCGGCCACCGAAGAATTGGACCAGCTGGCCAAGAGCAACGGATTCAAGACGCTGGCCCATCTGCACAAGGCTCTGCTTCAGGCCCATTTAGGTGACCTGGACGCGGCGGAGAGCACCTATTTGTTGGCCATGGGTGATGGTGAAAACACCTCCTCACGCATGCGACAGCTCTATGGGGCCTTTTTGGAACGCCAAGGCAAGGTGGACGAAGCGCGGACCCTCTATCAGACCTATCTGGAAAAGCATCCCGGCAGCCGCCTGTTCGAAACCGCCCTGGCCCGGGTGGACGGGGGCAAGGCTTTGAGCGATGCCCACCCGGGCCCGGCGCACGGCGTGGCCGAGGCGCTGTTCGACGTGGGCAATTCCCTGCGCCAGCGCAATGCCCGCGATACGGCCATGCTGCTGGTCCGCTTGGCTTTGCGCCTGAAGCCCGATTTCCCCCTGGCTCAGATCATTGTTGCCGACTTGTTGGAATCCGATGACCGCCTGGCCGCCGCCAATGAGATCTATCGCCAGATTAACCCCTTGTCCCATGCCGCCTGGTCGGCACGCATGGCGGTGGCCTCCAACCTGGATCGGCTGGACCGCACCGACGATGCCGTGATGGAACTGCGTGCCATGGCCCGGGACTATCCCGACGAAGCCGATCCACTGATCAGCCTCGGCGATGTGCTGCGCGGACGCGACCGCTATGCCGAAGCGGTGGAGGCCTATGACGACGCCTTGAAGCGCATCGGCACCGTTCACCAGGACCATTGGTCCTTCTTCTATACGCGGGGCATTGCCCTGGAGCAGTCCCAACAATGGGATCGCGCCGAGAAGGACTTTCTCAAAGCCTTGGAGTTGCGTCCGGATCAACCCTATGTGCTCAACTATCTGGGCTACTCCTGGGTTGAACGGGAACGGAATCTGGACCGGGCCCGGGGCATGATCGAAAAGGCCGTCGAGGCGCAGCCCACCGATGGCTATATCGTGGATAGTCTGGGTTGGGTTCTCTATCGCTTCAAGGATTACGAGGGGGCCGTCAAAAATCTCGAACGGGCGGTGGAACTGCGCCCTCAAGACCCCGTGATCAATGACCACCTGGGCGATGCCTACTGGCAGGTCGGGCGCAAAAAGGAAGCCCGATTCCAATGGCGTCGGGCCCGGGGACTGGAGCCTGAACAGAAGGTTCTGGATCGGATCGAGAGGAAGTTGAAAAGCGGCCTGAACGCGGACGACGACATCTGACGAGAAACCGCCATGCCCTCTGTCCACGCCGGCGCCCCGGCCAAGCTCAACCTGACTCTTCAAGTCACCGGCAAGCGCGATGACGGCTACCATCTGCTGCATAGTCTGGTGGCTTTTGCCGCGGTCGGTGATCGGATCAGTGCCCGGCCCGGGGACGGCCTTACACTGACCCTGACCGGTCCCGGTGCCGCCGCCTTGAACGCGGAGGACGACAATCTGGTCACCCGCGCCGCCCTACGGTTGGCCGAACGCCTTGGCCGCGCACCCGATGTGGCTCTGACCCTGCATAAAGTCCTGCCCGTGGCGTCGGGAATCGGCGGCGGTTCGGCGGACGCGGCGGCGACCCTGCGCGTGCTGCGAGACCTCTGGTCGGTGGATCTGAGCGAGCCGGACTGGGCGGAGTTGGCCTTGGAGTTGGGGGCTGACGTACCCGTCTGTTTATCCGGTCAGCCCATGGTGATGAGCGGCATCGGCGAGATCCTGAGCCCCGCCCCACCGCTGCCCCGGGTATGGGTGGTTTTGGTCAATCCGGGCCTGGCGCTTTCCACTCCGGCGGTGTTCAAGGCGCGCGCAGCCCCGTTTTCCACTCCCTCTTCCCTGCCGGAAATCTTTCACGATGGGGCGGAATTGGCGGACCATCTGCAAGTTTGCGGCAATGACTTGGAAACTCCGGCCATGACCCTGGCGCCGGTGATTGGCGAAATCCTTGAGTGCCTGAGCCGCAACGCCTGCTGTTTGATGGCCCGCATGTCCGGCAGCGGCGCCACTTGCTTTGGCCTTTACGGCACGGCGGACGAGGCCCAGGCCGCCGCCTTGGCCGCCAGGGTTCATCGTCCCGATTGGTGGGTGGCCGCCGCCCGGCTTTTGGAGCCCGGCGAGACCTTTGACGGTGATCTCACGTGACGACCCTTTCCTCGCCTTTGCAGGCTTGGTTGCCCGGACTGCTGTTCGCGGTCGGGCTCTGTCTGCTCGGTCCCTGGTGGGGGGTGTTCGAGATGGATACCGACGAGGGGCTGAACCTGATGAAAGCCATGCTGGTGGCCGATGGACATGAAATGTTCAGCGAGATCTGGAGCGACCAGCCGCCCTTGCTCACCTATATTCTGGCGGGGGTCCATCGGATATTCGGCAATGACATCGCCGCCGCGCGCGGGACCATTTTATTCTTCTCCTCGTTGCTGATCTGGGCCCTGTTCCGCATGGTCCGGCGCGAGGAAGGGGCCATGGCGGCCTGGGTGGCGGTCGCCATCCTGGTTTCCGGCACGCTGTATCAGCGTCTCAGCGTATCGGTGATGATCGGCTTGCCCGCCTTGGCTCTGGCCCTGCTGGCCCTGGATCAGATGCTGGGGGCCAGGGGGCGCTTGCCGCGCTATGCCCTGTCCGGCCTGCTGATGGCCTTGGCGTTGCAGACCAAGATGTTCACGGTCCTTCTCCTGCCCGGGTTGCTGTTGGCGCTTTGGATTGATGGGAGGCGGTTCGCGGTGACATGGCGAACGGTCGGAGGCACCTTTGGGTTGGCCTTGGCTGGAACCTTCGGTGGCCTGGCATTGCTGGCGGGGCCCGAATTTATCGACCAACTTATCACGCCTCACCTACAGGCAGGCCTGGACAAGGGTTTCCCCTATGACCGGGGCGCCGACCGTCTTTGGTCCTTGTTGCTCGATCAGCCGCAGTATCTTGTCATGGGGGGGCTGGGTGTGCTGTTGGCCTGGCCCTGGCACAAGGCGAGCCGCTGGATTCCGGTGATTGGGGCGGTGGGAGCCTCGGTGGCGCTGTACCGCCATACGCCCCTATGGATTCACCAACTGCTGCTGATCCAGATTCCCCTGGCCTGGCTGGCCGGATGCGCCGCGGGGCGACTGGTGGAGGGATTTCGGCTTCCATCGATGCTTTGGCGCGGCGCGGCGATTGGCCTGGGAGTCTTGCTCGTCGTCGGCGGAGGCTGGCTGGCCGTGCAGCAGACAACCAAGACAGCGGCTCTGTTTCACCGGTCCCCGACGGAAAGAGAGCAGTTGGCGGTTCAGGCGTTGAAAGCCCGCACCGGGGAGACCCGCTGGCTGGTCACCGACCGGCCCATAGATGGCTACTATGCCCAATTGCCGGTGATTCCGCCCTTGGCGGTCTATTCCCTCAAGCGGGTGCGCGGTGGTCTGCTGACCCCGGAACAAGTGGCGGAATGGATCCGGACCTATCGTCCGGAACAGGTCAGCTACCGCCGCTTTTACATGGGCAAGGCCGTGAAGGCTTATCTCAAGGAACACTACACCAAGGTCGAGGGACTGAAGGCGCATCTGTTGTACCTGCGCAAAGACCTGTCAAAAGACCACTGAGGCTCTTGCCCCCGACGAAATGAGGCACTATGTTGCGGCCATCCTACTGGTGGGGCGTGGCCAAGCGGTTAAGGCGCTGGTTTTTGGTATCAGTACTCCCAGGTTCGAATCCTGGCGCCCCAGCCATTTTTTTACCTTTATCCATTGTTCTTGTTGAACGTGAATAAGCCTTGTTGTGCTGTGGCAATGCTTTGTGGAATGGATGTCATTGATGCCGAATACACCAGAAAGAATCGAAAAAGCGGACGGAACGGTCGAGTGGCTCCTTGATGGGATGCTGCATCGTGAGGACGGCCCCGCTGTCGAAAAGCCTGATGGAACCCGGGTCTGGTTTCTGCATGGAAAACAGCACCGCGAAGACGGTCCTGCCGTGGAACATGCGGATGGCACCAAGGAGTGGTGGCGGGACGGACAACTGACCCAAACACCCGAAAAAACCGAAAAGGACGACGGGACGATCGAGTGGTACCTCTTGGGCAAGTTGCACCGGGAAGACGGCCCCGCCGTCGAACGGCCCGATGGGACCCGAGTCTGGTTTTTCCAAGGGGAACAGCACCGCGAAGGTGGCCCTGCGGTCGAACATTGGGACGGCACCAAGGAGTGGTGGCGAAATGGCCAACTGCACCGGGAGGACGGGCCCGCCATCATCGAATCGGACGGCACCCAGGAATGGTATCAACAGGGAGTCGCCCACCGGGAAGATGGCCCGGCGGTCGTCCGGTCCGACGGCGTGCAACAATGGTGGGTAAGAGGCGTACGCCATCGCGCGGACGGCCCGGCAGTCATCGATCCCCTCGTCATGCAGCAATGGTGGGTGGACGGTCTGCTGCACCGGATCGACGGTCCCGCCATCGAATATGATGATGGCGAGCACGAATGGTACCTCGGAGGCATGCCCGTCGAGGAAAACATGGTTACCGATGCCGGGAAACGGGTCGATTTCCTGAAAAGCCTGGCCGATCCCTCCTGAGTGGCCAATCCATGGCGCGAATCGAGCCGAATCGCCCGCTTTCCTTCGCGATTCGCGGCAACGATCGCCTTAAAGGCTTTCGCGTTTCATATGACCCATTGTGACCGAATCGTTTTGCCTTAGGGGCAGGCGTGGCGCGCAGAGCGTAGCGGGGCTACGGTCAAGGGTCGTCCCCTTAGGCAAAAGGATCGGCCCGCCTCGCCCTTCGACAAGCTCAGGGTGAGGCTCACATGTTAAAATTCAAAGGCCCTCATGCTGAGTTTGTCGAAGCATGTGTCGCCACAGGCTCGAAATAGGACTTTTTCAGCAGACTGTTGAACAAAAAGAAAGGGAGGCGTCCCGCGCCTCCCCTCTTTCGTTCCTTATCGGGCGCGGTACGCCCGTCCAAAAAGCTTACGGCTTTTTCGGAGTCTCATAAGGGACTTCCTTCTGCCACTCGACCCATTCGGTCTTGTAGCCAACGAAACCCTTCTCGTTCACCGGTTGCTGCTTGGTGGTGTAGTACTTGGTGTGCCCATCAGGAACTGGATCTTTGGCGTTAACGTTTCCCATAATTCAACCCATTCGTTGCTTGGTTACAGGCCGAGATAGACGCGCGAAACCGCTCAACGCCTCACCCGACATAAGGTTTTCCTCATATTTCAAGAACCAAATATATACGATGGTCCCGCCGGTGGGAAGCCGCTTTTTTTCAATCCCTATCTGAGGGACCCAACAATGGAGATCGTGATCTCCGGCGAATCCGCTGTGCGGCCATGGCGCCGCTCCCCATGAGCGGTGTCGGAAGGGCATTGGATTTCCGGTTAAAAACTGATGCGGGAATGGCAAGAGAGGGGATGCTGAACCCGGGCAAACCTGATGCGCCCTATGGGTCGAGATTCGAAGGGTCGCGATACCCCGAAGCAGCCTGAAGCGCGTTCGGCCAAAATGGGCATCCCACCGCAGATCAGCGATGATGCATATTAAAATTATTGTATTTTATTGTATAACATATTGAATATATTTCATTAGATGACTATCTGAATCTAATTTTGTCCCACTGAATCAATGTGATTGTAAAAACAAGTTTCCTTTATATAATGTTCTGCTAATAGATCGTGACCTGGCAACAGGTGTATCAATAACTAACGACTGCGGCACGGAGGAATCGATGTTCGCCAGTAATCCATTCGCTGATCTTGCGACGATCGTCCCGCTCGACGTTATCCAGGGGTATGTCATTTTGATGTTCATTCTGGTCGTTGGCGGCACCATTTTTGACATGATCCACAAAAAAAGCGCCAAGTACTTTTTCGCCAAAGCCAAGGCCGCCGAAGCCTCACGTACCCGTGAGCTGAGCGGCGGGGACAAAATCGGTATCGCCATTAATACGGCGGTTGTCGATGTGGCGACCTCTGGCGAATTCTGCAATCCGAAGCGTCGGATCTCGCACCTGTTCACCATGTACGGCTTCATCCTGTTCGTCTTGACGACCGTTGCCTTGGTGTTCGCGTTTCCGACTCCCGAGGCTCCGGCCATCGTCTCCATGCTTTGGCATCTCGGCTGCGCCATGGTGATGTTCGGCGGCTACTGGTTCTGGTTCTTCATCCGCGTTGATGTCTCCGCGGAAGGCAACCCCTGGTACCGTATCGCCAAGGCCGACATGTTCATTCTGTCGCTGTTGGGCACCACCACCTTCGGTCTGGTCTGGTCCCTGACCATGGGCTCTGCCCCTTGGAACACCCTGTTCCTGGGTCTGTTTGTCATCTCCGCGACGGTTTTGTTTGCTGGCGTGTTGTGGTCGAAGTTCGCTCATATGTTCTTCAAGCCCGCGGCTGCTTTCAACAAGCGTGTCATCAAGGCCGATGGTTCCATGGAGAACCTGCCCGAGCTGGGTGATCTGAGCGATCCTGCCTTGCAGAAGCGTTTTCCCGATATCCCGGAATACATGGGCGCCAAGCCGTCGTACATGGGTCTCGGCATCAAGCGCGAGCAGCCTAAGCACTACTAGATCAAACCTGAAAGATTCTTTCTAACAGGGAAGGAAACGAATTATGCCTACCTTTGTCTATATGACACGATGCGACGGCTGCGGTCACTGCGTTGATATCTGCCCGTCCGACATCATGCACATCGATAAGACCTATCGTCGTGCCTATAACATCGAGCCGAACATGTGCTGGGAATGCTATTCCTGTGTGAAGGCTTGCCCGCAAAACGCCATCGACGTGCGCGGCTATGCGGACTTTGCGCCGCTCGGTCACAGCGTTCGCGCTGTGCGGGACGAGGAAAAAGGTGTCATTGCCTGGCGGATCAAATTCCGCAACGGCAAGAAAGACCTCAACCTGCTGGCTCCGATCACCACCAAGCCATGGGGGACTTGCATTCCTCAGCTGAAGAATGCGCCCGAGCCGTCCAAGGAACAGCGCGATAGTCAGCTGCTGTACAACGAGCCGAAGTACATCCGCATGGATGACGGCGACTTGCATACCCTGGAATCCAACGGCCTCGTGATGAAGGAAGGGGTGTACTACTAATGGCTTACAAAACAATCGTCGAAGACAACATCGACATTCTCGTCGCTGGTGCCGGCCTTGGCGGCACGGGTGCCGCTTTCGAAGCCCGCTACTGGGGTAAAAACAAGAAGATCGTCGTTGCCGAAAAGGCCAACATCGATCGCTCCGGTGCCGTGGCTCAGGGTCTGTACGCCATCAACTGCTACATGGGCACCCGTTGGGGTGAAAACAACCCGGAAGATCACGTGCGTTACGCCCGTATCGACTTGATGGGCATGGTGCGTGAAGATCTGCTGTTCGACATGGCTCGCCATGTTGACTCCGCTGTCCACCAATTCGAAGAGTGGGGCCTGCCGCTGATGCGCGACCTGGAAAAGGGTTCGTTCCTGCGTGAAGGCCGTTGGCAGATCATGATCCACGGTGAATCCTATAAGCCGATCGTGGCCGAAGCCGCGAAAAAGTCGGCCGACAAGGTCTATAACCGTGTCTGCATCACCCATCTGGTGATGGATGAAGCCAAGGAAAACCGCGTTGCCGGTGCTGTTGGCTTCAACGTTCGCACGGGTGACTTCCATGTGTTCAAATCCAAGACCGTGGTTTGCGGTGCGGGTGGCGCGTCCAACCTGTTCAAGCCGCGTTCCGTCGGTGAGGGTGCCGGTCGTGTTTGGTACGCCCCGTGGTCGTCCGGTTCCGCTTATGCGTTGATGATCAACGCAGGCGCCAAGATGACCCAGATGGAAAACCGGATCGTTCTGGCCCGCTTCAAGGATGGTTACGGCCCGGTTGGCGCCTACTTCCTGCACTTGAAGGCCTACACCCAGAACGCTTATGGCGAAGAGTACGAATCCAAGTGGTTCCCCGCCCTCCAGGAAATGGTTGGCAAGGAATACCTGGATCCGGAGGTTTCTCACCGTACGCACCGTCCGATCCCGACCTGCCTGCGTAACCACGCGATCATCAATGAGGTGAATGCGGGCCGCGGACCGATCCATATGATCACCATGCACTCGTTCCAAGATCCGCATCTGGAAGAAATCGGTTGGCACAACTTCCTCGGCATGACCGTTGGTCAGGCCGTTCTGTGGGCCGCCACCGATGTGGATCCGAAGAACGAAAACCCGGAACTGACCACCTCCGAGCCGTATGTCATGGGTTCCCATGCCACCGGTTGCGGCGCCTGGTGCTCCGGGCCGTCGGATGTTTCCCCGCCCGAGTATCAGTGGGGCTACAACCGCATGATGACCGTCGAAGGCCTGTTTGGTGCCGGTGACGCGGTCGGCGGTACGCCGCACGCGTTCTCCTCCGGTTCGTTCACCGAAGGCCGTATTGCCGCCAAGAATGCTTGCAAGTATATCGACGATGGCAAGGCCGAAGGCATCCGCGTATCCGAGGGAACCATCGCCAAGCTGAAGGAAGAAGTCTTCCGGCCGATGGAACACTACAAGGTCCACCGGAACGATATCGTGGCTGGCGAGGTCAACCCGAACTACCACAACCCGCGTCAGTCTCTCGACCGTCTGCAAAAGCTGATGGACGAATACTGCGGCGGCGTGACGGTCAACTACATGACCAACGACAAGCTGCTGAGCATCGGTCTCAAGAAGCTCAAGATCATGGAAGAAGATCTCGAGAAGATTGCGGCCAAGGACACTCACGAACTGCTGCGTGCTTGGGAAGTCAAGCATCGTCACCGGACCTCGGAGTGTGTTATGCAGCACACGTTGTTCCGCAAGGAAACCCGCTGGCCGGGCTACTACTACCGTGGTGACGCCCTGAAGCTGGATGACGAGAATTGGCACGTTCTGACTGTGTCCCGTCGTGATCCGAAGACCGGTGAATACACCATGGAGAAGGCACCCTTGTATCACTTGGTCGACGTCGAAGAGCCTGCCGCCGACGCCGCCGAGTAACTTTCAAGACATCCGGCAGAAGTTCCCGTTGAACTTCTGCCGGGGGTTTGAAAAAAGATCAGCATTGACGTGTTGATCTTTTTTTATGCCCCTACAAAATTGCCCTACCAGCGTGACTGAGGACTCTTATGAACATTATCGAACTCACCGATGAAGAAATCCTGGCCGTTGCCGAGCCCATGTGGACCGAGCTTGTCCGGGCTTCCAACGAAGGGAAGTATGGAAAATTCATCCGCAATTTCCACAACAGCCTGATCCAAGGGTTGAACGAAGTCGAAGTGGGAAAGCAGTTCGCGAAAAGCGAGCTGACACGGAGCCTTTCCGAAGTCTACGACTACCTCGGCATGATTCGCCGTGGCGAGCATGTAACCGTTCTGTATCGTGTTCGCAGCACGAAAAAGGAAGGTGAGTGGCTCGGTCGTCTGGTCCTCGGCTTCGATGAGCAACAGGCCATCAAGATTTTTGGTGCCTCGGTCTTCTAGCCCCGGTCGGGTTCCATTGAACCTGATGGGCGTGCGCGACCCCAATGATACGGATCACGTTACTCGCGATGAATCGAACCCGATCAAGCACGACGTGACCGAGAACCCGGATTGTGATGTGAAATGAGCGAAACCATTCAAGACAACAAATTCGTCGAGCTCAGCTACAAGGTGATCGATCAGAAGTCCGGGGACACCCTGGTCGCGGTCGAATATCCCATCGGCTATGTTCATGGTCAGGATTGCGCCCTGGACAAGAGTGTCACCTTGGAGCTGGAAGGCAAGAAAACCGGCGACATCATCGAGGTGCCCATCGATTGCACCACGCTTTACGGCGCCCGGGATGAATCCCTGGTTTTTACCGACAAGATCGAAAACGTGCCCGAACCATATCGGGAAATCGGTACCACCATTACCATGGAAAATGAAAAAGGTGAGCCGCGGAACTTCATCGTGACCCGCATGGACGACAAGACTCTCACGGTCGATGGCAATAACCCGCTTTGCGGTCGCCTTGTGATCTTCAAGCTGGAAGTTCTGACTGTCCGTGATGCCACCGACGAGGAGATCGAATTCGGCGGCGCCATCGTCCCGGAACCTGATGTCGGTGGAAGCCGCAAGGTACCGATCTAACAGGCTGCTGAAAAAGTGTTGTCCTACGGCCCGCCTCGCCCTTCGTCCCTCGACAAGCTCGGGATGAGGAAGCTCAGGATGAGGCTAACCTGTTGAGAATTCAAAGGCCCTCATGCTGAGCTTGTCGAGGCATGTGTTGGCACAGGCTCGAAATCGGACTTTTTCAGATGGCGGTAATCGAGCAGTCAGGGATTGCCTAAACAGTCAGCTGGTCTCCACACTCGGTCTTGATCAAGTATCCGGGTCAATTCCTGGACATGGAACAGAGGAGACCAGCTATGGAGTATTTTGTTGGAATGGACGTATCGATGGCAAGCATTTCGATCTGTGAGATTGATGCAAAGGGAACCGTCATTCGCGAAGGCAAGGTGTCAAGCACACCCGAGGCGGTCGCCACTTGGCTCGAGGAAAGCGGGCGTGGCTTTGCGCGAATTGGGTTGGAAGCTGGCCCTCTGGCGCCTTGGCTGTACGCAGGACTGTCCAGTCGGGGCCTCCCTGTGATTTGTATCGAGACCCGGCAAATGAAGGCCTTTGCCAGCGCCAGCCCAGTCAAGACGGACCGTCGCGACGCCCGCTTGATCAGCCAGGCGATGCGGACCGGTTTGTACCGCGCGACCCACGTCAAGACCGCGCGCAGTCAGGAGCTCCGGATGGTGCTGACCCATCGGGAGACCCTGGTTCATCAGGTCCGTCAGTTGTCCAATACGGTACGAGGAACATTGAAAGCTTTCGGCCTCAAGGTCGGTATGGCGCGCGGACGCCTTTTCGCGGCGCGGGTTCGGGAATTGACGGCTGATAACCCGCACCTCAGCGCAGCCGCCGAGCCGCTCTTGCTTGCGCGCCAAGCCTTGCTCGAACAACTCGACAAGCTCGACCGGCAGGTTCATGCCGCTGCGCGCGATGATAGCGTTTGCCGGCGCCTGATGACCGTTCCCGGCGTCGGCCCGGTTACCGCCCTCGCTTTCAGGACAGGACTCGACGTGCCGGAACGGTTTCAAAAGTCGGTCATGGTCGGCGCCCACTTCGGGCTTGTCCCACGCAGATACGCCTCGGGAGAGCAGGACCGAAGCGGCCCCATCAGCAAGTGCGGAGATGCCATGGTTCGTTGGCTTTTGTTCGAGGCCGCCAATGCACTTCTCACTCGAACCCGCCGTTGGTCCTGGCTCAAACACTGGGGGCTCGCGGTCGCCAAAAGGCGCGGGATGAAACGCGCCAAGGTCGCCGTTGCCCGGCGTCTCGCCGTAATCATGCATCGCATGTGGATCGACGGCACGGACTTCCAGTACCGCAAGGAGGAGACCGCCATCTAAACACAACGAAAACCGAGATCGCCTGAAGGGCGGCCAGGACGCGTGGCGACGCGCGGGGCTCGGATGACAGCGCGCAGGCTGCAGTGGCGTAAGACCACGCTTTTCAGATTGCTGCACCCGATCCCCCTTGATCCCCATCATGCGGCGACGACGTCGACCGCGGACAGAAGCAAAGGGCGCCACATACCCCAGGTTCAAACCGACGGCTTGGAAATCAGCTTGACTCAAATGACTCGATTACAGAAGCAGCCTGCTAACGCAGGCCGGGTGCAATTGTACCCGGTCAACCTCCGCGACTTTATTGGAATCGATCCCGTTTTTCATGTTTGACCGAATCCGATCAAACACGACGTGATCCAGTCAGCTTGACCCGCAAAGAGCGCCCGGAACAGGTCAACTAACGGCCTGATTCCGTTGATCCGGGCTTTCGGGGATTCTACCGTTGCCGCGACCCGATCACGATTGAGCCTGATTCTCTCCCTTATTCCAGGGAGATACCTTCGAGTTGCGGTTCAATCAAGGCTGTCATGTCAAAAATACTTGTGTGCACAGCAACATTTCATTATATGATCACTCCCTAATATATTATAATATACCGGCATGAGCGCCACACGTTCGGGGCTCGATCAATGATATTGGACCGGTCAGTTTACGACAAAAAGCTATCCGAGTTCATCCGGTCAAGGGGGCGTCTGGTGTGGTACGTATATCCACATTGGACCCAGAGCGAAGGTAAGGTTACATGGACACAAACGTTCCAAGCCGTTTCATCTACTCGGCCGAGCTGTTTTTGACTCTAATTTTATTCTGGATTTTGCTGAACGGTAATTTGGAATCGGACACATTACTGATCGGGCTGGTGGCGGCCTTTGTCATTACCGTTTTTTTCCGTAACGGCCTTTCTTTTTTGTCGGATTACCGACTGGTTCCAGCGGCCATTCCCGCCACTTTGCTTTTCATCCTTTATTTTTTGAAGGAACTGGTTAAATCCAATTTCCGCCTGGCGTTTATCGTATTGTCGCCGAGCCTGCCCGTGAACCCGGGCATCGTGAAGGTGCGCACCAAGCTGCAAAGCCGCATGGGTCGGCTTCTGCTGGCCAATGCCATCACCCTGACCCCCGGCACTTTGACCGTGGAATTGCAAGACGAGTGGCTGTACGTGCACTGGGTGAGCATGGAAACGGCGGATGTGGACCAGGCGACCGAGACAATCGTAGCCGGGTTCGAGCGCTATCTGGAGGTCATGTATGGTTGAGATCCTGATCCTTGTGGCGGCGGGTCTGGCCGGTACGGCCTTTCTGCTGGCGTTGCTGCGCTTTATCCGGGGCCCCGTGGCCGTTGATCGGGTTATTGCCTTTGATGTGCTGACCATTGTTGCCATCACCGGCATCGTGCTGCTGGCGCTGTTGGAGCAGAGGGTGGTCTACCTGGATGTGGCGCTGGTCTATGCCTTGTTGTCCTTCCTGGGCGTGATCGTCGTCGCCCGCTATCTGGAAAGGGGAACCGACTGATGGAGTCCTCGCTCGATATTGCCGGTGGCATCGTTTTGGTGGCCGGAACCACGTTCCTGCTTCTTGGTGGTCTCGGTCTGACCCGCATGCCTGATATTTTCAACCGCATTCAGGCCGGAACCAAGGCCACGACCTTGGGCACCATGCTGACCTTGCTCGGTGCGGGTTTGATGCAGCCGGACTGGGCTTTCAAGCTGTTGTTGATCGGTTTGTTCTTGATGTTCACCAACCCGCTGTCTTCGCAGGTTCTGGCGCGCGCCGCCCATCGGAGCGGCATCAAGCCCGCCCAGGAGACCCAAGTGGATCGTCTGGCCGAAGACCTTGGAGAAAAATCATGAGTCTTCTCCCTTTAATCATGAGCCTGTTGCTGACGGCCGCGATGCTGGTCGGCGCGACTCTGGCAGTGTCGGGGAAACGGAGCCTGCCGATCTCGATCCTGGCCGCCGGAGCGGTAAGCCTGTTTGCCTCGGTGCAGTTTCTGCTGCTGGCGGCGCCGGACGTGGCCATGACAGAAGCGGCCATCGGCAGCGGCCTGACCACCTTCTTGTTCTTCTTCGTCCTCGGACGGGTGAGAGGCGGACGCAATGATTAAGAATGTGATCGCTTTCATGGTGCTTCTCGGTCTTGCCACGGCCTTTACCACCTTGATGCTGGGCTACACCCCCGACGAGGCCCTGAATCTGACAGCGCGCTATTACGCCGAAAACACGGCGTCGGATACCGGAGCGCAGAATATCGTCACGGCGATCATTGTCACCTATCGCGGCCTGGACACCCTGGGCGAAGTGACCGTTTTGTTCCTGACCGCCGCCACCGTGGCGCTGGTGCTTAGAAAAGAGCGCCTGCCGGGCCAGGTTCCAGTGATCGGTTTGATTTCCAACCTGCTGCCGTCGGGTGAATTACTGCTCACCGGCTGCCGTCTGCTGGTGCCGCTGATCATCTTGTTCGGTATTTATGTGTTTGTGAACGGCCACCTGACCCCGGGCGGTGGTTTCCAAGGCGGGGCCATTGTCGCCTCGGGCATTCTCTTGATGCTGCTCACCCATCCGTTCCGCCGCTTCAGCCATGCGCTGATCGCGCGCATCGAATCGGGGTCCGGATTCCTCTATGTGACCATCGGCATCCTCGGTCTGTTCTTGGCCGGTGGCTTCCTGGATAACCGGATCCTGCCCCTGGGTACCTTTGGCAGCTTGTTCTCCGCCGGCGCCATTCCACTGATCTATTCGCTGATTGGTCTGAAGGTCGGCGCCGAGTTCAGTTCCATGATGGTGAGCTTCGCCGAAACGGAGGACAAGTGATGCCTGACATTGAAATCATTGCCATGGCGACAGGCTTCTTGTTGATCCTGATCGGGCTCCACGGGGCTCTGACCAACCGCAATATCCTGCGCATGATCGTTGCCTTCACCGTGGCCAACACGGGCGTCAACCTGGTGCTGGTGGCGGTCGGATACATGACCGGGCGCACGGCACCCATTCTCGATGACGCCGTTCCGCTGGCCGAAGCCGTCGAGCGGATCATCGACCCGGTGCCACAGGCCCTGGTGCTCACCGCCATCGTTATCGGCCTCGGCGTCACCGCGCTGATGCTCGCCTATGCCCATAAGCTGTTCGAGACCAAACGGACCCTCGATATCTCCAAATTCACGGAGCTGAAATGGTAAGCGCCATTTATATTCTCGCCGTCGGCCTCGGTTCGGCATTCCTGCTCGGATTCCTCAAGGATACCTGGCGGGCCCAAGCCTACCTGCTGACCCTTGCCGCCCTGGCCGTCATGGCCTGGATCGCCGGTCAATGGGTCTGGGCCTTTGCCTTCGAGGGCATCGCGCCGGTGGATATTCATACCGCGGGCAGCCCGCCGCCCTTTGCCATCAATCTGAGGATGGGCATGGCGGAAGCGGCGCTGTTGTTGTTGGTCACCTTGACCGGTCTGGCCTCGGCGCTGTTCCTTAAAGATACACTGAACCGTCTGAAACGCCGGGCGATGGCGGTGTACCTCATCGCCATCATGGCCCTGTGCGGCATTATTCTGACTCGCGATATCTTCAATCTGTTCGTGTTCTTCGAATTGGTGGTGATCTCCACCGGTGGTTTGATCCTGTTGTCCTATGACCGCCACGCGCTGGGAGCCGGGTTCAAGTATTTGATCGTCTCGCAAGTGATTTCGGTGTTGATGCTGATCGGTATCATCTTCCTGTATCACGCTGGTGGCAGCCTCAATATCGACGACCTGGCGGCCTCCAAAACCGTATTGGTGGGCGGTGGCTCGGTGGCCTTCTTCTTGATGTTCATGGCGGTGGTCGCCGAACTGAAGCCGTTCCCGGCCAACGGGTGGGCGCTGGATATCTATGAATCCGCCCATCCGGCCATTTCGGCGGTGTTCTCCGCCGCGACAGGCGCCGCGGCACTGTTTGCGGCGGACAAAATCCTCCTCATCGGCGGAGAGACCTGGCTGCCGGTTGCCACCGGCATCGGCCTGTTTACCTTCGTGGCCTCCAATATCATGGGCCTGTCGCAGACCAACGATCGGCGCCTGTTGGGCTATTCTTCGGTCGGTCAGATCGGCCTGATCCTGGTGGTCATCGGCCAGCGCGACATCCTGGGCGAGGACTACTTGTATATTGCCGGCGGCATTCTGGTTGCCCATGCGGTGGCCAAGGCGGGACTGTATTGGATTTCCGGTCTGATCCAGGAGCGCGAGTTGATGGCTTGGACCGTGCTGCGCAAGAATCCGCTGCTGATCTTTGCCTTTGCCAGTTTCCTCGCCATGCTCATCGGCCTGCCGCCGTTCCCCGGCTTCTACGCCAAGTGGGAGCTAATGCATATCCTGGCCGAGAACGGGCGTTTGACCGTGATTGCCCTGGTGCTGTTTGGGGCGCTGGTGGAAACCGGTTACCTTTATCGCTGGTTCGGATACGTCATCAAGCGCGAAGAGCAGGGACACTTCATGCCGTTCTCCGTGCGCAAGGTCGGCGTGGTCATGCTTGCCGCCTTGGGTGGTTGGGGCGCCGGGTATATCTGGGGCGAACTGTCTGACTACGGCAACCTGCTGCAAATGATCCCGCTGCTGTTTGCCATCGCCTTTTTGCTTCTGGAGCCGCTGCCGTCCTGGATCAAGAACAGCATCGCCATCGTCGGCATGTCCGTCTTCTTTTATTTCAGCTACGACACCTATTCACCGCTGCAACTGATCTATGCGGTTATCATCCTCATTGGCGGCGCGGTGATCTTCCTGGCCAGTTATGAATTCAAGGGCCAGCGCATGGGATTCTATCCGTCGGCCATGCTGATGTATTCCGGTCTGGCCATGCTGGTGGTGGCCGAGGACTCGTTCAACTTCTTCGCCGCCTGGGAAGCCCTGACCATCGGGTCGTACTTCCTGATCCTGCGGGGCAAGCAATCCGAGCCCCATGCCCTGTCCTATATCATCTTTTCCATGGGGGGGGCCTTCGTGCTGTTGGCCGGGTTCGCCATCGCGGCCCAGGGCCAAACCCCGTTCGCTCTGCAATCCCTGGCCCATGTCAGCGCTGACTGGGCGCCTTGGGTATTCGTCTTATTGGCCATCGGCTTCATGACCAAGACCGCGTCGTTGGGCCTGCATATTTGGCTGCCCGGCGCCCATGCCGAGGCCGAGACCGATGTCTCGCCGATGGTTTCGGGTATTTTGCTGAAAGCCGGACTGTTCGGTTTGATGATGCTTTTGATGACCATGGGCAAGACGCAGCTGTACGGGGTCGAACTAACCTATGTGATGCTGTGGATTGGTGCCTTGTCGGCGCTGGTGGGTAACATCATGGCGGCCTTCCAGGAAGACGCCAAACGGTTGCTGGCCTATTCCTCCATCGGTCAGATGGGCTATGCCGTGTTCGGTCTGGCGATGATGAACCACCTGGGCTGGCTGATGGCTTTGATGTTCATCATCAACCACTATGTCTACAAGTCCATGCTGTTCCTTTCGGTGGGTGGCGTGGCCAAGCGCACCGGCACCCGGCAGATGTATCTGATGGGCGGTTTGATTACCATGATGCCGCTGTCCTTTATCGCTGTTTTGATCGGCATCATCGCCGTGTCCGGCGTGCCGCCGCTTTCGGGCTTCGGTGGCCGGTGGATCTTCTACAACGCCATTTTGGACTCCGATGCGCGGCTGCCGATTATCATCTTATTCCTGTCCGGCCCCATCGCCTTCCTGTATCTGTTCCGGCTGATCCATACCATCTTCCTGGGCCAGTTGAAGGACGAGTTGCGCACGGTCAAGGAAGCGCCGTTCTGGTTCATCCTGCCGCAGATGCTTTATGTGGCCTTCCTCATGGGCTTTGCGTTGTTCCCGGGTCTGGCACTGAAAAAGGTGGATGCCTACATTTCCCAGTTCTTCCCCAATGGCTCCCTGGGATGGGAGGGGCTGACCATTACCAGTCAATACGGCTATTGGAGTCCGGTCTCGATCATGGTCGTCACCGGTGTGATCTTCGCCACGTTGTTCTTGGTCATGCTGGCGCTGAACCACAACGCCCAGAAGGTAAAGCAGTTCAACATCGTCTATGCGGCGGAGCGGCCCTATCGACCGGAGACCACCCATTTTGCCTGGAATTTCTTCGCGCCCTACCGCAAGGCTCTTGGCATCCTGGCGGTGCCATACTTCGAGACATTCTGGGCTGCGGTGACCGACTTGCTGCATGGTGTCGCTGACATCACCCGGCGTCTCTATACCGGTGACGGACAGATCTATGCCTTCCAGCTGTTGGGATTTGTCGTCATCGTCTATCTGATTATGATGGGGGCCTAGCCATGAACTTCGAGTGGATCCAAATCCCCTATGCCTTGCTGACGATCTTCATTGTCGTCAACTATGGCCTGCTGATGACCGCGCTGATTCAAAAAATCGGTGCCCGGGCCGGTCGGCGCTATGGCATTCCCATCTATCAGAATTACTTCGACCTGCTGAAGAACTATGCCCTGCGCTCGCATATCACCCATGGTGTCATGTATTACCTGGGCCCGGTGTTCCGGCTGTCGGGCGGTGTGGGCCTGTTGTTGTTCGTGCCGACCATCTACGGCTCGGTGATGTTCGCCAATTTCTCCTTTGCCGGAGACCTGATCCTGGCCCTGTATTTCGTTTTCTTCGGTTCCCTGGGCATGGCCTTGGGCGCGGGCGAAAGCGGCCATCCCCATGCTGCCATCGGTGTGACCCGGGGCTTGTCGCAAGTGACCACGGCAGAGCTTCCCTTTGCCCTGGCGGTGTTCGCGGTGGCCCTGCAATATCAGACCCTGTCGGTAACCGAGATCGTTGCCGCTCAGCAAGGGGGCCTGATGAGTTGGACCCTGTTCACCAATCCGCTGGCGGTGGCAGCAGGCATGCTGGGCTTCTTGGGCTCCATGATGCGGCCGCCGTTCGACGTGGTGCTGGCCCCACAGGAAATCCCCATCGGCCCGCCGACGGAATACCATTCATCCTACTTGGCGCTGATGCAGACCAACCGGGTGATTTTCCCCATCGCCAAGATCGTGATCTATATGAACCTGTTCTTCGGCGGGGCGGACAATTGGCCGATCTTCTTTGTTAAGGCGTTCCTGATCTATCTGTTTGCCGCCTTCGTTGGCGTGGTGTTCCCACGCTTTAGAGTCGAACAATCCATCCGCTGGTTCCTGATCTGGGCCGTTCCCATCGGCGTCGCAGCCATTCTGGTGGTGTGAGGTGATATGAAAGAAGAACTTCAAAAACGCATCGTCAGGACTCCGGACGGTCAAGACATCGAGATCGATCCGCTGCGCGATCACTATTGCGAGGCGCCGCCCAAGGTCCATCCGCCGGTCTATGTGAAGATTGTCGAGGACTTCTTCAACTGGGCCCGGTCCGAATCTCTGTGGATTCTCGGCTTCGGCACCGGTTGCGGGGCCATCGAGATGCGCCCGTTGATGACACCGCGCTTCGATGCCTATCGCTTCGGCGTGCAGTGGCGCCCGACGCCCAGGCAGGCCAACCTGCTGATGATCTCGGGATACCTCTCCACCAAGACCCTGAAGCGGGCCATCCGCTCCTATGAGCAGATGCAGAGCCCCAAGTACGTGGTCGGGTTGGGCTCCTGCACCATCAACGGCGGCATGTACTGGGATTCCTATAACACCATCAAGAAGCTCGACGAGTATCTGCCGGTGGATCTGTACATCGTCGGCTGCATGCCGCGCCCCGAGGCGCTGCTGGCTGGATTCGAGGATCTGAAAAAAATCATTCGGGCCGGCAAGGCTGAGGGCGCCAACGAATATGCCGAGCGCTTCGAATGGTACAAGGCCAATCAGAAGTCGGTGATCGACGATTGGGACATGCCCGATTACAACTGGTGACGACCAATGAACATGCGCGACCTGTATAAGAGACTCAAACAGCCCTTCGCCCTCGGCCCGCTGACCGAGCAGCGCGAGGATCTGGCCTTCGTCACCGTGGACCGCGAGCATCTGCGGGCCTTGCTGCTGCAACTGCGCGACGTGGAAGGCTTCACTCATCTGGTGCTGCTGACGGCGGTGGATTGGCTTGAAGAAGATCAGTTCCAATTGACCTATCTCCTGTGCAATCGGTTGGCCGCCCGCGAGTTGGGCGTACGGCTGATGATCCCGCGCGACAAGGCTTCCATGGATGGCATCCATGATATCTGGCCCACTGCCGCCACCTATCAGCGGGAACTGCGCGAGATGTTCGGCATCGACTTCCCGGGCAGCCCCCGAGTCGACGAGGAATTCATCCTCGAAGGCTGGACCGGTATCCCGCCTTACCGCCGGGACTTCGATACCTTGAAGTATTCCGAAGAGAAGTTCGTCCACCGGGAGGGCCGCGAGACCCACGACCCGGCGCAGTACATGAAACAGAAACTCTATCCGGACGGGGATTGATATGTTGCAGTTTACGCCAGATCGCAGCCAATACCCGGAGAAAAAAGCCGACGGGACCTGCGACATCGACCTGACCTCGGGCAAGTACCTGAAGCTTTGGCAGGGTCCGAACCATCCGGGCATCACCGGCAACATGTCGGTGGAACTGACGGTCTGCGGCGATGAGGTGGTCGAGGGTCGCACCCATGTGGGCTACCTGCACCGGGGCTTCGAGAAGCTCATGGAGCGCCGCACCTTTATCCAATGCTTTCCCATCGTCTGCCGCATCTGCGTGCCGGAGCCGGACTTCAACGAGTACTGCTATGCCGCCGCAGTGGAGGAACTGGCCGGGATCGAGGTGCCGGAACAGGCCCATTGGATCCGCACCCTGATCCTCGAAATGGGTCGGATCAATAGCTATATGATGTATCTCGGTGGGCAGGCCGGAGCCTTCGGCCTGGGCGTCATCGGCCAATGGACCACCTATGCCCGTGATCTGATGCTCGATCGCTTCGAGGAACTGACCGGTGCGCGCATCTATCACATGTTCATCCTGCCGGGCGGCGTGCGCGACACCTTGCCCGAGGGTTTCGATCAGCGCATGGCCGAGACCCTCAAGGAAATCGAACGGACCATGAAGGACGTCCATGACGTGATGTTCCACAACGCCGTGTTCAAAAAACGCTCGGTGGGCGTCGGCTATATTGACCCGGCGCTGATCGACAGCTACGGCATCACCGGCCCCAATGCCCGCGCCGCCGGAGTGGTCAAGGACCTGCGCAAGGATGCGCCCTATCTGGTCTATCCCATGCTGAATTTCGAGCCGGTCAGCGGCACGGATTCCGATATCTTCACCCGGGCCGACGTGCGTCGCCGCGACGTTCTGGTTTCCATCGACCTGATCCGGCAGATCCTGGGCCGGATGCCGCGCACTGGCCCGACCATGTCCAAGCTGCCCAACGTGCTGCACTGGAACATTCCGCGCGGCGAGACCTATATCAAGGGCGAATGCTCGCGCGGTGAGTACGGGTTCTACCTGGTCACCGACGGCAGCGGCTACCCGCGCCGGGTCAATGTCCGGGGTCCCTCCTATACCCACGCCATGGCGTTGCTGGAGCGGATGATCGTCAACCTCAATATTTCGGATGTGGCGGGACTGATGGTGTCCTTGCATACCTATCCGCCGGAGATCGAGAGATAGCCATGAGTGTACGCGACGTCATATCCCCGTTCACCGCCTGGAAACACCTGTTTCGGGATCCGGTGACCATCAAGGATCCGCTGAATGATCGGCCGGGTGCGGCCCGCTATCGCGGCTTCCACAAGAACGACATGAAGACCTGTATCGGGTGCGGAACCTGCGAGGCCATTTGCCAGAATGCCGCCATCGACATGGTGCCCGGCGAGGGCATGGTGACGGGGGGCGAGGATTCCGGATTGCGGCCCCGCATTGACTATGGCCGCTGCTGCTGGTGCGCGCTGTGCGTCGACGTCTGCATGACCGGCTCCTTGTCCATGTCCAACGAATACACCTGGACCGACAGCGACGGTGATGCCTTCCGCTTTACCCCCGGCATCGACAAGAAAAGCTGGGACAACGCCGAACTGGGCTATCACCGTCCCGACGGCCATAGCCTGGTGCCCCATGACCGGGTGCATATGGGCGAGATGGAACCGGACGCCCGCATCGCCAATTTCGACGAAATCGTCGATGGCTACTCCGTCGAACAGGCCCAGGCCGAAGCCGACCGCTGCGTTTCATGCGGCCTTTGTGTCGCTACCTGTCCGGCCCATATGTCGATCCCCGATTACATCGGCGCGGTGCGCGATGGCAATTACGAATTGGGCCTGAAGCTGCTCTACGAGACCAATCCGTTCTCCGAGGTCTGTGGTCGCGTCTGTACCCACAAGTGCGAGACCGTTTGTGCCGCCAACCACGAAGGCGAGCCCATCGCCATCCGTTGGCTCAAGCGCCATATCATCGATCAGGTGCCCAACAACAAGTATGGCAAAATCATCGGCAAGCCGGCCCGCAAGACCCGTCACAAGGTGGCGGTCATCGGCGCTGGTCCCGCCGGCCTGACCGCTGCCTACGACCTGCGCCGCATGGGGCATCAGGTCACCGTGTTCGAAGCCCAGGACAAGCCGGGCGGCATGACCCGCTATGGCATTCCAGAATACCGGTTGCCCTATGACGCCATCGATCGCGAGGTCGCGGTGATCACCGGCATGGGCGTGGAGATCCAATACAACAAGCGTATCGGCACCGATGTCACCATGGCCGACCTGCAAAAGGACTTCCACGCGGTGATCCTGAGCATCGGCCTGCATCTGGGGCGCTCGACCCGCATCCCGGGTTCCGACAACAAGGGCGTGGAAAAGGCCGTGGATCTGCTGCGGCAAATCACCAACGGTGAAAAGATCACCGTGCCCAAGAAGGCGGTGGTCATCGGCGGCGGCAACGTGGCCATGGATATCGCCCGCAGTCTGGCCCGCAAGCAAAAGGAAAAGTATGGCGACGTGGCCATGACCGTTACCGCGCTGGAAGATTTCGACCACTTCCTGGCCGACCCGGACGAGGTCAAGGAGAGCTCCGAGGAAAGCATCACTATCCTCGATGCCCGAGGCCCGCAGGAGATCATCACCGACGCCAAGGGCAAGGTAAAGGGTCTGAAGACCTGGAGAGTCGTCTCCATCTTCGACGAGCAGGGCCGTTTCGCTCCCAGCTATGATGAAACCGATGAGGTCATCCACGAGGGCGACATGGTCATCGAGGCCATCGGCCAGATGTCCGACGTTTCCCTGCTGGGCGAGGAATTGACCGAGCAGTTGGAATGGAACCGGGGCCGCATCAAGGTGGATGGCGATGGCCGCACCTCGGTGGATTGGCTCTGGGCCGGGGGGGACTGCGTCAATGGTCCCGACGTGATCCACGCGGTCGCCGATGGTCATCGTCTCGCCACCGCCATCGATGCCGTCTTCAAGCAACAGGATGCCAAGAAATGACTCAGGAACACGGCTACGACCAACTGAAGCCACTTTCCTCCATGGAAGAGATCCTGTCCGTGGCCATCGAGTTCGAGCGCACGGCTCGGGATTTCTACGCCGAATTGGCCCCCAAGGTCAGCAAGAACCTGCGCTACCTGGCCGAGGAATTGGCAGCCGAGGAACAGAAGCATTTCGATCTGTTCACCGGGCTTAAGGCGCGCCCGGATGTTCAGGCGGTGTTGCAAGAAGAGGTCAAGCGCCCGGCTTCGGACCGCAAGTTCTCCGATTGTGTCCACCTGCCGGACCTTGGTGACAAACCCGATGATCAGGAAGTGCTGCAATTCGCCCTGATGCGCGAGCAGGCGGCCATGGAGCAGTACACTGCCCTGGCCGAGGAGACTGGCCCAGGCCCCATCCACGACTTGTTCCAGTACCTGGCCAACGAAGAGACCAAGCACAAGAACGAGCTGGAAGTGCTGTACTACGAGGTCGTGCACTCCGGCGGGGTGTAAGCGCGCGCCGATCTGGATTTCCCCACGCGCAGCGATCTTAAGGATCGGCCCGCAGGGTGGTCTCCGGTGGCCGCCCGCGGCGTCAAGCTCCCTCACCGATGCGCCGCATTGCTTTCGGGACCTTTCCTGGCGGTTCGACTCACCGGAGACCATCACAATGGGTCATATGAAACGCCAAAGGCTTTAGTGGTCTTCCAACCTTCACACGAACCCGCTAGGGTATGGGAAAGGTGCCGCGCCCCTAGATCACATCGTATTTGATCGTATTCGATCGAATACTAAAAACATGATTGATTCCAATAGGGTCGCGCTTGTTCAATGGGTCCGTTTGGACCCGGCACGCGCTAAGAGCGAATCGGCACCGCGCTGGAGCAAGGGGAGATGCCGCCATGAAGGACCACAACCGGAATCGACATACTGTTTGGACAGGGATTGTCCTTGCAGGCTTGGTTATGTTCTCGCCTCTTTCGGCCATGTCCGCCACGACGGCAAATTCTTCCGGAAGCGCGGTCCTCGAAGAGGTACGGGCGCTCGAAGCCAAAGGGGAACTGAGCGCCGCGATCATCAACTTGCGCAATGCCATTCGCGACAATCCGGGCGATCCTTCGTTACGGTTGGCGCTGGGGCGTATCTTACTGACACAAGGCAACATTCCGCATGCCGAAACTGCTTTTTTGCAGGCCCGGGAAAAGGGAGCGAGGAAGGAAGACGTCCTGGTCTGGCAAGCAAAGATAAGAATCCTCAAAGGAGACTTTCTTTGGGTCGCTAGCGAATTGGACATTGACGACGCGCTCCCCGATGAGTTGAAGGCCCGCATGCATGTAGTTCGCGGTCAAGCATTGTATGCCAGGAAGAAAACAGATGAGGCCGCGATTGAAATCGAAGCCGCCAAGCAATTGGTGCCGGGGCACCCCTGGGTCGTGTTGCTTGATGCGCGGCGGGATCTGGCCGAGGGAAAGCTGGAGCAAGGCGAGCAGAAGCTGGACCAGTTGATCGCTCAGGGTCCCCATGGCGTCGAGGCCCTGATGCTGAAGGTCGCGTTGCACAAACAGCGTCGCGAGACGGATCAGGTCATGGCCTTGCTGGATCGGATTGTGGCCCTGCGCCCGTATGATGCCAATGTCCAACTGGACCGGGCGGCCACCCTGATGGCCCTGGGGCAGGTGGATGAAGCCGACGAGATTATCGATAAGGTGCTGAAGGGGGTTCCCAATCATCCCCTTGCCATTCTTTTGCGGGCTCAGCGCTTAACCCAGACCAAGAAATTCAAGGAAGCATGGGAACGGCTGCAACCTGCCATGCAGAACTTGAAGGGGAACAAGGCCGCTGTTCTTTTGGCCTCGGTTCTCGCCATGGAGGCCGGACAAGTCGAGCAGGCCCATAGTTTCCTCGATCCCTTGTTCAAGCTCAATCCGGAAGATCCCGTGGTTGTGAAACTGATGGCCGAGCTTTTTCTGCGGGATAAGAAGTATGCCAAGGCCGTGCCCTTGTTGGAAAAGGTCGTTGCGGCTGAACCCGATGATGCCCGCGTGTTGGCGCGGTTGGCTTTGGCTTATACCGCTATCGGCAAAAACACCGAAGCGGCGGAGTTGTTCGAGAAGGCCGCGACCTTGGACCCTGAAAACCAGGCGCTAAAGCTGCGTGTGGGCATGGCGCGGATGGCCGAAGGGGACACGGAGGCAGCCTGGGACAATCTGTCCGGGCTGGTTGATGACCCGGACGCGGGGCCACAGGCCTCAGCCGCCATTGCCAGCTTGCATATGGGGCGGGGTGAATGGGACAAGGCTTTGGAAGCGGCTCGGACCTATCGGGGGCAAATGCCTGACTCGCCGCAGCCCGATCTCATGCTTGCCCGCATTTATCGCGCGACAAAAGACACCAAGGCGGAACTGGAAAGCCTGTTGTCGGCGCAGAAAAAGGCGCCTGAACTTGATCTTGTGGCCTTCGAGTTGGCGACCCATTATCGCCGCACCAAGGAAGCCGACAAGGAAGCGGCGGTCTATGCGGACATTCTTGCCCGAAACCCCAGAAACGAGCGGGCTCTGTTGGGCCAGATCTCCATTTCCAAGGTGAAAGGCGAATCGACCGAAGCCCTGACCCTGGCCAAGCGGGCGGCGAACATGGCCCCTGAGTCCCTGATCGTGGGGCGGGCCTATGTCAACTTGCTCATGGTGGCCGGTCAAAAGAAAGCCGCCCTGGCAGAAGCAGATCGGTTGGTCTCCAGCCTGCCGAAATCGGCCGATGCCTTTATTCTCCTGTCCAAGGTTCACTTCGCCATTGATCAGCCGGTGGAAGGTCTGGCAGCCCTGCGTCGGACCGCTGGTTTGACCCCGCAAGGGGGGGCCGTGCATGTGGGCATGGCCAAGGCATTGATCAGAGAGAACAAACCCGATTATGCGCGCCAGGTTCTCGACCGGGCCGTGGAAATCGAGCCGGGCCTGATATCCGCATGGGGGATGAGGCTGGCGGATGAAGAAAAGCGCAATGGATTGGAAGCGGCTCTGAAGCTATCCCGCGAGGCCGAGGTTATGCCCGGTGCGGGACGGGATCTGGCGGAAATGCTGACTGGGGATCTCTACCTGCGGGCAAAGCAACCTGAAAAGGCCCTGGCGGCGTACAAGGCCGGGATAGCGGAGAAGCCGTCTCCCGCGCTTGTGGTCCGGTTGGCCCGGGCGCATATCGCCGCTGGAGACCGGCAACCGGCTCAGACCGTTCTGACCGAATGGTTGACAGAGCATCCGGATGATCTGGCGCCCCGCATGGCGCTTGCCGATCAGTATATGGCCGCCGGAAAGGATGCGGAGGCCATTGCAGCCTATGAAAAGGTTGTCGAGGTCAATCCGCGCCATCTGGTGGCCTTGAACAACATGGCTTACCTGCATAGCAAGACCGACCCGCGCAAGGGACTGGTGGCGGCTCGGCGGGCCTGGATGCTGGCCAAGACCAACCCGTCCATTGCCGATACCTATGGCTGGCTTCTGGTCCGCACGGGCGAGCCTGAGAAAGGGCGTCCGCTGTTGGAACTGGCTCATGTGCTGGGCAAGGGCAAAAGTTCATCCACCGCCTACCACCTGGCCGCCGCCCTGGCTGCCGAAGGACAAAAGGAAAAGGCCGCTTCTGTTCTGGAGCCGTTGATGGCCTTGGAGTTTCCCGAACTGGAAGACGCCAAGGCCCTTTACGAGACGGTTCGATAAAGCAACATTCAGGCGGTCTTCAGGCCGCCTGATGCTCGTCGTCGTTGGCGGAATCGGTCCGCATGGTGCGCTTGAAGTGGTCCGGGTGGAGCGCGAATTCGACCACTTCTTCGATATGATCCAGATGCATTTGGTGCAAGAATCCATGCACACTGGCCGGATGACGCGCCTCTTCGTGGTCGGGCGTGGCGACCATCCAGGTGCAGACCGCGCCGCCCAGGCATGCCGCGCCGCAGATGGCAAAGGCGGCGGGGAAATTACCAAGATCACCCAGCATGCCGCCCAAAACCGGACCGGCCACGCCACCAACCCCATAGGACAAAAAGATCAGTGGATAGTTCTGTCCAACCCGCTTGTTGCCAAACAGATCGGCGGTGAAAGTGGGGAACAAGGCAAAATTGCCACCGAAATTGAAGCCGATGAGGGCCGCCCCCAGATAAAGAAGATACTCGGACCCGGCCATGCCAGTGAAGGCGAACAGGAACAAAGCCTGGGACAAAGTCATGACCATGATCGACCGCTTACGGCCAATGCGATCACTCAGGGTTCCCCAGGCGATCCGGCCGATCCCGTTGGCGATGCTGAAGAATACCGCCATGGCCGTGCCGGCGATGGCACTGGCCTCCACCGGGCCGTATCCGGCGGCCTGGAGGGCCTCCATGGGGTAGAGCTTCATTAGTCCGATGGACATCAAGCCGGCCCCGGCGCTGGCGGTAAAGGTCAAGAAGACCAAGTAGAACTGGGGCGTGCGGAGCATTTCAGCGGCGGTGAATTCCTGGCCGCCATTGCCACCGGTGGCCGCGGGCGCCACATAGCCTTCGGGTTTCCAGCCCTTGGGCGGCATGCGCATCCACAGACTACCGAGCAGGATCATGACGGCAAAGGCCGCGCCATAGAGCATGAAAGTCTGAGCGAGGCCGACGGAATTAATAAGGTGTCCCCAGGTTCCAGCCATCTTGACCCAGCCCATGGCGCCGAAGCCGAAACCGGCGACGGCCAGACCGGTGATCAGTCCCTTCTTGTCGGGAAACCACCGCATGCCGACGGCGATGGGGACCACATACCCCAGGCCGATTCCTGCTCCCCCGATCACTCCGATACCCAGCAGAACAATCCAGAATTCCGTGGCGCCCAGCAAGCCGGTCAGGGCATATCCGCCGCCCAGGGCCAAGCCACCGGCCACCGCCAAAGTGCGTGGTCCCCATTTGGCCAGAGCCCGCCCGGCGAAGACCATGGTCAAAGCAAAGGTGACCAACCCCACCGCAAATACCACCTGGGTATCCAGCTTCGACCACCCGGCAGCCTGAAGGGCGGGGGTGAAAACGGACCAAGCGTAAATGGCACCCAAACTCAATTGAATCAGAATGGCACCGAAAATAACATTGAGGCGGTTGGAGGCGGCAGCAGGCATCACGGCTTCTCCCATTTCAAAGCGGCGCGCTCTATACCTTGAATGGGGCCCGGGCCTCCATGAGGGATTCCGCGCCGCGACATAACGTAACAGTATAGGGTGCAACGCAACATTAGCACTAGTGCATATAATGCAGGGCTGCCCCGGCAAAAAATCATCCGAATTTTATGTAAATTGAAGAGAGTGGCGCCGTTGGACCTTGGGAAAAGGCTTGTTGAGGATTGGCGGTCTCGTGACTCGAGGGCTGATGGGGTGGTAGCGCCGTTCCCATTATTGATTGGGACACTGGAATCGAGCCGCCGAACCAGGAACAAGTGGGGGCGGAAAACAACAAAGGCTTAGTCAAATACTGACTAAGCCTTTGAAAAACTGGAGCGGGCGATGAGATTCGAACTCACGACTTCAACCTTGGCAAGGTTGCGCTCTACCCCTGAGCTACGCCCGCATACCGCCTCGCCACCGCGAGGAGGGCGCATATTACCCAAAGCGCGGGGCAATTCAAGCCCCAATTCATGAAAAGAACCAACCCTTTTGCAGTGGCGGGGGGGTTGCAGGGGGCCGTCCAACCGTCCATCTTAGCCCCAACGGACAATTGACCCGTTGAACCGGGTCCACGAAGACGCAAGGAAAGACCATGGATATTCTTCTCGATAATGACGGCACCCCTGTTTCCGCTGGTGGCACGCCCGCGGGGGATCTAATCAAGGATTCCGATCTCAACGGTTTCACCACCGATGTATTGGAAGCTTCCCGGTCGGTGCCGGTGATCGTCGATTTTTGGGCACCTTGGTGCGAGCCCTGCAAGACCCTGGGCCCGGCCTTGGAGAAGATCGTCAAGCAGATGGCCGGCGCCGTGCGCATGGTCAAGATCAATGTGGACGAGAACCAGAACCTGGCCGCGCAGATGCGGGTCCAGTCGGTTCCCACGGTCTATGCCTTCAAGGATGGTCAGCCGGTGGATGCTTTCCAAGGGGCCGTACCGGAAAGCCAGCTGCGCGCCTTTGTGGACAAGCTCACCGATGGGGCCCAGTCGCCCTTGGAGGCCGCGTTGGAGCAAGCCAAGGCGTTGCTCGACGGTGGCGATCCGCAAAATGCCGCGTCCCTGTATAATCAGGTTCTCCAAGCCGAGCCGGAACAGGTGGCGGCCCTGGCCGGTCTGGCCCGCTGCCTTATCGCTTCCGGGGATACGGATGCGGCCGCCAGCTTTCTCGATGGCCTGTCCGACAAGCTGAAGATGATGTCGGAGATCCAAGCGGCGCGTTCGGCGTTGGATCTGGCGGGGACCGGCGGTGGCGACGTGGCGGCGCTGCAAGCCAAACTGGACAGCAATCCCGACGACAACGACGCACGGTTCGACTTGGCCAACAGTCTCTATGCGGCAGGCGATGCCGAGGCTGCCATCGAACAGCTGCTTGATTTGGTCAAACGGGACCGGGGCTGGAACGAGGAGGCTGGGCGCAAGCAATTGGTCAAACTATTCGAGACCCTGGGACATACCCATCCGACAACTGTCGCGGCCCGCAAGCGCCTGTCGACCTTGTTGTTCTCCTAATCAGTAGAGACCGGATCGACCATGGGCGATTCCCCTTTTCAGCTGGATTTCGATGACCTGCCACGGGTGCTGCCGCTGTTTCCCTTGAGCGGCGTGCTGATGCTGCCGCGCGGGGAGTTGCCGCTGAATGTTTTCGAGCCCCGCTACTTGAACATGGTCCTTGATAGTCTGGGCGAGGAACGCATGGTCGGTATCTTGCAGCCGGCCCGGTCCGCTGCCGACCCCATCGCCGACGATGCCCGGCTGCTGAGCACCGGCTGTGCCGGACGGATCACCGCCTTTCAGGAAACCTCCGATCGCCGCCTATTGGTCACCCTGACCGGGGTCTGCCGTTTCCGGCTGGGGCAGGAAGTGGACAGCGGCGGCGGCTATCGCCGGGCGGTGGTGGATTATAGCGACTACAAGGCCGATATGATCGATGATGGTCGGGTCCAGGCCGTGGATCGCCAGAGTCTGTTGCGGGCGCTCAAGACCTATGGCGCCGCCCGGTCCATGCAGGTGGAATGGAACAGCCTGGACGGGGTGGACGACGAAGTTCTGGTGCATCAACTGGCCATGGGGCTGCCCTTTGCCCCCAACGACAAACAAGCCCTGTTGGAAGCCCCCGACCTGATCGAGCGCGGACGCATTCTCACCGCCTTGCTCGACATGGCGGCCCTACAGGGTGACGACGAATCCGACGACGCCGGAACCCGTCACTGACAGCCCATTGACACCGGGTCCGGAAACACCAAATAGGAGGCAGACATGGCCGAACGCACCGTCGATCCGAAACTGTTGGAGATCCTGGTCTGCCCATTGACCAAGGAAACCCTTCGATACGACGCGCAGAGCCAAGAACTGATCAGTGAGGGGGCCCGGTTGGCCTATCCCATACGGGACGGCATTCCGATCATGCTGCCCGACGAGGCCCGCTCGCTCGACGAGGAGGAAAAATAATGACCGCGACCTACGGCACGACCCATACGCCCACCGAGATCCGCGTCAAGCGGGAAGACAAAGTATTGGAAGTGGACTTCGATGACGGCAAGTGCTTCAAGCTCCCCGCGGAACTGCTGCGGGTGGAAAGCCCCTCGGCGGAAGTGCAGGGCCATGGGCCCGACCAAAAGACTCTGGTGGCCGGTCGCAAGCATGTGGGCATCATGGAAGTGACGCCGGTCGGTAACTATGCGGTCACCATCAAGTTCGATGATCTTCACGACACCGGCATTTACTCCTGGGAAACCTTGTATGATTTCGGCATGCGCCAGGATGAAATCTGGGCCGGCTACCTGCAGGCCCTGGAAGCCGCCGGGTTGAGTCGCGAGCCCTGATCGATAATCACTTTGTGGATATGATTTGAATACCCCTGCCGCCTGCTGGGGCGTATTGAGAATGATTATTATCAACTTGTAATAACGTTCGGTTTCTGTATAATAATCTGAATTCCGCGCTACATATGCCCAAAGAATAATATATTCGTCATGGCAGCATATAATGTCGATTAAGAATAAGATATTCCTTCCTTTTATCCTGGGTTTGGCCCTGATGCTGTTGGCGCATCTGGGGGCGCTGGCGATTTTCGAATCGGAAGAAGAAATGCTGCATGTTGAATCCTTGCAGCGCTTGGCCGACGACGTCTTAGTCAATGATGTGGACAAGGATATGCGGACCTTGCACGGTCTGCTGTATTTCCTCACCCGGCAGACCGAGCTGATTGAGACTTGGCAAGGGGGGGATATAGCGCGGCTGCGAGCCCTGGCCGATCCCATCTATTCGGATTTGCAGCGCCTCCATGGGGTCAAGCATTTCTACTTTCATGCGCCGGACCGCCGAGTTCAGTTGCGAGTACATAACCCGTCGGAAAGCGGCGACCTGATTGAACGCAAGTCGCTGTCGCGGGCGGCGGAAAAAGGGCTCCCCAGCGACGGCATCGAGTTCGGCCCCTTTGGAGATTTTTCTTTGCGTGCCGTACACCCGGTAAAAGTGGATGGGGTTCTGCTGGGGTATATGGAATTGGGCCTGTCGGCGGCAGATCTGGTCGAAGAGTTGGCAGAAACGTTGAATGCTGAAATTCTAATGGCGGTTCAGCAAAACACGGACAAGGATAAAACTTGGTCCCATAAAATCCTTTTGGGCACCCTGGTCCGGCTGCCATCGAACGTTGCTGAAACCTTGGCAAATCAAGGGATTGGTGGCTATCCGGTTGAGGAGAACGTCACCAAAGCTTATGCGCGGGAATACGGTGTGACCACCGTGCCCCTGCGGGACCGGGACGGCCCGGTGATCGGCACCGTTGTGGCCTTGTTCGATTTGGAAGCAGAGCACAATTTGCAATTCAAAGTGCTGGGCGGGTCATTGGCCACCGCCGCATTGGTGCTGAGTCTGCTCGCCTGGTTCTACTACCGCCGGGTCTCGAATGTGGAACGGGAGATCGAGAAAAGCAGCCGGGATCTGAACGAGTATCACCGCATGCTCGATACCTATGTGATTTCCTCGACCACCGATCTGGATGGCAATATCACCTGGGTCAGCAAGGCGTTTTGCGACGTTTCGGGCTTTTCAGAGGAAGAGTTGCTGGGGCGCAATCACAATCTGGTCCGCCATCCCGATACCCCCGACCGGCTTTTTCGCGACATGTGGCGCACGCTGCGCGCTGGAGAGGATTGGTCGAGTGAAATTCTCAACCGGACCAAGGATGGTGAAGATTTCTGGCTGATGTCTCACATTTCACCCATGAAGAACAAACAGGGCGATCTGGTGGGCTACAAGTCGGTGCGCCAGGATATTTCCAACCGCAAGCTGGTGGAGCATTTGGCCGTCACCGATCAGCTAACCGGGCTGCACAATCGCCGCCATTTCGACAATCAGCTGGATAGCCTGATCCGTCTGTCCCGCCGACACCAATCACCCTTGGTGCTGGCCATGCTCGATGTGGATTATTTCAAGCTCTATAACGACCGTTACGGCCACCAGGAAGGGGATCGCGTTCTTAAGGAAGTCGCTCAGCTTCTGAGGGAAAACCTGCGGCGACCGGACGACCATGTGTTCCGGACCGGTGGCGAGGAATTCTGTATCATCCTGGCGAACATGGAGGCCGATGCGGCCCGCGATCAGTTGGAGCGAATCCGTCAATGCATCCATGACGCAGGAATCGTTCACGAGGACAATCCGGCGGGTGGGCGACTGACCGTCTCCATCGGTTTTGTCTGTGAATGTCCCGGGTCGGGCGAGGCCGTGCCGGAGAAGCTGTACCGACGCGCCGACGAGGCCCTGTACAAGGCCAAGGCCCAGGGGCGCAATCGGCTTGAAGGCCCCGACGTGAACTGTGGCGCGGCTTAAAAAAACGACTGATTTCCTGTTGCCCTGCCCCCTCAAAGGAGTAGTGTTCGGAAAGGGGACTTTTCCTGTCTCATCCGCTTTCGATCACCTGACTCAAGGAGGGGCATCGTGCCGAACAAGAAGCACACGTCTGGCCCGCGCGTGGCCGCCATCGTCGGACCTTATACCAGTGGCAAGACCACGCTGCTGGAAGCCATGTTGTTCAGTGCTGGGATAACCAACCGAAAGGGCCGGGTCACCGAGGGCAGCACGGTGGGTGATTCCACCCCCGAGGCCCGCGACCGGCAGATGAGCACGGAACTGAACATTGCATCCGGTCCCTATCTAGGTGAGCAATGGACTTTCATCGATTGTCCCGGCAATGTGGAGCTATCCCAAGACGCCATCAATGCCTTGATGGTTGCCGATACCGCCGTGGTGGTCTGCGAGCCAGGCGAGGACAAAGCGCTGGCCATGGGTCCGCTGCTCAAGTTCCTCGACGATCATGCAATCCCACACGTGATTTTTATCAACAAGATGGACAACACCTCGGTGGGGGTCAAGGCGACTTTGGAAGCCTTGCAGGTGGTGTCCGAGCGGCCTTTGGTGCTGCGCGAATTGCCCATCCGCGATGGCGACAAGATCACCGGCTTCATTGATCTGGTCAGCGAGCGCGCCTTTGAATATCAAGAAGACAAGCCCTCCAAGATGTCTTCGGTGCCCGACAGCCTGAAAGACGAGGAGCACGAAGAGCGCGAACATCTTTTGGAAGCCCTGGCCGACTACGACGACCACCTGATGGAAGAATTGCTGGAAGAGGTGGTGCCGGATTCGGATGAGGTCTACGAGAACATGGCCCGCGATCTGCAACAGGATCTGATTGTGCCGGTATTCTTCGGATCAGCCCTGCATGCCCATGGCGTCACCCGGCTGCTCAAGGCGTTGCGCCACGAAGCCCCGGAAGCCGCCGCATCGGCCGAACGCATGGGTTTTGAATCCAGCGGCGAGCCGGTGGCCCAGGTGTTCAAGACCTTGCATGCGGCCCATACGGGCAAGCTGTCCATCGCCCGCGTCTGGCGTGGCGAGTTCACCGACGGCATGCAGCTAGGCGAGTCCAAGGTCTCCGGTTTGTTCAGCTTTGACGGCGGCAAGCATGTAAAAACCGCCAAGGCTCCGGCGGGCGCGATCGTCGGTCTGGGGCGCATGGAAGAGGTCCATACCGGCGCCGTTCTGTCGCCATCGGGCAAGGCCGAGGCCTTGGAATGGCCCGAGCCGCTGACCTCCTTGTTCTCCTTGGCCATCAATGCCGAGAAGCGCGAGGACGAAGTGAAACTGTCCGGCGCCCTGGCCAAGCTGGCCGAGGAAGATCCGTCGCTCAGCTTCGGCCATGATCCCGAGACCCACGAGTTCCTGGTCTGGGGACAAGGCTCGGTGCATTTGCAGGTGGCCGTGGCCCGGCTGCGCCATCGCTACAACATCACCGCCGTCACCGAACGCCCGCAGGTGGCCTATCGCGAGACCATCCGCAAGAGCGTCTCCAAGCAGGCCCGCCACAAGAAACAGTCCGGTGGCCACGGCGAATTCGGCGAGGTGCATCTGACCATCAAGCCGCTGCCCCGGGGATCGGGCATCCAGTTCAAGGACACCATCACCGGCGGCGCCGTGCCCAAGCAGTACATCCCCGCCGTGGAAGCGGGCATGCGCGACCATTGCGCCTCCGCCGGGCCTTTGGGCTTTCCCATCGTCGATATCGAGGTGACGCTGACTGATGGCAAGTTCCACACCGTGGACAGCTCCGACATGGCCTTCCGCAAGGCCGCCCAGCAGGGCATGCGCGAAGGCATGCCCGAGTGCGAACCGGTGCTACTGGAGCCCATCTGTTCGGTGGATATCGCCATTCCCAACGAGTTCACCTCGCGGGTGCAACGGCTGGTCAGCGGTCGCCGGGGACAGATCCTCGGCTATCAGGCCAAGGAAGGCTGGAACGGCTGGGACGAAGTACAGGCCTACCTGCCACAGGCGGAGATGCATGACATGATCGTCGAGTTACGCTCCATGACCCTGGGCGTCGGCACCTTCTCCTGGTCCTTCGACCACTTGCAGGAGCTGATGGGCCGGGTCGCCGATCAGATCGTCGCCGCCCAGGCGAAAAAGGACTGATTCCTTGGCGGCGGTCGGTCGGACCGTCCGCCGCCGCCACGGAGGCCACCATGCCATCGGCGCCCTTGAGATATGCCTTGCTGGCCGGGGTGGTCTATTTCTGCTGCATGGCCGTGGCACACTTTTTCGGCATCAAGCAGCCCTTGCTGTTCGTCTATTACGACACACCGTTCCATGCCTATCAGGATAAGATCATCGCCTTCGCGGTGATCGCTTACGCGGCGTTGTTCTATTCGGCGGCCAACCACCGGGCGGTGGTGCCGGCAGCCCTGTTCGCCCTCGGCATGACCGTTCTCGGGCTGGCCTCGGTCAACCTTTCCGATGCCCTGGCCTCCGTGCTGCAAGAAGGCCAGTCCACCATGCCTTATTGGATTCAGACCGGCCTCATCGGCGGTTATTTCGCCTTGCTGGCGGGATTGGTTTGGCGGGAAAGCCGATCCGGTATTCGTCCGGCATAGGCGGCTCGGTCGGCAGTAATTATATATTGTGTCCCCGAGTAATTTAGAGGGGCGATCTAAGCCTCTCAGGTCCCTCAGGCCCCTCAGGTCCCTCAGGTCCCGCAGGTCCCGCAGGTCCCGCGCAGGCGGGGAGGTATTCCCCCCCAACAGGACCCCGGCAGCCCCCGTCCCCTCTGCCCGCGCGGGGGAGGCGGAAAGGGAAACAGGCCGCCCTAATCCGCTTTGTCCAACCCGGCCAGCAAGCCTTCCACTTTCTCGATCTCCGGCTGCATGCCCACCTGCCGGTACAGGTCCAGGGCCTTTTGCCAATGGGCGCGGGCGGTCGCTGTGTCGCCGCGTTGTTTTTCCACGATACCCATTCTGCCGTAGGCGGCGGCCATGCCTTGCTTGCGGCCCAGTGTCTTATTGAGGCTCAGGGCCTGTTGGTAGTGGTCCATGGCCTGGTCCAGGTTGCCGCGTGTTTTTTTTACGGTGCCCATGTTGCCGTACTGGATGGCCATGCTTTGCTTGCGGCCCAGTGTCTTATTGAGGCTCAGGGCCTGTCGGTAGTGGTCCATGGCCTGGTCCAGGTTGCCGCGTGTTTGTTCCACGACGCCCATGTTGCCGTAATCGTTGGCCATGCCTTGCTTGTTGCCCAGCGCCTCATGGAGGGCCAGGGCCTGTTGGTAATAGATCATGGTCTGGTCCAGGTTGCCGCGTGTTAGTTCCACGTTGCCCATGTTGCCGTATTGGTTGGCCATGCCTTGCTTGCGGCCCAGTGCCTTATCAAGGCTCAGGGCCTGTTGGTGATAGGCCATGGCCCGGTCCAGGTTGCCGCGTGTTTGTTCCACGACGCCCATGTTGCCGTGGTCGTTGGCCATTCCTTGCTTGCTGCCCAGCGCCTCATGGAGGGCCAGGGCCTGTTGGTGATAGGCCATGGCCTGGTCCAGGTTCCCGCGTGTTTGTTCCACGACGCCCATGTTGTGGTAGTCAGCGGCCATGCCTTGCTTGCTGCCCAGTGTCTTATTGAGGCTCAGAGCCTGTTGGATATAGGTCATGGCCTGGTCCAGGTTGCCGCGTGTTTGTTCCACGTTGCCCATGTTGCCGTATTGGTTGGCCATGCCTTCCTTGTTGCCCAGCGCCTCATCGATGGCCAAGGCCTGTTGGTGATAGGCCATGGCCTGGTCCAGGTTCCCGCGTGTTTGTTCCACGACGCCCATGTTGCCGTAGTCGTCGGCCATGCCATGCTTGCGGTCCAGTGTCTTATTGAGGCTCAGAGCCTGTTGGTGATAGGCCATGGCCTGGTCCAGGTTCCCGCGTGTTAGTTCGATGGTGCCCAGGTTGCAGATGGCCACGGCCTGCACCGCCTTGTCCCTGTTGCGGTTGCCCAGGACCAGGACCCGCTCATAGGCGGCGACGGCAAGATCCAGATTGCCCAGACGATGGTGAATAAGACCCAAATAATTCCAGGCCTCAGCATGGTCCTCGTCCAGGGCCGTCGCCTTGGTGAAGGCGCGCAGGGCCTTTTGACTGTCATGGTGATAGGCCAGGACGCCGATCTGTAAGGCCGCCTGGGAGGCTTCGGACAGGCTGCCCCGGCCTTCGGACTCCTTGGCGGCCAGCAGGGCTTCCAGAGCCTGTTCGGCGGCGTCGGTCTTGCCCTGTTCCGCGTCCTGGATGATGTCGGCAACGGAAACTTGGTTCTGGTCAGCGTTTAGGGCCGTTTCCAAGGCCTTCTTGAGGCCGCGGATTTCCTCTTCCTTGCTGATGAGGTCATTTTCAGTGGTATCAAGCCTGGGCTCGGCATCCTTCTTCGCCTCGATGGCCTGGATCAACCGATCAAGCAATTCTGGCGTTACAATGACATTGGTTGTGTAGTTGATCTGTGGGCCATCGCCCTTGCCTTTGGGCATGAAGTATCGGGCCAGGAACCAGGCCAGCAGCGCCAACAGGATCCCAACGATCAAGGTATCCCGGTTCTCGGTCAGAAATTTGATGATCGAATCCAGCATCACGACTCCTCCTATCCCATAATAGAAGGTGACTTGAAAATACCCAAATATTGATGTTCTGCCCGCGCCAAATCAATGGATGAGGCAGCGTGATCTCAGCATTGTGCGACCCCCCTGCCTGTGCGGGGCAGGGGCTCTGATGGGTGGGGCAGGGGCGAAACCATGGGGGCGTCGAAGGACCATTCATCGCCTCATCCGCCGCCCCATTCACCGACAGACATACCCGCAGATCCACCAATCCGCTCCGTCTCGCACCGCCATTGCCGCCACACTATGGCGGGGACATAATATATATTAATCAATCCTGCGCGTTGGCCCCATAGGCCTTGAAGATCTCTTGCATGCGGGTCATTTCGGCGTCTTCGAGCCGGGGTGGCTCGGCGATGGCCAGGGCCTGCACATAGATCTTGGCCAAGTCTTCCACTTCGGCGGCTAGGTCCAGGGCACGCTCGGCATCGGGGCCGCAGGCGATCAGGCCATGATGGGCCAGCAGACAGGCCCGCCGACCCGCCAGCGCCGTAACGGTGGTCTCGGCCAACTCGGGGCTGCCTGTGGTGGCATAGGGAGCACAGCGGATATCCCGGCCCCCGGCGGCGGCGACCATGTAATGGAACGGTGGAATGTCCCGTTCCAGCACCGCCAGGGTAGAGGCGAAACTGGAATGGGTATGGACCACGGCGTTGATCTCCGGTCGGGCCGCGTAGATCGCTTGATGAAACTGCCATTCGCTGGAGGGTTTGCGGCCATGGCGATCCCATCTGCCGTCCAAACCGACCCAGACCACGTCTTCGGGCAGCAGGTCTGGGTAGGCCATGCCCGACGGCGTGACCAGGAATCCGTCCCCCAGGCGCAGCGATACATTGCCCGCGCTACCGCGATTGAGCCCTTGGGCGTTCATGGCCAGGGCGGTATGGATGACCGTCCGCGCGGCGTCGGTATGATCGTGGTTCATCGGACCGAGGCTTCGATATTGCCGCCGTCGACGGTCATCACCGCCGCCGTGGTCTTGCGCGATTTGGCCAGATCCACAAAGGCCTGGGCCACGTCCTCGGCGGTGACCTCGCGCCCCAGCAGGTTGCCCGCCATGTAGTCGTGCTCGCTCACCCCCCGGGCCACGGATCGCTGGGCGATGAAGTCATCGGTTAGCAGGCCGGAGCGGATGCGGTCGGCATTAACGGCATTGGCCCGAATGCCGTCGCGCCCGTGGTCCAAGGCATATTGCTTCATCAAGAACAAGGTGGCGGCTTTGGGTAGGCCGTAGGGACCGAAGTTCTTGCCCGGATTGAGCGCCTGTTTGGAAGTATTGAACAACAGACAGCCGCCGGTGCTTTGTGCGGTCATTACTCGAACGGCTTCCTGGCAAATTGTGTGGTGTCCCCAGAAATTCAATTCGAAGCTCTGGCGCAGGGTTTCCTCATCCACCTCGCCGATGCGGCCCTGCCAGGCGGCGCCGGCATTGGACACGACGATGTCCAATCCGCCATAGGTCTCGCAGACCTGGGCGATGGCGGCGGTCACGGCCATTTTGTCGGTGACGTCACAGCCGATGCCCAATCCCTTCACGGCCTCGGCCATGGCCTGGGCGGTGGGTTCGTCGCGGTCCAGCACCACCACCTCGCAGCCCTGGGCGGCGAAGGCCCGGGCGGTGGCGGCGCCGATGCCCGATCCGCCGCCGGTGACCAAACAGACCTGACGGGCCAGGGCTTTCTCGGAGCCCTTGCCCAGCTTGGCCTGTTCCAGGGACCAGTATTCCAGGTCGAACTGGTCAGCCTCGGGGATCGGGTCATAGGTGCCCAACCCCTCGGCGGCGGTAATCACGTCGATATTGGTCTCGGCCAGATCGGCGGCGATGGCAGCCGCGCCGCGGGACTTATCCATGCCGAACAGTCCCAGCCCCGGCACCAAGGCGATGCGCGGCATCGGGTCCAATGGCGTTTTGATGCCGCCGAGCCGGGCATTGTTGCGCTCGAAATAGGCCTGATAGTCGGCCTGATAGGCTGCCAGTGCCGCTTTCGCGCCCTTGGCGAATGCGTCCAGTTTGCCCGCTTCGGGACAGGGAAGCACCAAGGGTTTGGGCTTGGTGCGAATCACATGGTCCGGGGTCACGGTGCCCCGCTGGCTATAGTCGCTCAGATCTGCGCCATCCACGAAGGCCCGGATGGCGGCGGAGGTGCGGAAGTCCAGCAGCAGTCGTTTGGGCTCATGGTCGTCACCCTGATCCTCGGCCACCAGCCCGCGCAGGATTGGGGCCACCTGGGCCACCGTCGCCACCGACGACGCCACCGATGCTGATGGATAAACTTTCGGCCCGGCCTTGGCCAGGACATCCTCGGCGACGGAGACCAGCTCGATCATCCGGTCATAGGCTTCGCGGGCCGTGGCGCCGAAGGTGAAGATGCCATGCTTGACCAGGATCAGTCCCTCGGCGTCGGGCTTGTCCAGATAGGCCCGGTAGCCGTCCCGGGCCAGATAAAAGCCGGGCATCACATAGGGCACGATGGCCATGCGGTCGCCATAGAGGTCGCGGGCCCGGGCCTCGCCGTCCGGTTGATCGGTCAGGGCGACCACCGCATTGGCATGGGTATGATCGATGAACTTGTGCGGGATGAAGGCATGCAGCAGGGTCTCCACCGACGGATTGGGCGCGCTGGCATCCATCAGGCTGGTGCGTTGCAAGTTGACCATTTCCTCATCGGTCAGGCTGTCCACGTCTTGCAGCTTGAGCAGCGGTTCCAGGCGCACGGCGGGCAGTCCCGCCGGTTCGATGGTTCCCATGTCCCAGCCCGATCCCTTGACGCAGAGCACCTCGGTCGTGTCGCCGGTCAGATCCGGGAGGCTGGTCTTGACCGAGGTATTGCCGCCGCCATGCAACACCAACTCGGGCACCGATCCGAGCAGCCGGGTGGTATAGGTGCGCAGGGCCCAATCCTCGTTGATTCCATCGGCACCGTACCGGGCAATGGCGGCATGAGATTCGGTTTCGGACCAAAGGTTATGCATGGAAGTCGTCCTTCGAACGGGGAGATTGAAACAAGGTCCGAAGAACTAGCAGAAACAGCCCGGCGGGAAAAGCTTGGGCATCGGCGTCCTTGCCACCCACCGAGATCCTTGCGCGATTAGCGACTATCGGGGAGCGTGCGTAGCATGCGGCGCAAAGCGTCGTCGATCAAGGAGTCCATGATTTCGCCATCGGCATGGAAAGCTCCCGCGGTTGCCGCGCTGGCCACCACCGACAGGGGCGACAAGGGAAGTCCGCCATCCCCGCGCCGGGCCGTGTGGGCGGCTCGCCAAAGAATCTTGTCATCAAAGGCCCGGGCAAGCTCCAGTCGGAGACCCACCTGACGCTCGCTCCATACGAGCATATAGGCATCTTCGGCATGGCCGAGGACCGCCCGGGCCTGGAACGGGCACCGTTGTTCAAGGGCGAAGCGGCGTCGGTCGCCGGAGTTTTCCAGATCTATGCCCCGCTTGCGTTCGATCCGTTGCCGGGTCAAGGGAGAGACGACCCGCTCGACGCGACCACTCAAGTGCTGCGCCAGGGAATCAGCGATCCGGCGGGCCAAGGCGGGGTGCTCAAGGCCCAAGGTGGGGAGCACGAAGACGCAGGTTGGAGGGTCGCGATAATAGTCCCTGTCCAGGTGATAAAGAACCTCCCGGGCAAGCGGTTCTTGCGCGCTCTTGTCGTCGCGCTCGGTCAGCGGGCGATAGGCGGTCTGCATGCAGCCAGCGAGCAAAATCACCAGCATCAGCGGGAGCAGGGTTTTTGTCATGGTCTCCTCCCGCAGCGGCCCAGGTCGATGCGACCGGGCAAGGCAAGGCCATCGGCCGAGAGACCGCCGACCCGGACCCGGCCTCCCTCAAGCCGGTAAGTCGCACGGATGCGTCCGGTATTCATGTAATCCTTGCCCAATTGCTGGCGCAGGCCACCCAATAGGGCGGCATCCACCCGGCGTGGGAAAATTCTAATCGTGTCCCCACTATATAGGTCGTGATGCTGTTTGATCTTCCGGACCTCGGTTCTCTCCGCCGAGGCCGGTCGTCCGGCGGGCTGACGCAGGAAGCCGCTATAGCGGTCGGTATTGATTTCCCACCGCTCGCCGGGGGTCTGTTCGCTGGTGAACAAATTCCCCGCGCCATCCATCACCGCTACCCGCATGCCGTAGCAAGAGGTCAGCGCCTCGAACAACTGGTCGCGGGACCGGGATCCGGACGGCCAGGCAATCTCGATCTCCGGACCACGACCATGTTCCAAGACGCGCAGCAGGGTTCGCCCGGTACGGATATCCGCGGAGGTCGCCTGAACGACCGGTGCCGGTGCCGGTTGGGGGCGCGGCTCGGTTTTGGGGGCTGGTCGGTGGGCCGGAATGGCCACCGCTCGCGGGATCGGCTTGGTCTTCGGTTTGGCCCTTGGCTTTGATTGAGGTCTGGGATCGATGGCGGGCGGCGGAGCCGGTTGGGCAACGGGTTCGGCCCTTGCAGCCGACGGCTTGGGCGTTGGTTCCGCCACGGGAGGCGGCGGGGTGATGGTCGCGACTGGGACCGGCGCGGATACCGGTGCGGATACTGGCGCGGATACTGGCGCGGATACTGGCGCAGGCGCCGGTGGCGCGGGCAACCGGACCACCGGTGTAACCGTCTCGGCGACCGGTTGCGGTTTATCCTCGGGCAGATCCAGACGCACCGATTCCCGTTCCTTGTGCATCCGGTCCGGGACCTGGGCCAGGGCGATCAGCACGATGCCGATACCGAGGCTGAGGATCATGGACAGGCGGGCGGAAACGGGAGCGGTGGTCATGGCCGTTACCTCGCCATCTTGTCGACATAGAGCCGTTCCATGTCGGCCACCAGGTCTTGAAGGGACCGGCGTCGTTCACGGGCCGAAATCTTCGGTGTTTCCGGTTCCGGCGCGTCGAAGATGCCGGGGGATTCCCCCATGGGCGCCGGTTTCGGATCAAGCCGAGCCACACTGACCGGCTCCGGCAGCGGCGGCGGTGCAATAGCCGGTTGGTGGGCGGGTTCGACCACCGGTTCGGCGAGCTTCTGGGGCACTGCCTGGGGTAAGGCCTGTGGTAAGGCCTGGGGAATAGGCTGGGGATCGGGCATGGGAACGGGTTGGGGAACGGGTTGGGAAACGGGTTGGGGTTGGGCGATCGGTTTGGCAACGGGCTCCATAACGGGAGTCGGCTCGATCACGGGTTCGGCCACCGGCCGGGCGATCCTTTGCCGGACCGGCTCGGGGGCCGGTTGCTCAATGGCGACCTTTTCGGGCCGATCGGGAAACAGCTCACGGGGCAGCGGCATGCCGGTGGGGCCGCCAAAGGCCATCAGATAGACCAGGGCACCGCCAACAACAACATTGAACAGAAGGAACTTCATAGGGCCTCCTTGGCGTCGAGACGCTTTTCGGTGATGAGCAGCAATGCCCGCAACAGGGCGGAGGTGGGCAGGCCGACCACGGTGGTCAGAAAGGCCATGGAGAAATGCCGGGTCAGGTCCTGGATGATGGATCCCACCGTATCCGGATTGAGCGGCTGGTCGGCCAGGGTGCCGATGCCCAGGCTGATCCCGAACAGGGTATAGGTCAGGGCCAGGGTGGCCACTCCGCTGGCCCCATGCAGGCCGGTCTCCAGCCACAGGGCGCGGGCGGTGGGATCGAAACGGCTCTGACCCATGCGCACCCAGGCAAACAGGCTGAGGAACAAAAGTCCGGCCAACAACACCAAGAAGGTGCCGCCGAACAGTTCCACGGTGCGTTCGGCCAGCACGTCCGGATCGTCGGCGGTTACCCACACGGCCACGGCAAGCCCCATGGTCGCCGTGCCGATCAGGGCGGACAGGGCCCGCGAGCCGCTATCTGCGATGGTGGCGAGGGCTGGCATGTCAGCGCCTCCCGACCTTGGCGGCCATCAGGCTCTCGGTGCTGACGCCGAATTGATCGAGCCAGTTGTCGATCATGGCGCGGTTCTTTTCCACCGAGCCATGGGCCAGGAAGGTGATGTCGTAATTCTTGAACGCTTGGCGCACGGCACGGGTGTTCTTGCCGCGCAGGCTGTCGTCGCGCAAGACCATGCGTTCCAGATCCACCAGGCGGCGCTGGGCAGTGGCCAGCTTACCCATGCGGTCGGGCACGGTCAGTTCCGGGTCGAGCATCAAATCGACGGTGACGGCCCGTTCCCGTTCAAGGGTTTCCAGAGTATCGGCCCAGGCAGTGGCGGTTGAGGCCAGGAGTCCAAGGGCAATGGCGGAGGTGAGCAGAAGTTTGCGGGTCATGGGTTTTCTCCGGGGCTTCAGTTGTCGAGGAAGAAGTTGAGATTGGTGACCGGCGAGGCGACGGTGGCCACGTCGGAATCGGCCAGCTCGGCGTCCAGGCCGTCTTCGGTCAGGGCCATGGCATCCAGGGCGACCAGCTTGGCCATATAGCCGATCATGGTCTCTTCCTGGTCGAGCATGGCCAGTTCGGTCTGAATGTCGGAGGCCATGCGCCGCAGGTGTTCCTTGCGGGTCAGCGGCTGACCATCGTCATCCTCGGCCATTTGGTTCATGTCGTGATGCTTGATGCGGGCGAGCAGTTTTTCCATGGCCTGCATGTTTTGGGAATATTGCGAGGCATACTTGCTCTCGGTGGCCATGCTGGTCTCGAAGATCCGCTGATCGACCACGTCCATGGAGGTTTGGAACCGCTTGCGGGCGGCCTGCTGCTGAGCAATCAACTGCTGGCGGGTCCCGGAAGGATCGTCGGCCTCCTCGGCCAACTTGTCCATCATGCGGTCGAACAGCTTGCGCTTGACCTTCAGGTGCTTGCGACGCATCTCGTTGCGCTCGGAAATCAGGTTCAGGTATTCCCGCTTTTCGGCCAGGAACTGGTGACGCAGATCCAGGCGCACCTCGCCTTCGGCGGTGTCGATGGCCCGTTGCAGATCACCCAGGGTGCCGGTTTTCAACGACAGATCCTGTTCGGTGGTGGTCAGGGCCTGACCCAAGGCGGAGCGGGCGAAATCATTATCCAGCGATTTTTGCAGATAGCTTGGCGGCAGCTTGATCAGCCGTTCCGAGGACTGCGGATGCCAACTGGGGTTGGCCAGCACCGGCGCGGCGGTCAGGGTCAAGGCGGTGCCCAACATCAGGGCCGCCAACAGGGATTTGGGGGAGCGGTTCATGACGGCCTCCTTGGTTTAGTGGCTCTGCCAATACTGGACCCGGCGCATTTCGCCCTTCAGGTCACGATTGACGTTGGCGTCGGAGAAACGGGCCACGGCGTGATCCGGGCGCAGGCCCAGCAGCACTTCCATGGTATCCACGAAAGACGAGCCATCGGGGTAATACAGGTCCACGCCGGGATGGGCCTGGGACAGCCGTTGCAGATTGCTTCGCGCGCTGGTCAGATCACCACCCTTGAGGAAATTCTGTATGCTCAGGGCATAGGCCTGTAGGCGTTCGTCGCGGGCAATGCCGGCGGCTTCGGGGCCCAGATCGGATTCACAGGTTTCCAGCAGCTTGGCGCTGGCCAGATACTTGGCCGCATCGCCGGTTTCCCTGCCTTGTCGGTCCAGGGTCAGGGCGTCGTCGCGACATTTGCGATAGTCGCGCATGGCGGTAACTTCGGCGAAGCGGGCCTCGCGGAAGCCGATCCCGGCATCCATGGCGGGGGGCTGGGTAACACAGGCGGAAAGGCCCACGGCGCCCAGGATGGCAACCAGGGCCAAAGCGGCGGGACGGCGGGGACGGATTGCTGATTGTGACATGGTCTCACCCTCTGTTTGATAACCTGCCGAGGCTATGGAGGGGTGAGAGGCGGTTTTTTTAGGGGCGTACCGAAAGACTCAATGTTGCGGCATGGATTTGCGTTCCGGCCAGGCCTTGTAGCTGATTATCTAGGCCGTCGGACAGATCCGAATCGATTTTGCGATCGGCGGCATAGCAGGTGATTTTCTCCTCGCCCGCCGGGGCGGCCACTTCCAGCTCGAACGGAAACAGGTTGCCGCCGGGCAGGTCATAGGATCGTCCGCCGGTCAAATGGGCCTCGGGGAAACGGCTGTTGGGCAGAATGCGCAGGGTGCTGCCATCGGCTTGATGATAGAAACAGTTCACCCAGGCATCGCGGCCCAGGGTTAACTTTAGATCCAGCTTCTCGCCGAAATGATAGGTGGGATTTTCGCCGCGTGGGCTGGTCAATTGGATGGCCGCCGCCGGGGTCGTGTCCGGGAGACCCGGATCCGTTTCGATGGACGGCTTGTGCCAGAGGAAGGCCAGGGCCCCGGCCACCACCAAACTACCCAGGACAAAGCCCCAGGGAAATGGCCGCCGAGACCGCGTGACGGTCTTCGTCTCCTTGGCTTTGCGCAGATCCGTGGGGCCCAGGGGCAGACGGGCGAGCAGGTCGGTGGTGGTGGTCAATGCCACGACCTCCACCTGTCCTGGAAGACCGGCTCGGCGCAGGGCTTCGGCATCCTCTGCCCCTGCGCAGGCGGCAATCACCGGAATGTCTCTCTCGGCCCAGGCCGCGAACAAGGTACGGCTGGCCTCGATTTTTTGCGGCACATGATCCACCGGGCCGACATTTAGGTCATAATCCACCGTGCCGGTCAGCCACAGGACCCGATCGGCCTGTTCCACCGGTGCCAGTTCGGCGTTCTCGGCGGCGCGCAGCGCATGGGCGGCAAAGACGGCCAATTGCCAAGAACGCCCCGACGAGATGGGGCCGGAGATATCAAGGCGGAAGGCGTCTTCCTCATCGGGACCGAATTCGCGCAGAATGACGCCGCTGCCCGGACGGACGAAGTCGTCATAGCCGCCGCTGATGGAAAGCACCTCGGAGGTGCGCCCCAGACAGATCATCGATTGCGGCGCCGGTTCGGCGGTGATGCGCTCGATGCGCACCGGCCCGTCGGTGGTGGCGGCGAAGACGGCGTATTTACTCACCGGATAAAGGCCTCGCTGCGTGGGTCGGCGAGCAGGCGGACGGCCTCCGAAGCGCGGTCGAGAATGACCTGGGCCACGCCGTTGCGTGGTTCGGGCAAAGCCACTTGCGTCGAGTTGTCCTCGCTATCGAGGATGATCAGGGTGGAGGGACCCTCGGGCACCCGGTCGCTGATCTCGACGATCAGGAACAGCTGATCCGGCTCGGCGCGGGATTCCCGAAGGCTGAGGCGGACCCGATCCCCCTCGCGGGTGGGCAGGGTGTCGCTGCTGGCGGCGCGGGCGCGGGGCAGATGGTGGGAAGAGGCTGCCTTGACCATGATCATATAGGCTCGACGCAAGGGCAGATGGCTGCCCAGTGCCCGTTCCAGATCGTCCTGCGGCCAGGGAAGTCGTCCGGTGGCATAGGCCTGAAGCCGCGCCGGTGATGGCCGCGCGGTGGATTGTTCCCGGGCCCGCGCCAGGAGCTCGTCGGCTGCCTCCCGGTCCTGGAACCAGGTGGTCGCGCGGGCGATGAGGTCGGGGGTGGTTTGGTAGCTGATCATTGGGGGTCTCCGTACAGCGCCCGGAAGCGCTCGCTGAAGGTCTCGCGGTCGGTTTGGAAATGGCGGTCCAGACCGTGACCGTCCAATTGGGTCAATGCGCTCAGGTAGCCGCGCAGCAGGGTCCCGACCGCCACCAGGGCCGGGGCGGCCTGACGGAACGTGGCCCGGCTGTCGTCGTCGGGGGCTGCGGTGAAGCCCTTGCGGGTCAGGGTCTTGTATGCCCGCGCCGCCATCTCCAAGGGGACGATTTTTTCATCGTTGGCGGGTATGGCGGGAGAGGGGGCGGAGGCGAGAACGTGCAGGGCGGCCTTTTGCAGTTGGTCCACGTGGGCGGCGAGCTTTTCGACGGTCGCCATTCTGGCGCCATAGGATTCGGCCTCGTCGCAGGTGATGCGCCTGGCCACGGCCTCGGCACCGCGCCCAACTTGTAGATCATTGGTGATGCCCGCCTGTACCTGTCCGAAAACCTCGTAGCGCAGAAAGGCGAGCGGCAGGTGCAGGGCATGGGGCCCATGATCCATCAGGGCTTCCATGGGCTTGCGTTCGCTGCTGCCCTTGAGAAACTTGATTTCGTTCAGGGGCGGTTGGTCGAAGGCGGCCAGGGGGGACGTCCAACCAGGCCCACCGGGATCGGACTGATCCGTGTCGGCGGGATCCAACTCCCCGGCCTCGCGGTCGGTGCCCAAGGGCGCGGCCTCGTCGACGGCGCGGCGGGCGCCGGCCTCTTCCAATGACTCCATGAAACGGGTGAACTGATCAAACACGGCGCGATATCCTCTGAATTCCTTGCCTTGGCAATGGAGGCACCAGAAGTCCAAAATCGCGGAGTCGTCGATGGAAAGCCTGTTTTCCGGGCTTCGGTCGCGCAGAAATCCGTAGATGGTGGTGAATTTTCCTTCGCTGCGGGCCGAGGGCAGATTCTTCTTTCGATATTGCCGCAGATGGCTGGACAGCTGGTTGGCGGCGGGGCGCACATCGGCCGGACCGGTGATCCCGGCGAGAATCTCTTCCAGCTGGGGATAGAAGCCGTAGCCCTCCATGCCGCAGAGAAACTCGTATAGGGCGGCCAGGATCGGCATGCGCCCGAAACGGATGGTAAAGGGGCCTTCGTCACCCTCGACTGTCACCCCGTCTTCATCGGCGCCTGGGTGATCGGCAAAGCTGGCGCGGGAGCGACTCGCGGTCACGCCATCGGGGTCCAACAGCACTTGAGCCCGGCGGCCGCCGTCTCCGCCCAGGGCCAGCACCAGATGGCAGAGTTCATAGAGCGGCGCATCCTTATGCGGGCCCCCGGCCTGTCCGACCACAAAGCGGGACAGCCAATCCAGGGTCGGACGGGGCGCATGGCGCAGACGACCGGCAGGGGTCGTGGATTCGGCAACGGCGCGGAAATCCTCGATCAGCGGGCTTTCGCCCCCCGCCCGCAACAGCCTGTCGGTTGCTTCGTCCACGGTTCCCCCTGCCTTCGTCGGCCTTTGTCCGATGAATTCTATGAGCCTTGGGAGGGTCATGCAAATGTCCTAGAACCGATGCCGTGGCGGGCGGTGGTGATGGCGTCCTCCCCGGCGCGGTGGCGGGCGTCGAAAGCGGCGCTCCTTATCGTCGTCCCAACGGTCGCGGGCCTCGAAACGGGGCGGCGGCGGGGGACGATCAAAGTCAAAATCGTCTTCGATGATGATCTCCACCACTTGCTCTTCCGACTCCTCTTCATAGGGGGGCTGCCAGCGTTCCACCACCAGGCGGGCCGGACGTTCGTCGGACCAGTCGTCTTCGAGTTGATAGCGGGGGCGCTCGGCATCGGCCTTGGATCGCGCCACGGGCTGTTCCTCGCGCCAGATCAGCGCCTGTTCGAGATAGACTCCGTGCCACTTCAAAACCTGGCGCACATAGCCCTTGTTGAAATCATGGGCCCGTGCCGCGCCGGGGTAACCGGGCAGGGTGCCGCCGTTGTAGTGGGACAGGGCCAGATTCCATTGGCCGCCGTATTGATCATAGAGCTGTTCGAGGAATTGCAGACCCGTGCGGATATTGGTCCGGGCGTCCCACAGATGGTTGGGGCTGAGGTCGAACTCGCCTTTGGCCGTCTTGGGCATGATCTGCATGACGCCCCGGGCGCCGGCCTTGCTGCGCGCCTTGGGATTGAAATCGGATTCCACCTTGGCCAGGGCCAGGGCCAGAGCCACCGGTACGCGGGTCCGGGCGGCTTCTTGGATGATCATGCGTTTAACCTCGGCCCGGTCGGGAGTGACGATGGCCTGGGCCGATCCCGGCCAGAAACCGATGAGGGCGAAAAGCAACAGACTGTTGCGGATCCAGGTGGGGGTCATGGCTGCTTCTCCTTTAGAGCTTGGCGCCAGCGGTCATCCAGCGGTGCCATGGTGAGCGATGCGACGGGAATCTGGTCCCGGGCCTTCAAAGCCCGGGCCATGGGCAGGTCGGGATCGACGGCCAGCACCACCCGCTCACGTCCGGCCAGACTGGCCGGATCAAGGGGTTTCAGGCCGCCGTCATAAAACTGGTCCTTGTGGTAGATCACCACGGAATCCCGGGGAACGGCGGGGCCGCTGGCCTGTTGCGCGGAGTCCGTCTGGGTCTTGCCCAGGGCGGCGCCGCTATCGGCCAGGGGGAGATCGGCGGAAGCCACCAGCCCGCCGCCCATGGAGACCAGGGTCAACACCATGATGGAGAAGAAGCCCATGGCCAGGGCCAGGGCGATTTCCGCCATGGCATTGTTGGGAGTGCCGTGGATCATGACCGAAGCTCCTTTAGCCCTTGCGCCATGGGTCGATGGCGAGGCGGGTATGACGGGCGCGGATGATGGTGAAGCCCCGGTCGGACCGGATCACGCGGGCTTCCAGGCCGGACTTGTCCAGCAGCCGGTTGATGGCGCGCTTGATCTGACGCGGCTTGGCGGCGGTCTCCACCCACAGGATACGGCTGCGTTCGGTGCGCCCCACGGACCAGTAGTCCAATCGGTCGCTGTAGTCGTCCAGGGTGCGGATCATGCGCTTGAGTTCCTTGGGCCGGAAATCCTGCAACACCACGGAATAGCCTTTGGCATCCTCGTCTTTCCAGGCCACGGACTTGGCCAGCCTTGCAGCCACTTCTTCGGTGAAGTCATCGGCCAGGCGACGGGTCAGGCGCACCGCCTTGCGGGTCTTGCAGCCTTTGTTGCAATCCCGCTCCAAACGGCTGTCGGAGACAGCGCGCAGGGCGACGGTATCAAGGACCTGACCACTGGGCAGATCCACCAACTGGCCAGTCAGGCGGACGGTCATCACCTTGGCTTTTTTCTTGCCGTCGATCTTTCGCTTGACCACTTCCGGGCGCACCGAGAGCACCACCGCCATATCCATGGCCGGGCGCTTGAGGTGCTGGGCGGCGGCGATGGCCTGTTGGGCGTTGCGTCGCACATTGGCGGTATCACGCCGGTCGCGGCTGCGGTCGCTTTCCTGGAACACCTTGTAGCCGTCCCGGTCGAGACCGGCGCTCAGCCGTTCGGTGAGAATGCGATAGGGCACGGAATCCCGGCGCGGCATGTCCGGCCCGCCATCCTGGCCCAGCACCAAAATGCGCGAAGGCGGTCCAGCCTGTCGGTCGGCAGCCTGGGCATGGGGGGCGGTCGCGGCGGCGGAAACGGCGAGCAAGCCGGCGAGGGTCAGATGGATCAAGGAATGTTTCATCACAGGGTCTCCCTGTTGCGAATGGAAAATCGGATCGTGCGGAGGCTATGGGGGCTGGAGAGGCGGATTTTCGATGAACGGAAAAACCGGCTCTGGCCGCTCCATTACCCTGGCATCGACTGAAACCAAGGAGACCGATCATGACCTTGACCAAGAAACTGGCCGCCCTGGCGACCGCCGCCCTGATCGCCGCCGCGCCGTTTACCGGTGCCAAGGCCGATGGATTCCTGCAGCCCGGTACCCTGATCGGGGCCGCCGCCGGGGGGCTGCTCGGCTCTCAGATCGGCCAGGGTGACGGCAAGTTGGCCGCCACCGCCGCCGGAACGTTGCTCGGCGCGGGCTTTGGCTACGCCATCAGCAATGAACAGATCGATCCGCCGAGACGGACCCGCGCGGTTGCCTATCGCCCTGCCCCGCGCAAAGTCGTGGTGGTCGAACGCCCGCGGTATGTGGAGCGCGTGGTGATTGTGGAAAAGTCTCGTCCGGCCAAGCGGGTGGTGGTTTATAAGGGCAAGTCGAAAAAGGCCTATCGGGGCCGCGGATGGAAGCGCGGATGGTATCGCGACCGCTGGGACGACTGAGCGTATTCGGACGACAAGGAAAAACCCCGGGCTTCGGCCCGGGTTTTTTTGTGGATTCCCGCTGCCTTCAGCCTTCATGCATGATTCGAATGCGACTGGCTCATAACCAAAAACGTTTATTGTACCGCCATGTATGGTAGATTTGGTCAAGGCGTCTGAGAAACGCACACCTGCGCGCCCTATTGCCCGGTCGGCATTCTGCGCGAAAACTATTTCTTTAGGAGGGGACGATGATACCGTTTGAGAAACTGCATCGGGAAAACCACGAGATCTCTGAGTTGGCGAAGGTGCTTGTAAACCTGGTGGAAGACCGGGAAATCTGCGACACCGCCATTTGTAGCGAGATTTTTCAGCGCTATGTGGATGCCGTCACCAACCACTTTGCCATGAATGGGGTTCATATCTATCCCGTGCTGCTCGCAGGTTCAGAAGAGGAGGCGCCGTCCATCGCCAAGCGGTTCCTCGAAGGCGAGCGGGAGATCAAACGGATTTTCAGCAAGTATGCGAAAAAGTGGTGGCGGAACGGATTGCATGTGGGCGACCACGGCCAGTTTCTCGATGAGACCAGGGAAATGGTCGATCTGGTGTGGGATCGGGTGGTGGCGGAATCCGAGCACCTTTACCCCGCCGCCAAGAAGGCCAGTTCGAACTGACCCCACCGTCGCTCCTTATGGCGCAATTAGCGATTCTGCCGGTTGGCGATCAGGGGAATGGTGCGGCACAGCCGGTTTGCTTCTCGGGCCAGGCGGGCGAAGCGGTCTCTGTCATCCTTGTCGATGAAGCGAGCCTTGCCGAACAGGTAGTGTTCCACGGCCAACAGCTGCCCTTCGGTCTGCGACTTGATGGTCAGGGTCTTGTCACGGACTTTGTTCTTGTTGAACAGATTGAGGGAGACCTTGCGATCGCGCACATAGGTGCCTTTGCGGCTGCCATCGGCCCGGATCAGGCGGTCATGCTCGAAGGTCGCCTGAACCTTGAGCGTGCAGCTTCGGGGCAGGGGCGTGATCTGGCCATAGAACAAGGCGCTGGAGCCTTCGGCAATACACTTGCCATCGTCGGGGCCGGGACAATCCACCGGAACCTCGACTCGTTCGATATAGTTCTGGCGCACCAGGATCTGGGCCATCTCGTCGAGGGTCTCGCGCAACCGCATCAAGGGGCGGATCTTGTCGCCATTGGGGCGCCTGGGCGGCGGGCGGTGGGCAACCTGACCTCCCGGCGGCGGGCGTCGAGGCGGATTGAAACCTGGTCGGGACGGCGGTGGCGGGAGGCGTTCGAAGTCCATTTCATCCCCATATCGAGGCAGGGGCGGCGGATCCTCGGGCATCGATCCTTCGCGGCTTCGATATTCCATTTCCGCTTCCAGCTGTTTGAGGCGGTCTTCCAAAGCCTCCACGGCCTCGTCTGGGGTTTCCACGGTTGGGGCGGGCGGTTCGACCACCGGCGGTTCAACTAGGATCGGCTCCGGAACCGGCTCGCGCAGCAATGAGGCATAGACATAGCCCATGCGGTCTCCCTGGCGTTCCACCAGGAACCAGGGTCGGTCGACGACTTTGCCTGTCACTTTCACCTTGGTGCCCTTGGGCAGCATGCCCACCCGCAAAGACCGCAGGTCCGGCCCGGCGCGCACATTGCTGGTGGTCACCGATTCCATCTCCAGGTCCATGGGATCCAACACCGGCTCGCCGATGAGCGATTGCGGGCTGCGCGGCAAATCCGGTCGTTTGGCAAAGGTGCCGTCCACTGCTGCCACCAGCACCAGATCCGGCGCTCCGATCACCGTCGGCACCTGTTCCCGGTTATAGGCGCGGCGGGCTTTGTAGCGCATTTCATCGTCCAGGTAGGCCTTGACCTCTTGCAGGGTTATCTGGCCGTCGCCATTGCCGTGACCCTTTTGGTCGGCGGCGCCATAAAGGGCGCGCAGCAGGTATTCGGTGAACAGGCCATGCTCGGCCTCTTCGTCCCAACTGGCCAATTGGTCGGCCGAGGCGGCGGTGAGCACGGTCAGCGAGGAGGTGGGGTTTGGCTCATCCTTGGGAATGATCTTCACCCCTGACGCCCCCTTGATCAGTGGACCCCGATGGCTGCCGCCGGAGAAACAGGCATCGACCATCACCGTGACCGAGCGGGCTCCCAACTGCGATAGATTGTCGTAGAGCACGTCCAGGGGATAGCCGTTGATATCGACGGTGGCCAAATCGGCATCGGTAGGCAATAGGTAGCGCCGTTGCTGGTCCTGACTGGGCAGGCCATGGCCGGAGTAAAAGACGAACAGATCGGATTTATCGGGGCGGATATACTGATAGGCCTTGCCGCGCGGATTCCCCTGGCGCCCAAAGGTGGATTCCATCTGTGCCTGAGAGGCGTCGGTGAGCAATAAGATGTTTTCCTCGCGGAACCCCAGGACGTCGCGCACGAAGCGGTGCATGGCCTGGGCGTCGCGATGGGCAAAATCCACCGACGGAATGTCCGGGTGGCTGTACTGACCGTTGCCGACAATGACCGCGACGGCATCCGCATCGGCTGCGGACGCCTTGGGGCCGCCCAACCCGATCAGGGCCAGGACGGACAAAGAGCAAAGAAGGCCGGACAGTTTCATGGTCGGTCTCACGGGAATTCCAATCGGTCGCCTCGGTTAGGAAGGCGCCAGAGCCATCTTTGTCATAACAATAGTCGCGCAAGGCATTCGATGCACGCCTCTTGACCAAACTGGGTGGTCTGGATGCCCAAGAAAGTTCCCTTGCAGCCGTCTTGCTCTTAGATCACGGCGTGTTTGATCGGATTCGATCAAACACGCGCTAACAGGCTGCTGAAAAAGTGTTGTTCGACGTCCCGCCTCGCCCTTCGACAAGCTCAGGGTGAGGCTAACATGTTGAAAGTTCAAAGGCCCTCATGCTCGAAATCGGATTTTTTCAGATGGCGGTAATCGAGCAGTCAGGGATTGCCTAGACAGTCAGCTGGTCTCCACACTCGGTCTTGATCAAGTATCCGGGTCAATTCCTGGACATGGAACAGAGGAGACCAGCCATGGAGTATTTTGTTGGAATGGACGTATCGATGGCAAGCATTTCGATCTGTGAGATTGATGCAAAGGGAACCGTCATTCGCGAAGGCAAGGTGTCAAGCACACCCGAGGCGGTCGCCACTTGGCTCGAGGAAAGCGGGCGTGGCTTTGCGCGAATTGGGTTGGAAGCTGGCCCTCTGGCGCCTTGGCTGTACGCAGGACTGTCCAGTCGGGGCCTCCCTGTGATTTGTATCGAGACCCGGCAAATGAAGGCCTTTGCCAGCGCCAGCCCAGTCAAGACGGACCGTCGCGACGCCCGCTTGATCAGCCAGGCGATGCGGACCGGTTTGTACCGCGCGACCCACGTCAAGACCGCGCGCAGTCAGGAGCTCCGGATGGTGCTGACCCATCGGGAGACCCTGGTTCATCAGGTCCGTCAGTTGTCCAATACGGTACGAGGAACATTGAAAGCTTTCGGCCTCAAGGTCGGTATGGCGCGCGGACGCCTTTTCGCGGCGCGGGTTCGGGAATTGACGGCTGATAACCCGCACCTCAGCGCAGCCGCCGAGCCGCTCTTGCTTGCGCGCCAAGCCTTGCTCGAACAACTCGACAAGCTCGACCGGCAGGTTCATGCCGCTGCGCGCGATGATAGCGTTTGCCGGCGCCTGATGACCGTTCCCGGCGTCGGCCCGGTTACCGCCCTCGCTTTCAGGACAGGACTCGACGTGCCGGAACGGTTTCAAAAGTCGGTCATGGTCGGCGCCCACTTCGGGCTTGTCCCACGCAGATACGCCTCGGGAGAGCAGGACCGAAGCGGCCCCATCAGCAAGTGCGGAGATGCCATGGTTCGTTGGCTTTTGTTCGAGGCCGCCAATGCACTTCTCACTCGAACCCGCCGTTGGTCCTGGCTCAAACACTGGGGGCTCGCGGTCGCCAAAAGGCGCGGGATGAAACGCGCCAAGGTCGCCGTTGCCCGGCGTCTCGCCGTAATCATGCATCGCATGTGGATCGACGGCACGGACTTCCAGTACCGCAAGGAGGAGACCGCCATCTAAACACAACGAAAACCGAGATCGCCTGAAGGGCGGCCAGGACGCGTGGCGACGCGCGGGGCTCGGATGACAGCGCGCAGGCTGCAGTGGCGTAAGACCACGCTTTTCAGATTGCTGCACCCGATCCCCCTTGATCCCCATCATGCGGCGACGACGTCGACCGCGGACAGAAGCAAAGGGCGCCACATAACCCAGGTTCAAACCGACGGCTTGGAAATCAGCTTGACTCAAATGACTCGATTACAGAAGCAGCCTTTAGAACGAACGCAAAAGCACCATTTTATCGCCGACGGTCACCAGACTGAGCTGAAACCGGTTCAACGGTTCACGGATCTCCACCAGGTCCGGCACGTGATAGAGCAAGGAAGCCTTCATCTGCTCACAGTGTTGGCCGGGCTGTTTCGCCAACAGATAGGTTGGGTAAGCCTCGGCGGTCAGGGCGATGAATTCGGCACCCCGTTCGGCGACAAAGGAATCCACGGCTTCGATCACGCCAAACCCCATTTTTCGCGCCGGTTCGATGTTGGTGTAGTCATGGCCGACGATGAAGCCATCGTCCTTGACCTTGTCCCAATAGAGCGCGAGATCGCGGGTCACGCCCTCGCGGGTATGCAGACCATCCACATAGATCCAATCAAATTGCCGGTCTTCGAATCGGTTGACCGCCGCCTGGGAATAGGTTCGATGAATGATGACCTGGCCCGAGGCCGACTGCTCGGCGAACTGCTCGCTCACGGATCGGAAGTTGGCATTCTGGTCGGACATGGGGGCGTTGTTGGGGTCGGCGGCATAGCTCGGGTCATCCTGATGGATCCAGGGGTCGATCAGATGCAAATGCTTGGGTTCGGTGCCATCCAGGATCACCTTTGAGAACTCCCCCTGTGCCACGCCGATTTCCGCCACGGTTCCGCCCCTGGGAAGAAAGCTCACCAGTCCTTCGCGCATCAAGAAACAGAGGTACAAGGAGAGTCTCCAAACTGATCAGTAAAAAACGTCTATGTCGGCCCCGTCATCCACCTGGGCGCAGGCCTGCTTGAATCCCTCCCCATCGACAAAGCGGAACCAATGAGGCCATTTCTCGGCCAGATCGGGAAAGACCAAGTCGGTGATTCTCGGGCAGGTCGGGTCCACCAGGTCCAGGGGCCTCTTGCTCACCGGATGATTTCGGGTTCCGGCGAAATGCAAGAACCAAACCTGCCGAAATGCGGCGTTGACGCATTGGCTCAGCAGATCCGGATGGGCTTCGCGCAGGTCATCATTGAACAGGAACGGATAATGGGTGAGAGCATGCAACGCCCAAGGTGTATTGAAGCGCGGGTCCAAGGGGTCGAGCAGGCCCTGATTCTGTATTTCGAAGGACAGCGGTGTCATTTCGAAATCGATGAAGTCCCGGTCGTACTTCATGTAGATCCCGGCCAACGTGGCGCCGTGGCGTCGGGGATCGAAGACCAGTACGCCGGTGTTGATGAGGTGTGGGGCCTCGCCGTCCAGACCCAAAACCCGGTAATAGTCGGCGTGGTCGGCCTGCAAAAATACAGAGGGATTGCGGTCGGGGTTTTGTGTCCGGGCCCGCAGGTTCTCCATGACCATGTGCAGGGCTGAACGGCTGCCGTCCGGGCCGCAGAAATCAGTGTCCGGCGGCGGCATGGTCACCGCGCCGATGCCATTGCCGATGTGGGCGCTGGCGATGCAGGGGGCCAAGCGATGATTGATCAGAATGTCGGCATCCATCCACACCAGCTTGTCATAGTCCTTGAGCGCCGGATGAACGCCGATCAGCAGCTTCTGCCAATGCAGGGATTTTTTTGCTGTGTCGGCATTGGGATCAATGAGCTCGGTCAGGGCCACCAGATCATAGCCGTGACGTTCGGCATAGGGCTGCCAGGTGGGCCGGATAAATCGTTCGAAGGCCTCCACATAGGCCTCGCCGATCAGCAGGGTGACGATGGCCTTGCGCCGGATATCCGCCATGAATGGGTCCCATCGGTGAGTCTGCGGCGAGTGTAACCCAAGGCGGGGACCGGAGGAACAGTCATTGGACAGGCCATGCTTCCTGGTTCAAAATGCAACCGGTTGTCAGGAGGTCCGCCGTTGAAGATCCTGCTCGTGCTGCCCAATTTCGGCGAAGGCCGGGGCTATAATTTCCCGCTGGGTATCGCCTATATCTCGTCGTCCCTGAAACAGGCGGGGCACGAAGTTGAATGTATCAATCTGCATCATGTGGAGGGCCGCTCCTATGACCAGGTGCGGCGGGCGGCCCAGCGCTTTCAGCCCGATCTCTGCGCCACCGGCGGCCTGTCGTCCCATTATCATTTAATCGCCGAAATCCTCCAGGCCGCCAAGGATGGTCATCCGCCGGTTGTCACCGTGGGCGGCGGCGGATTGGTGACAGCGGCCCCCGATTGGGTGGTGGGCCATATGCCCATGGACATCGGTGTCATTGGCGAGGGTGAGGAGACCATGGTCGACCTGGCCCGGGTACTGGAAGCCCGCGACCGTATCGGCGCGGTACCGGGCCTTGTTTGGCAAGGCGCCGATGGTCGTGCCCAACGTACCGAGGCCCGTAAGACCCTGAAGGACCTGGACCAATTGCCCTGGCCGGATCTGGAAAGCTTCGACGTGGAAAAGATGGTCGAGGAGCAGGTGACATCCGACAGCTTCTCTTTCGATCTGTTGGATGACCCGCGCTCGGTACCCATGGTGGCCAGCCGGTCGTGCCCCTACAAATGCACCTTTTGCTTCCATCCCACGGGACAGGTTTACCGCCAGCGAGGGCTCGACGATTTCTTCAATGAACTGGAGTTCAACATCGAACGCTTCGGCATCAATATGGTCGAGGTCCTAGACGAACTTTTCGCCTACAAGCGCCCCCGCATGGAAGAGTTCTGCCGTCGCATCAAGGATTACGGAGTCAAGTGGTGGACCTCGTTGCATGTGCGGGTGGTGGAGCCGGATGTCATCGACATCATGCGGGACGCCGGATGCGTTGTTGTGGGCTACGGCATTGAAAACGTGCACGAGACCATTCTTGGCAGCATGCAGAAAAAATCCACCGAGGAGATGATCAACCATGCCCTGAAGTCCACCTTTGGCAAGGGGCTGGCCGTGCGCGGGAACCTTATTTTCGGTGATCCGGAAGAAACGCTGGAGACCGCCAACTATACTCTCGACTGGTGGGCACGGAATCGAGCCTGGCAGATCAGCCTGGTGCCGTTGCAGGTCCTGCCCGGCAGCCCGGTTTATAAACGGGTGGTGGCGGAGGGCCGGATGGAGGATGACCCGGCGGCGGTCACCCAATGGCACCAAAACGTCACACGGATGGACAACGAGACCTATGCCCGGCTGATGGGGCGGGTCAATCTGTTCGACTATGGCCTCCTGCGTCCGGCAAAAATCCATGCCTTTGAGGAAAGCGCCTCTCCCGGGCGTGACGGCAACCCGCAATACGATATTGCGTTCGATTGCGTCCATTGTGGCGGACGCAATGAGTTTCACAATGTGCTGCCGACCCGCGAAAAGTTCCAACGCTTCCGTTTTGCCTGCCGCCATTGCGGTGCCTATTCCGACGTGCGAAATCTGGCCCGACCGCCTTGGCGGGATCCGGAAGCGGCTGCCTTGCTGCAACAGGGAATCCAGGCACGGACCGAAAGCCGGACCCTGGAGGCCATGCAGTTGCTGAGAAAGGCGGCGGCCTGGACTCCCGGCGATGGAGGGGTGGATTTGCCCGAGGAAGCCGTGCTGGCTTCCTTCATGCTGGGCAATATGCTGCTGGTGGCCAAGGATGTGAAGGGGGCAATCCATCTGTTGTCTCGGGCAGTGATGGCGCGGCCTTTCGATGCCAATCTCCATGCGGGCCTGGCCTCCGCCCTTCTGCAAGAAGGTAGCCATGGAGCCGCGCGATTGCATGCCCAGCAGGCCCGCCTACTGGCGGCGGAGGATCTGCCGGAAAATCTGGCTCAGACCCTCGACGGTCTGGATCGCGCGGTGGCAGCCATGGCGGCGGTCGATCCGGCGCCCCGTTACATTTGAGCGTCGCGCATGTCGGCTGGGTCCTGTTGGGAGTCGCTGTCTTGCTGTCGTCGCCCGTCAGGGCCGACGAGCAAGAGGCTACCGTGACCACCGAAATCATCGGTGATTTGTGGGTTGTCTACGACTCGATGGGCGAACCCCTTGCCGCCTACCGGTTTGCCGATTGCACGGGCCCCGCGGCCGATCCCATCGCCGCCATTACGGCGGCCATCACAGGGTCCGTTCGGTCGCCTCCCATCACGGGGGCGGCGCCGGATGTGCCTCTTTCCCTTCCTTACAGCGGGCCGCAACATCGGCCATGAGCGATTGAAATTCCGCCGTGGAATCCGGGATGCGCCCCAAGTAGTGCTTGAGGGAGCGGGACAAGGTGGCGTCTTGGATTTCATCCCACTTGTCGGTTCGTCCTCTGGATGTTTCCAATGACTTTTGGAGCCGCCGATGCTGCTGCCAAAGCAGGTCCAGGTATCCGGCACTGATATGGCATGGAGCCGGGTGGCTGCGGGGCAAATGGGCCGTGCCGGGCCTGGGTGTGGGCGGCATGGGCAGCATCTGAGCGGTCAGGCGCTGATTGGCGGCGCGCAAGACTTCCATGTCTTCCTCGGCAACCAATAGCAGATGGCCGTCCTGTTCGTGGATATGGGCTCTGTAGGAGCGGACTTCCCGGTCCAGGCTACCCATGTTGAGCAAGCCGCGATAGAGCGTGGATCCCTTTTTCACAACCGGTGCATCGATGATCTGATCAAAACCCGGATTGATGAAAATGGACCGAATGTCGCTGGGCGGGTTGTCGCTGTCCGGGGCGCCGAACAAGCGGAGAAACCCCCGGTTGGCATCGATCAATGTGCCGTCGCGGGTAAACAAGACGATGGCCGCCACGGTCAGATCCCGGCACAGGCCTATGGGATCGGTGGTCGGTTTCAGGCTGGGGTGAGCCATTTTTTCCTCCCCGTGTTTTATGGCGTCGGTCCACATTGGAACCGTATGGATGATTCGGTTGCCATCCTGGTCTGTATGTTACTCTTTTGGGTAGGCTCTGCCCATAGGAGAGTAGGCCTGGGGATAAGGTATCCCGAGAAAAGTCGCCATGACGTTTGATGTTTGTCTAGTATGAGGCCAAGAGGTCAGGAAACCTCATGGGGGGAATATCATGAATTCGCGGTCATTCGCTTATCCTTTTGTTTTGTGTGGGTTGCTATTGGTTGGCGGCTGTGAAGAGGATCCGGTTGGCGATCTGGTTGACGACTTGGAGGGGCGCTTTTCTGATACCCGTGAACGGGTTACAGCCGCCGCGCAGTTGGCCGATATCGCCGATCCACGCGCCGGTCAGGCCCTGCTCAGGGCCCTCAATCGACCGGAACCGATGGTGGTCCGGGCCGTGGTGGATGCCTTGGCCCGGCAACAAAGCGACTCTGCCGTCGACCCTTTGATGCAGAAACTCAAAAACAGCAACGATCCGGAAACCGAAGTGGCTCTGGTCGCCGCGCTGGGGAACTTGGGTGATGCCCGCGCGATTCCCTTGGTGGCGACTCGGCTGGGCGAGACTTTTCCCTTCGATGTGGCGCTCCAGGCGTTGGCTCGGCTGGGCGCGCCCGCGGTGCCATTGATGCTCGACGAAGCAAAAGCGGCGGGAGTAACCAGTGACCGGGGTCGAAAAGTTCTTGAAGCCATTACCACGGTCAGCGATCCAAAAGCGGTGGACCTGCTGATCAATCGGTTGACCGATTTGGATGACCACGTGCGGGTGGCGGTGACCACCGCCTTGGGCAATATCAGAGATCGCCGCGCGGTGCTGCCCTTGATCGACATCATCAAACGCTGCGAATCCGGCGGGCAGCCTGCCAAGGGAGAAACCTGGATCACGGCGCCCAAGATCCGGTCGCGGGCGGCGGCGGCGCTGGCCCTGGGACGGTTAGGCGACCGGCGGGCGGTGGAGTCGTTGCGGGATGTGGCGAAACGCTGTCATGCGGATCTCCAGGGTGCGGCCCTGACCGCCCTGGCCGATCTGCAAGACACGGAAACCGCCACGATTGATCTGGCCCATGATGCCCTGATGTCGGCTCCCAGTCCTGAGATCAACCGGGTCATTGCCTTGGCCATGGCGCGCCTGGGACGTCAGGGCCCAAGCCTGCTCATTGACCATATCACCGGGGTGTCCAGCTATACCTTTACCGGGCCGCGAGCCGCGTTGCTGGCTCATGCGGGCACGGATCAAGTGCGGCTGGCACTGTTTGATGCCCTGGACAAGGACGATCCCGAGATCCGGGCCGCGGCGGCGGATCTGATCCGCGAGGCCGAGATCCCGGTCCCCGACGATCACCTGGCCCAATTCCATTTCGCCAGTGAGGACTGGGAGGGTTTGGTCGCCTTGGGGGGGGCGGCGGCGACGGTGTTGGTCCGCCACATCCAATGGCGCCCGGAGGTGTCGCGTACCCTGGAGCGCATCGGCGCTCCGGCGGCGGAGCCGCTGGCCAAGCGCCTGCGCGGCATGTCCGCCTCGGGCCGGTTGTTGGCTACCCGGATTCTGGGTCGCCTTGGCGATCCGGCGGCTCTGTCAGTGCTCGAACAGTCACTGCACCATGAAAAGGACGAAGGGGTCTTTCTGGCCGCCGCCACCGCCATGGGGCAGTTGGGACCCTCCGGCGTGTCGCGTCTGGGGCGGGGGCTGGGCGTGATGGAAGATGCCAATCGTCGCCGCGCGCTCATTGCCGTGCTGCGCGCCGCCCGGCTGCCGGATGCGGTGCCGTTTCTGATTGCCGAGTTCGAACGCCATGGGGCCGGGGATGGCGAGGTTATCGGTGCCATCGCCTCTTATGGTCCGGCGGCCCGGGCCGCGGTCCCATTGTTGATGGCCCATGTGGGCGAAGGTGGCAGCCATTGGCCGCAAGCCGTGGAGGCCCTTGGTCAGCTGGGAGACAACCGGGTCCGTCCGTTTCTTATCGCCCTGTTGGGGGACTGGGAGAGCAGTCCTCCGGCGGCCCGGGCGTTGGAGGCCCTGGGCTGGACCCCGCAATCCGATCGGCAATGGATTCTCTATTACGCCGGGCGCCGGGCGCGGCTGGAGCTTCTGGCCTATTGGGACAAGGCGCGCCAGGTGTTGCTGCAAGAGATTGCCTCCAATGACCGGCTGCGCATGGACAATGCCGTGCGGATCCTGATCACCTTGGGCCGCGACGAAAGCGGTGACGACCTGATCACGCTTTTGGAGGAAAAAGGCTGGCAGGAACTGGCGGCGCTCTATGCCCTGTCCGGTCATGATGGCCTAAGCCGGGCCGCATTGGCCTGGGCCGAAAAGGCGGAAATCGAACTACCCGGCATCGATGTGCGGCTGCCGGTGCGCTGGGGAGAGCTTTAACAGGCTGCTAAAAAGAGTTGTCCTACGGCCCGCCTCACCCTTCGTCCCTCGACAAGCTCGGGATGAGGAAGCTCAGGGTGAGGCGAACATGTTGAAAATTCAAAGGCCCTCATGCTGAGCTTGTCGAAGCATGTGTCGCCACAGGCTCGAAATCGGACTTTTTCAGATGGCGGTAATCGAGCAGTCAGGGATTGCCTAGACAGTCAGCTGGTCTCCACACTCGGTCTTGATCAAGTATCCGGGTCAATTCCTGGACATGGAACAGAGGAGACCAGCCATGGAGTATTTTGTTGGAATGGACGTATCGATGGCAAGCATTTCGATCTGTGAGATTGATGCAAAGGGAACCGTCATTCGCGAAGGCAAGGTGTCAAGCACACCCGAGGCGGTCGCCACTTGGCTCGAGGAAAGCGGGCGTGGCTTTGCGCGAATTGGGTTGGAAGCTGGCCCTCTGGCGCCTTGGCTGTACGCAGGACTGTCCAGTCGGGGCCTCCCTGTGATTTGTATCGAGACCCGGCAAATGAAGGCCTTTGCCAGCGCCAGCCCAGTCAAGACGGACCGTCGCGACGCCCGCTTGATCAGCCAGGCGATGCGGACCGGTTTGTACCGCGCGACCCACGTCAAGACCGCGCGCAGTCAGGAGCTCCGGATGGTGCTGACCCATCGGGAGACCCTGGTTCATCAGGTCCGTCAGTTGTCCAATACGGTACGAGGAACATTGAAAGCTTTCGGCCTCAAGGTCGGTATGGCGCGCGGACGCCTTTTCGCGGCGCGGGTTCGGGAATTGACGGCTGATAACCCGCACCTCAGCGCAGCCGCCGAGCCGCTCTTGCTTGCGCGCCAAGCCTTGCTCGAACAACTCGACAAGCTCGACCGGCAGGTTCATGCCGCTGCGCGCGATGATAGCGTTTGCCGGCGCCTGATGACCGTTCCCGGCGTCGGCCCGGTTACCGCCCTCGCTTTCAGGACAGGACTCGACGTGCCGGAACGGTTTCAAAAGTCGGTCATGGTCGGCGCCCACTTCGGGCTTGTCCCACGCAGATACGCCTCGGGAGAGCAGGACCGAAGCGGCCCCATCAGCAAGTGCGGAGATGCCATGGTTCGTTGGCTTTTGTTCGAGGCCGCCAATGCACTTCTCACTCGAACCCGCCGTTGGTCCTGGCTCAAACACTGGGGGCTCGCGGTCGCCAAAAGGCGCGGGATGAAACGCGCCAAGGTAGCCGTTGCCCGGCGTCTCGCCGTAATCATGCATCGCATGTGGATCGACGGCACGGACTTCCAGTACCGCAAGGAGGAGACCGCCATCTAAACACAACGAAAACCGAGATCGCCTGAAGGGCGGCCAGGACGCGTGGCGACGCGCGGGGCTCGGATGACAGCGCGCAGGCTGCAGTGGCGTAAGACCACGCTTTTCAGATTGCTGCACCCGATCCCCCTTGATCCCCATCATGCGGCGACGACGTCGACCGCGGACAGAAGCAAAGGGCGCCACATAACCCAGGTTCAAACCGACGGCTTGGAAATCAGCTTGACTCAAAAGACTCGATTACAGAAGCAGCCTGCTAAAGTTAGGCTCTGTTTCGATCCCGCCGGGCCAGGACCTGAAACCGCCAGGCCAGTAGGCCGATGGAGACCAGACTGGCCAGCAGAATACCTTCGAACAGCCCGACCGGGCCGCGCCCCAGCGGAATGGCCAGCGCCCAGGTGCCGGGGATCATCAGCCCCAAGTAGACAAAGCTCTGGATCGCGGTGGTCGCCCAGGTCTCGCCGCGCCCGCGCAGGGCATTGGCCATCACCACCTGGCCGCCGTCGGGGATCAGCGCCAGGGCCGCCACATAGACCAAGGGAATGGCCAGGGCAATAATGGCGGGATCGGTGGAATAGATGCCGACCAAGGCTTCGGCAAAAAGGATGTAGGACCCGCCGCATAGAATCATGACCGCCGTATTGGCACTGATCCCGACCCATCCGGCCAGGGCCATGTCCGCCGGGTCCTTGCGGCCCCAGGCCGTGCCCACGCGTACCGCCGCCGCCGCGCCGATGCCCAGGGCGGCGGTAAAGACCACCGACATCATATTGAAGGCAATGGAAAATGCCGCCAGGGCTTCCTCGCCCAGCCATCCGGCAAACACGTTGACCAGCCCGAAGGCCAGGGACTCGGCGCCGATGGCGATCCCCGCCGCATAGCCCAGCTGTCGCTGTAGCTTCCAGCCTGCCCAGCCTCCTTTCGCCCTTTGTCGAACCGCAAAGCGCGCATGATCCGCCATGAACCACAGATAGATCACCAACCCCACGGCCACCACGCCCCGGGCAATGGTGGTGCCCCAGGCGGCGCCTTCGGCCCCCAAGGCGGGGAAACCCATCTCGCCACCGATCAGCAGCCAATTGAGCCCCATATTGCCCACATTGGCGATGGCCATGGCGATCATGCCCGGCAGGGGCCGCCCGATGCCTTCGAGGAAAAAGGTGGTGGCAAAAAAGGTGAACGTCAGGGGGATACCCAGTCCGAAGACCGCCATCACCCGCCCGGACCCTTCGGCCAATCCCGGGGTCTGGCCGGTGAGCAGGAAGAATTCCTCGCCGAACAGGGACAACACCGCGCAAGGCACGCCGACGACCAACGACAAGGTCATGCCATGACGCCAGGCCGCGCCGCTTTCGGCGTCGCGACCGCCGCCCGTGGCCTCCGCCGCCAAAACAAGGGTGCCCAACAGCAATCCAATTCCGATCAGGGTCAGAGTCGTCGCCGGCGCCCAGCCCAGCCCCTGATAGGCCAGTTCGGTGGTCGAATAGCGGCCGACCATGACCGTATCCACCAGGGCCATGACCATGATTCCGGAGCGGGAAATGATCACGGGCCAGGCCAGACGGGACAGTTCGGCCAAATGCCGAAGAATACGCGGGAGCGTTGACATGGAGGTCCTTATGGGCGCTTCGGGCCTCGTCCGCAAGCGGGGCTTTCCCATTGGCCTTGGCCCGTGTAGGGTGCGCCGCCATGGATGTGGACCTTTTCGATTTCGAGCTGCCTCGCGAGCTCATCGCCCAGCGCCCGGCGGTACCCCGCGATAGTGCCCGGTTATTGCATGTGGGTGCGATGCTGGCCGACCGGGGCATGACCGACCTGGTCGAGCAGTTGCGGCCCGGCGATTTGTTGCTGTCCAACGATACCCGGGTGATCCCGGCCCGTCTCGCCGGAAAACGCGGAGAGGCCAAGGTCGAAGTGACTCTGCACAAACAAGCAGGCCCCGATGCCTGGCATGCTTTTGCCCGTCCGGCCCGCAAGCTGCGGCCAGGTGACGAGCTGCGGTTCAATGACCGGTTTGCCGCCCAGGTGACTGAAAAAGGCGATATGGGCGAGGTCCTGCTTACCTTTGATCGCAGCGGCGGCGATCTGATCGCGGCCTTGGAGCAATGGGGCATCATGCCGCTCCCGCCCTATATCCGTCAGGGCCACGGAGACGCGCGGGATCGGGACGACTATCAAACCCTGTTCGCCGCCCGTGACGGCGCCGTGGCCGCCCCCACCGCCGGTTTGCACTTCACCCCCGACTTGCTGCGAAAATTGGATGACCGGGGAGTCAAAAACCAGCGCCTGACCCTGCATGTGGGGGCCGGGACCTTTCTGCCGGTCAAGGTGGAGCGGGTCGAAGAGCATAAGATGCACGCCGAATGGGGCGAGATATCCGAGGAAGTGGCCGCGGCGGTCAACCACACCCGAGCCCAAGGGGGCCGGATCGTCGCGGTGGGGACCACCTCTTTACGGCTATTGGAATCGGCGGTGGATGATCAGGGAATCGTGCAGCCGTTTCAGGGCGAGACGGATATCTTCATCTATCCGGGGTTCCAGTTCAGGGCGGTGGATCTGTTGATGACCAATTTCCATTTGCCGCGGTCCACACTTTTCATGCTGGTCTGCGCTTTTGCCGGGACCGAGCGTATGAAGGCAGCCTATGCTCATGCGGTGGCGCAACAGTATCGGTTCTATTCCTACGGCGATGGCTGCCTGCTGGAACGGGGGGAGTCATGACAATCGGTTTTGAGATTCTGGCCACCGACGGCGCGGCCCGACGCGGTCGCCTGACCAGCGCCCATGGCAGCGCCGAAACTCCGGCCTTCATGCCGGTGGGGACGGCGGGAACGGTCAAGGCCATGTATCCCGAACAGGTGGCCGAAACCGGCGCCGAGATCGTCCTGGGCAATACCTATCACCTGATGCTCAGGCCCAGCGCCGAACGGGTGGCGCGGCTTGGCGGGCTGCATAAATTCATGAACTGGAATCAGACCATCCTCACCGATTCCGGCGGTTTTCAAGTCATGTCCCTGTCTGACCTGCGCAAGTTGACCGAAGACGGCGTGACCTTTCGCTCCCATGTGGATGGCGCCTATCACCACCTGACTCCCGAGCGCTCGGTGGAGATCCAACACCTGTTGGATTCCAATATCACCATGGTGTTGGATGAATGCCCCAAGTTCGGCACCGACAAGGACCAGATCGCGAAAAGCCTGCACCTGACCAGTCGCTGGGCGCTGCGCTCGCGGCATGCCTTTCAGCAACGTCCCGGATATGGCCTGTTCGGCATCGTCCAAGGGGGCGTGCATGCGGACCTGCGCGCCGAAAGCGCCGCGGATTTGGTCAATATCGGCTTTGACGGCTATGCGGTGGGCGGTCTGGCGGTGGGCGAGGATCAAGAGACAACCCTCAGTGTGCTGGATTTCACCGTGCCCTTACTGCCGGTGGATCGGCCCCACTACCTGATGGGCGTCGGTACCCCGGCGGATATCGTCGAGGCGGTGCGGCGGGGTATCGATATGTTCGATTGCGTCATGCCGACCCGGTCGGGGCGCACGGGTCAGGCCTTCACCCGGCGCGGTCCGCTTAATCTACGCAACGCCCGGCACAAGGATGATCCCCGCCCCATCGAGGAAGGCTGTTCCTGCCCGGCGTGCCGGCAATACTCCCGGGCCTATCTGCACCATCTTGTACGGGCCAAGGAAATGCTTGGGCCGATGCTGCTAACGCGGCATAACCTGCAACACTATCAGGATCTGATGAAAGACCTGCGCGCCGCCATTGAGGCCGGGACCCTGGATGCCTTCGCCGCTCACTTCCATGCGGTGCAGGCCAGCGGCGACATAGAGCCTATGTCGTCAGACGTCTTCCAGGTCGATGTCCAGAATGGTCATCAGTAACTGGAAGGAGACTTCGCCATCTTCCTCGTCCCGGTGTAGCACGCCGATGAACTCCTCACCGATGGAGACCTCGACAGGGGCGCTGGGTTTGGCCGGAGGCGCGATGGAAATACTATTGTTGTTAAAGGTCTTGCGCAGGTAGCTTTGCACCTTGCCGATTTCGTCGGGCTTCATGGAATCGTCTCTCCTTTTGCGAGTCTCGGCGTTTTATAACAGATCCGGCGCGAATTGCAGCCTTGCCAATTGGGCGTAGAGGGGAGAGCTTTCGAGGAGCTCCCCATGCTTGCCCGTGGCCACCAACTGTCCGCCTTCAATGACGGCGATCCGATCGGCATTGACCACCGTGGCCAGCCGGTGGGCGATGACCAGGGTGGTCCGCCCGATCATCAGTTTGTCCAAGGCGGCCTGCACGATGCGTTCGTTTTCGGCATCCAGGGCGCTGGTGGCTTCATCAAGCAGTAGAACCGAAGGATCGCGCAAGAGGGCGCGGGCAATGGCCACCCGTTGTTTCTGCCCCCCCGACAGCCGCGCGCCCTTTTCGCCCAGGAAGGTGTTGAAGCCCTCGGGCAGCTTGTCGAGGAACTCTGACGCCGCCGCCGCGTCCGCTGCCCGCCGCACTGCGTCGTCATTGGCGTCGGGATTGCCGTAGCGGATATTCTCCCAGCCATCGGCGGCGAAAATCACCGGATCTTGCGGCACCAGTGCCATATGGCCACGCGCTTCCTGTGGATCGGCCTGACGGAGATCGATCCCATCAAGAAGGACCCGGCCGGTATCGGGATCGAAGAAGCGCAGCAGCAACTGCAACAAGGTGGTCTTACCCGCCCCCGACGGTCCGACCAGGGCCAGGGTTTCACCGGGCGGGACATCAAGGCTGAACTCCTCCAGCGCCGCATGGTCAGGACGCGAGGGGTAGTGGAAGGTCACGGACTCGAAGGTGACCGCGCCCCGGGCTGGAACCGGCAGCGGCGTGACCGGGTCGGCGACGATGATGTCGGAGCGCGTCTCCAGGATTTCCATCAGCCGTTCCGTAGCACCAGCGGCCCGCTGCAATTCACCGAATACCTCGCTGATAACGCCAACGGAAAAGGCGACGATAACCGCGTAGAAAATGAACGCCGTGAGCTCGCCACTGGTGATGTCTCCCGCCAATAAATCCCGTCCGCCAACCCAGAGAATCACGCCGATGGCACTGAATACCAACAAGATCACCGTCGCGGTCAGGATGCTGCGCGCCCCGATACGCCGCAAGGCGGTGGTAAAGGCATCTTCCACTTCGGCCCCAAAGCGGCGGCAATCGGCGGCCTCGTGGGTAAAGGCCTGCACCGTATGGATGGCGTTAAAGGATTCCTCGGCAAAGGCACCCACCCCGGCCACCCGGTCCTGACTTTCCTTGGAAAGCCTCCGCACCTTGCGGCCAAACAGGATGATCGGCGCCACCACCACCGGCACCACCAGCAGCACAAGCATGGTCAGCCGGGCATTGGTGACAAAAAGCATCACCATGCCGCCGAGGAAGTTCAGGGTGTTGCGCAAGGCCATGGAGGCCGACGACCCGATCACCGATTGCAACAAGGTGGTGTCGGTGGTCAGGCGGGAGAGAATTTCGCCGGTCTTGGTGGTCTCGAAAAAGCCCGTATGCATATGGACTATGCGATCAAAAACGGCGTGACGCAGGTCCGCCACCACCCGCTCGCCGATCCAGGACACCAGATAGAACCGGGCGAAAGTCCCAAAGGCCATGATCACCGCCAAGGCCAAAAGGAACACCAAAGCCTGATCCAAGGCCTCCGGACGCCCGGCGGAAAAGCCGCCATCGATCAATTGTTTCAAGCCTTGACCGAGTCCGAGGGTGGCGCCCGCGGTGACGGTCAGGGCGATCATGGCGCCGATGACCCGACCCCAATAGGGCCGCAAAAAACCGAACAGGCGCGCCAGAATCCGCACATTGCGGCTTTTGGGGCGCTCCGAAGTGGGGCGGTCGGGAGAGGCGGACTCGGCCAAGAGGGGCTCCAATGACAGGGGATCGTTTCCCTGCATAGCGCGTCGCTTCGATCAGGACAAAGTTAAACCGTTTCCTTGCGAAGAAATCCTGGCGGTAAAACAGTCTGAGGCCACGTCGTTGCACGGGTACGAAGAATCAGATTAAATGACAGGTTATAGGGGAAAGCGGACCATTCCGTAGCGGGGCGATGCCCCTTGGGGCGTATGGGGTCGCATTTACTTTTTGTCGGGATTTCGAGGGGAGCCTGGTGCCATGAGGTTTTTGTTTTTGCTTTTTTTATCAGTGATTTGGTCCAGCCAATCCCTGGCCAGCGATTCCATTGAGTTGATGACAGAGGAATTTGCGCCCTACCAATTTTATGCAGGGGAAGGCGAGAACAAAAAAATTACCGGGATCTCCATCGAGATTGTACAGGCCCTGCAAAACAAGGTGGGCAACCGGGACCAAATCGAGGTTCTGCCCTGGAGCCGCGCTCTCAAGCTGGTATCGAAAAAGCCGAACCGGGCGCTGTTTTCGACCGCCCGAACACCGGAGCGCGAAGACAAATTCAAATGGGTCGGACCGCTTTCCAAGCTGGAAATGGTGTTTTTCAAGAAAAAAGGGACCGATGTCATGGTCGATTCCCTGGAGGCCGCGCGCGAGATCCCCAAGATCGGCGTGACAAAGAATGTGGCCACCCATGAAATTCTTACTAATATGGGCTTCACCAATCTCGATGTGTTGAAAAGTGGCAGTGACGACAAAAACCTTCGGCGGCTGACCAAGGGCCGGGTGGATGTCTGGCCGACGGCCTACTACGCGGGGATCTACAGCGCCAAGAAAGAGGGCCTGCTGGATCAGATTGAGGCCATCCCCGATGTATCGATCATGTCCGGGTTCCTCTATATCGCTTTCAACAAGGAAACCGACAGCCGCATCATCTATCAATGGCAGACCGCGTTGGACGAGCTAAAGGATGACGGCGTCATTGACGCCATCCTCAAAAAATATGACCGGTGATTTCCTCATGCGCCGGGATTCCTCATGGTGGCGGTCAAGAATGTGAAAAGACTTCTTTCCCATTGTTTTGGCACGTTTTTTCTGCTGACTTTGTTCTGCGTAAGCCTCGGCGCGCCGGCGGCGGGCTCGGACGACAACGGTCAAAACGCCGCTGACAAGATCGCATCGTTTGCCAGTAAGGCGATTTATAATCTCGACGAAGATCAGTTGGTTGCGGTTTTGGAGAGCTATCTGGGTGAAAAGCCCGAGGTCAAGGCTCTCGTCGTCACGGAAAGTATCGATCAAGAACAGCTTCTCACCTACTACCGGGACAACGAAGAGCTTGTCTTTGGGCAGCCCATTCCGCAAGGCCTGCTTGATCTTAGCCAGTTTACCGCCGTTTCGTCGTTCGATGGCGAACAAGTCGGCACGATCAAGGTCTTTTATTCCGATGCCTCGGTGGTCACATTGAGTGCCGAGGAGAGGTCCTGGATTGCCGCCAATCCCCGCATTCGAGTGCATAACGAGACCGATTGGCCGCCGTTCAATTTCGCGGTGGATGGCCGGCCCAAGGGTTTCTCCATCGACTATATGAATCTGCTGGCCGAGAAGGCCGGGCTGAATATCGAGTATGTCACCGGACCGACCTGGAACGAGTTCCTGGAGATGATGAAGCAGGGTGACCTGGAGGTCATGCTCAACATCGTCAAGACTCCGGAACGGCAGAAGTACTTGCTCTATACCGAGCCCTACGCCAACAATCCCAATACCATCCTCAGCAAGGCCGAAACCCCTTACAAAACCTTGCAGGATCTATTCGATAAAACGGTGTCGGTGCCCAAAGGCTTCTTCTACGAGGAGATCCTTAAGCGCGACTATCCGGAAATCACGGTTTTGCCGGTGGACAATACGCTGGATAGCATGAAGGCCGTCCAGTTTGGCACGGCGGATGCGGCTTTTGGTGAACTGGCGGTGTTCTCCCATTTGATGGACGAACATATGATGAGCGACCTGGCGGTGTCGGGTGAAGTCAAGCTTGGCGATCCTGAATTCGCCTTGCTCAACATCGCCACCCGCAAGGACTTGCCCATACTCGCTTCGATCTTGGAGAAGGGTGTCGCCGCCATCACCAAGGAAGAGCGTCAGCTAATTCAGGCCCGCTGGTTCAAGGCCGCCGGGGAATCGTTGCAGCTGGATCCAAGGGTGACCCTGACCGATGAGGAGACGGCTTGGCTGATCGATCATCAAGAATTGCGGTTGGGCGTGGACAGGGCCTGGCCCCCCTATGATCTGATCAACGAGAACGGTCGCCATGACGGGATATCGGCGGAGTTTCTGGGGCTCCTGGCGCAACGGTTGGGGCTGCGACTGAAGCTGCAGGAAGACTTGACGTGGTCCGAGGTTCTGCAAAAAGCAAAGAACCGCCAGTTGGATATTATTTCCGTCTGTTCCGCGACACCGGAGCGCGAGAAATACCTCCGATTCACCGAGACCTTGGCCACCGTGCCCTGGGTCATCGTTTCCCGCGAGAATTCCGACTTGATCAAGGGGCCCAACGATCTGTTGGCCAGTCGCGTGGCCATGGTGAAAGGCTATGCGGTCATTTCCGCCATGCGGGAGAAGTTCCCCGGTCTGACGGTGCTCGAAGTGGACAGTCCTTTGGCGGGTCTCAGGGCGGTCCTCGATGGACAAGTGGAATCCTATGTGGGGAACCTCGGAGTCGTCGACCATCTCATGCGTACCCAGGGCCTGACCAATCTGCATATCGTCAGCCATGCCGGCGTGGCCCCGGCTCAATTGAAAATATGCGTGCGCTCCGATTGGCCGCTGCTGGTCTCCATATTGAACAAAGGGCTGGCCACCATTGCGCAATCCGAGCGCAAGCGAATCCTGGATGCTTGGATAAGCACCGACCAGACCCGGGCCCAAGTGGTGGATGAGCGTGACGATGATGCCGGTAAGCTTTGGGGGCTGATCGCCTTGGCCGTGGGCATATTCGTTGCCCTGGCCGTGTTGGTGAACCGGATGATGAGCTCGTTGGATGACGAGCGCCTGGCCCGTCAGATGGGATCGCGAAAAGTCCGCCTGTCGATCATGACCGGCCTGGGACTGCTGGCCATGATCGTGGTGGTGATCTCTTGGATCGTTTTGGATCGCAATCGGGTCGAAATCTCCGAGAGTATTGGCACGGACCTGGAAGCAATTCACACCTCCACCGTGGAGCGCCTGCGTTTGTGGGCGGAGCAACAGAAGAGGATCGTCGAGCAGGTCGGCAACAATCAAGAATTGGTGGCCATCACCCAACGGCTGCTATCCATTCCCGCCCAAAATGATGAACTGCTTCGTTCCGGGCCGTTGGGCGAAGTGCGGAACTTCTTTGCTCGCAACGAGGAGACGCTCGACACCCAAGGGTTCTTCATAATTGATCGCAACCACATCAGCATCGCTTCGAGGCGGGACACCAATATCGGCACCATCAACCTGATTGCCGAGAAGCGCCCGAAGCTGTTGCAGAAGGTTTTCGATGGTCAGACAGTGTTCATCCCGCCATTGGAATCGGACGTTTTCTTGGATCAGAACGGTCAGAGAGCCAGCCGCACACCGCCAACCATGTTTTTTGCCGCCCCGGTCCATGGACCCCAAGGGCGGGTGATTGCTGTCGTGACCTTGCGGGTCGACCCGGGGCATCAATTCAGCAAGGTTTTACAGTTCGGTCGCATGGGCGAGAGCGGTGAAAGCTATGCCTTTGATCACAACGGCCTGATGCTGTCGCGCAGCCGGTTCGAGGCGGAGCTGGCTGAACTGGGGCTGCTGGACAAGGGCCAAAGCAGCATGCTCAATATCATGATCATCGATCCGGGACGGGATCTGACCCGGGACCCGCAGGCGACTCGGCAACCTCAGAAAACCGGCCTAACCCGCATGGCTGCCAGCGCCGTCGTTGGCAGAAGCGGTAAGGATCTCAGCGGCTATGCCGACTATCGAGGGGTGCCGGTCTTGGGAGTCTGGACCTGGCTCACCGATTTGGAATTGGGCCTGGCCACTGAGATTGATGTCAATGAAGCCTTCAAGACCTACAATATTCTGCGTTGGACGGTAATCCTGATCATGGGCGCCACGCTGGTTTTGGCGGTGGGCGCAACCCTGTTCACAATGACCCTGGGCGAACGGGCCAGCAACTCCTTGATGCGGGCCCGTGACCAATTGGAACTGCGGGTCGAAGAGCGTACCGCTGAACTGGCCGAGAGCCGGGCCCTGTTCCAGACCGTGCTCGATAATCTGCCCGGCGTGGTGTTCCTTAAAACCATGGAAGGCCGCTTCCAACTGGTCAACCGGGGCTATGAGGAGATGTACGACATTCGGTACGAAGAGGTGCGTGGCAAAAGCCTCTACGACATCTATCCCAATGACCTAGCCGATAAGCTGTCAAACTTCGACCGGGATGCGGTGCAGGCAGGCGGCCTCTTGGAGCGCGAACATTCCATCGACAAGGAAGGCAGCGAGGTCGTTTTGCAGTCCTCCATGTTCCCGGTCTTCGATGCCGATGGCAAGATGACCGCCTATGGCGGCATCGAGATGGATATCACCGCCCGCAAAGAAGCGGAAAAGGAGTTGGCCGAGTCGGAGGAGCGCATCCGCTTGTTGATGAATTCCGTCGGCGAGGGCGTGTTCGGGGTCGACCTGGACGGTCGCATAACTTTCGTCAATCCGCAGGCCACGGCCATGCTCGGCTATACGCCCGAGGAAATGATAGGTCGACAAGGGCACCTGCTGATTCATCATAGCCATGTCGATGGCCGTCCTTATCCGCAGGAAGACTGCTGGATGTATAAATCCTTCACCGAAGGCGCGGTCTATCGCATCGACGATGAGGTCCTGTGGCGCAAGGACGACACCGCCTTCGAAGTGGAATATCACGCCACGCCGATCATGCGGGGGGATGAGATCATGGGAGCGGTGGTCTCGTTCATCGATATCTCTGCCCGCAAGGCTGCCGAACGCGCCTTGGAAGACGCCTTTGAAGTGATCTCGGCCAGTATCCAATATGCGGCCCGTATTCAGCGGTCGGTTCTGCCCGATGGCAAACTGATGGAAAGCCTGTTCACCGACCATTTCGTCTTGTGGAAACCCCGTGACGTGGTCGGAGGCGATATCTATTGGACTCGCATGTGGGGAGACGGGCTGTTGGTCATCCTCGCCGATTGCACCGGCCATGGGGTCCCGGGTGCCTTCATGACATTGATTTCCACCGGGGCCTTGGACAAAGCCTTGACGGAAACGGCCACAGGCAGCGTGGGCGATCTGGTGCGGCGCATCCACCAACTCGTACAGGTGACTCTGGGTCAGCACGGCAAGGAGGGCGAGTCCGACGACGGGTTGGAATTGGGCGCCTGTTTCCTCGCCCCGACCATGGATACCCTGGTCTTTGCCGGGGCCCGCTTCGAGCTGTTTGTCTCTGACGGGTTGGAGGTGGAAATCATCCGGGGCACCAAGTCCGGCATTGGCTATCGCGGTATTCCCTTCGACCAGGAATACCGGGAAACCCGCGTGGACGATGTGGCGGGCAAGAGTTTCTATCTGACCACCGACGGCATGATTGATCAGGTGGGCGGCGCGCGCGGCCGCATGTTCGGCAAAAAACGCTTCAAGAGTGTTTTGCTTGAGTACTTCGACAAACCCATGGCGGTGCAACGGGATCACATCCACGAAGCCCTGATCGCCTATCAGGGGGATCAGCGCCGTCGGGACGATGTTGCGGTGATTGGCTTCCGGGTGTAAGTCCTCCCATCATGAATGCACCATCCGAAAGACCGGCGTTCCGCCGAAAGTTGTCCATCGTCGGCGGGATCGTCCTTGGACTGCTGTTGATTGTCCTGGCCCTGTTGGCCGGGGCCGGGCCCATTGCCGCCAACCTGGCGGAAAAAGAACTCCGGACTCTTGGTTTCAGTCCCAAAGGGTTGGAGACCCTGGATCTGGATTGGTGGGAGCGCGAAGTCCGCTTCGGGCCCGTCGCCTTGCAGCGCAAGGAGGAGACTCCCCTGCGCATCGAACGCCTGACTCTGCGCTATGATCTTGCAGCCCTGTGGGATCGGCGGTTGTGGGTGCGAAGTTTGGAAATCGGCGGCATCGACTTGACTTTGGTGCGTGATGAATCGGGCGGGCTGCGACTGAACGATGTGGTCTTGCCCATGGGAGAACAAGCGCCCCTCGAACCCGACGCCGAACCCTGGCTTCCCGGCCTGGATCAGTTGGTTCTCGCAGATAGCCGCATCCGTTTCGAAGATAAGGCGGCGGGCCTGAAAGCCGACCTGCGCCTGGATCGGGTGAGCCTGGATAAATTCTTTGGCTGGCAGCCGGACCAACCGGGGCGGTTCGAGGTGGCCGGGCAGATCAATGACATGGATCTCAATGCCAGCGGGACCGCCAATCCCTTTGCCAAGACCCTGAAAATCGGCACCAAGGGGCAATTGGCCGGGATCACCCTGGCGCGGCTCACGCCCTTGGTCGGCAATCCGGATCTGGGACCGCAGCACGGGGTCGGGGGCCTGGATTGGGATCTGCGTATTGACCTGCCTGCCTCTGGCGAGGGGGCAGCCACCGGCAAGCTGGATCTGCGGGGCGACAAGTTAAAGATCAGTCAGGCCGATCTGGGCACGGTTTCCCTGGCGGGCGTGACTTTGGGTTTTGACGGCGCGGCGAAAACAGGCTCGGCGCAGGCCATCAAGGGCAGCATGACCCTGTCCGTCAAAGAGGGGCAAATAGCGCAAGGGGAGGCCTTGAACGCCAACCTGGGCAGCCTGTTGCTGACTGTGCCGGACTTGGAGGCCACCCTGGCCGCGGATGGTTCGATGCGGGCAAGCGGTAAACCCGCGCTCACGCTTCAGGGTCTGGCCATGAGCCAACCACGAATCGCCACGCTGGCCGAGGCTGTTTTGGAGGACGCCGGGTTGGCCCTGAGCAGGGACAGCGACGGCCTGCTTTCCGTGCTGTCTAAACCAACCGTGACTTGGCGCGAGGCGGTCCTGAGCGGGGATACCGCCGTCAAGACCGATCAGGGCCGGGTAAGTGTCGCCGCGCTGCAAGTGGATGCCGATGGGGCCGGCGCCCTCACCCTGCGCGGGGAAAGCAACCTGGATATTCAAGGAATCGAGGCCAAACTTCCAGACAATGCGGTCTTGGCAAAAATAACTAAAGTGTCCCTTGAAAATATTCTATTCAGTTTAGGCGGGAATGGTGGCCTGGCGATCCAACTGGCTCGCCTCGGCGGGGAAGGTCTGGATCTGAGCTTGACCGACAAAGTGGCAACGATGGCCGCCGCACCTGATGCCGGTGACGCGAGCGCACCCGAGGCGGAAGGGATGCCCTTGAGCCTGCGCATTGACCGGGTGGATTTGGACAAGGCCAGTCGTCTCACCTTCTCGGACGGTTCCGTCGAACCACCGGTCAAGGCGCAGCTGGAGCTGGAAACCTTCCTGCTGGAAAACCTCAGCAACGACCGACCGGACCAGCCCTTGACCCTGGACCTGCGCGGCAAGATCAACCAATTCGCGCCCTTGGTCGTGAGCGGCTGGGCCAAACCGTTGGGAGAACAAATCTCCTTTGATCTGACCGGTTCCATCGAGACCCTCGATCTGCCGTCATTGTCGCCCTATGCGGCTCGGGCGGTGGGCATGCACCTGGACGGCGGGCGTTTGGGAGTCTCCGGATCCGGCAAGGCGACCGATGGCCAATTGGACTCCAAGCTGGATATTGCCCTGGACAAGCTGGCCTTCACGCCGCTGTCCGAAGAGGACCGCAAGAAGCTCTCCGATCAGGTGGGCATGCCGGTGGAAACGGTGGTCGGGCTGCTCGAAGACGGGAATGGTCACATCAGCATTGCCTTGCCCATTACCGGCAATCTGGCCGAGCCCGATTTCGACCTCAGCGATGCCATCGGTCAGGCCGTGGGCGGGGCGGTTCAGGCAGCGGCGGGGGGGATCTTCAAGGTCTTGTTCCCCCCGGCGGCGCTGATTGCGTTGATCGCCGAATCCGAAGATGGTGGCGTCGATTTCAAGCCGGTGTCATTCCCGCCGGGTCAGGGGACGTTGACCCCGGAGGCCCTGGCCCATGGAGATCAGTTAGCGCTGGTGCTGAGCGAACGACCCAAGCTGGTGATCCGGCTGTGCGGGCGCGCCACGGGGGAAGACCAGGCCGTGGTTGCCGCCCAGGCCTATGCCGATGCCTTGTTGCTGAAAACGGAACAAGCGTTGAAGGACAAGAAAAAAGCCGTCGATCCGGAACTGACGCCCGAGGAGCGCGAGTCCCTGGACAAACAGATCCGCGCCAGCCTCGAGGATCTGGCCGTCGCCCGGGCACGCAACATGAAACAGTCCATTATCGATACCCACGCCATCGACGCCGCCCGGCTGGCCGAATGCCGCAGCCTGTTCGACGCCAAGGACACCCAAGCCCCAAGAGTGGAGATTACCTTCTGATGCCAACTCCCATCACCGATACGGACGGCATGATCGTCACCTGGCCCGACGTGCACCGGGACGCCAAGTATCTGGTGCGCAAACTGCTCTCGGGGCAGAACTGGAAAGGCATTGTCGCCCTGACCCGGGGCGGCCTGGTCCCGGCGGCCATCGTGGCCCGGGAGATGGATATGCGGCTGATCGATACCCTGTGCATTTCCACCTATGAAGAACAGGAAATCGGTACCCAGGCCACCATTCTCAAAGCCCCCGAAACGGCGGCGGCGGAACAGGGCGAAGGCTGGCTTTTGATCGATGATCTGGTGGACACGGGCACGACGCTCAAGGCCGCCCGCGACCTGCTGCCCAAGGCTCATTTCGCCACCCTCTACGCCAAGCCCGAGGGTCAGCCTCTGGTGGATACCTTCCTGCACGAAGTGCCACAGGACCAATGGGTGTTCTTCCCCTGGGACACGGATTTGCAGTATGTGGTGCCGCTGGCCAGGGGGTAGGGGGTGAGGGCCGTATCGCCCCGCCAACAAACAATCCTATTGTTTTGTGGATAGTTCGTGTTAAGATCGCATCATCCTTTTTCATCCAGCAGGGAGGCGTGATCATGTCACAGTATTCCAACCTTCCCTCTCGGGGGACTTTCTAAAGAAATTCCGGTCGCATTGTCTTGACGGCCAGGAAGGCTCGCCGCCCATAATCCGTGGAGGATTCCCGGGGCTTCCTGAGCGATCTGACCCGAACGGCATTGGGCCGCCGGGTCATCTGTGAAGATCGCAAGTTGTTGGTGGAAAAAGCACCCGAGGCCTATAAGGCCATCGACCCTGTGGTGGCCGATTTGGTCGAGGCGGGACTATGCACGATCATCGCCACCTTCCGGCCCATTCTGACCTCTAAGGTCCGGAGAAAGTCATGAGCGAAACTGTTTGGCTACAGGTTACGACGGGACGAGGACCCGGCGAATGCCGTTGGGTTGCCGCCAGGGTCATCGAAACCATTACGTGCGAGGCGGCAAAAATCGGTCTCTCGGTCCGTATCGAGGAGGCCGAGGAAACACCCGAGGGGCTGTCTTCCGCCGTGGTTTCGGTGGCAGGCAGGGAATCGTCCGCATTCGTGGATTCGTGGAACGGATCCATACAATGGATCGGAACGAGTCCCTTCAGGCCCCATCACAAACGGCGCAATTGGTATGTTGGTATTCAAACGCTGAAACCGCCAACCAGGGCGATTGGTCCTTTGGACCCGAGAGAGTTGACCATTGAAACCACCAAGGCCGGGGGACCGGGAGGGCAACATGTCAACACCACGGACTCGGCGGTACGGGTGATCCATAAGCCGACGGGATTGGTCGTTTTGGCCAGGGGGGAACGTTCCCAACACCGCAACAAGGCGGCTGCGATCGCCCGGTTGCAGGCTTTGCTGGAAGACCGCTCCCACCAAGACGCCGCCAAAGCCCGAACCAACTCCTGGCAACACCATAATCTACTCGAACGTGGCAACCCGATCCGCCGGTTCAAAGGGAAAAAATTCGTTCCCGCAGACTGATCAAGTCCCCCTCAGGTCAACAGATCCACCTTCCCCTTCCGCAGATCCACGAACTCGGTCACCGAAGTGAACAGCCCCGAAGGGAGTTGCCGTCCCCGGGCACCGATGACGCCGGAAGGGGAATCGCCGAGGATGCCGTTGAGCAGGCCCATCAGGCCCACCTTGTGGGAGCCATCCAGAACGATGGTCTGAATGGTCGGGTGGTCGGCCAGGGACTTGGCGCAGTCGGCGCGCATGTTGATCAACTTGGTGATGGCTTCCGGGTCGCGCTTCAGCGCGTCGTTGAGCACGGCGATGGCTTTGGTGACCGGGTCGTCCGCCATCAGCCGCGCTTCCAGGTGGTGCCTCCGGGACCGTCTTCCAGGACGATGCCCTGGTCCTTCAGGTCGTCGCGGATCCGGTCGGCGGTGGCGAAGTCCTTGGCCTTGCGGGCCTCCAAACGTTGGGTGATCAGAGCCTCGATGGCGTCGTCGTCCAGCCCGTCGTCCGCCGCCGCGCCCTGCCAGCGGAACCAGTCGTCCGGGTCTTGCTCCAGCAGGCCCAGGATCTTGGCTCCGGCCAGCAGCTTGCCCTTGATCTCGGCCTGGGCGTCAGGCGCGGCCTTGTTCAGGGCACCGGCCAATTCATGCAGATGGGCAATGGCCCCGGCGCTGTTCAAGTCGTCTTTCAGGGCCTCGACGATTTCGACGGGTGGCTCAGTATCGATGGGATCGACGGGAGCGTTCTGCAAGGCGGTATAGAGCCGATCCAGACTCTTGCGGGCCACGGCGATGCCATCCCTGGTGAAGTCCAGCGGACCTCGGTAATGGGTCTGCAACAGCACCAGCCGGATGGCCTCGCCGGGGAACTCGGTCAGCAGATCATGGACGGTGTAGAAGTTGCCCAAGGACTTGGACATCTTTTCGCCCTCGACCATCAAATAGCCGTTGTGCATCCAGTGCTTGGCAAAGCCGCTGCCCGGATGGGCGCAGGTGCTTTGTGCGATCTCGTTTTCGTGGTGGGGGAAGATCAGATCCTGCCCGCCCCCATGGATATCAAACGTGTCCCCTAAATACTTGGCCGACATGGCGGAGCATTCGATATGCCAGCCCGGGCGTCCGGCGCCCCAGGGGCTATCCCAGGCCGGTTCGCCTTCTTTGGAGGGTTTCCACAACACGAAGTCCGAAGGGTCCCGCTTGTAGTTGGCCACTTCCACCCGTGCCCCTGCCAGCATTTCCTCCTGGTCACGGTGGGACAGGCAGCCGTAATGGGGATCGGACGGCACGTCGAACAGCACATGGCCCTGGGACTCATAGGCGTGCCCGGCGTCCATCAGTTGCTGGATGGTCTCTTGCATCTCGGCGATATGGTCGGTGGCCCGGGGCTCCATGGTCGGGTTCAAGGCATTCAGCGCCGCCATGTCGTCGTGGAAGGCCTGCGCCGTCCGCTCGGTGATGGCGCGGATGGATTCCCCGGACTCGGCGGCGCGGGCGTTGATCTTGTCATCCACATCGGTGATGTTGCGCACATAGGTCACCTGGTCATAGAGGTGATCCAGCAGCCGATAGAGCACGTCGAACACCACCACCGGCCGGGCGTTGCCGATATGGGCATAGTCGTAGACCGTGGGTCCACAGACATACATCCCGACTTTTCCCGGGGTTACCGGCTGGAATTCGACTTTCTGGCGGGTCAGGGTGTCTTGGATACGCAGGGTCACGGGATCAGCCTTTCGAAACCAGCTTGGTAAATCCATTGGTAATGGGATAGCGGCGGTCGCGGCCAAAGGCGCGGGCCGAGATCTTCACTCCCGGCGGCGCCTGTCGCCGTTTATACTCAGCCAGATCGAGCAATCGCCAGACGCGTTTGATCAGGTCCGGGTCATGGCCGTCGGCGACCAGATCTTCCAGCGAGCGTTCGTCCTCCACCAGTCCGGTGAGGATGGCGTCGAGCACGTCATAGGGCGGCAGGCTGTCCTGGTCGGTCTGATCGGGTTTGAGCTCGGCCGACGGCGGTTTGTCGATTACCCGTTGGGGCATCACCGGACCGTCGGGGCCCAATAGGCCATCGGGGCGATGGTTATTGCGCCATTCGCACAGGGAAAAAACGGTGGTCTTGTAGAGATCCTTGAGCACCGAATAGCCGCCGCACATATCGCCATAGAGGGTGGCATAGCCCACCGACATTTCCGACTTGTTGCCGGTGGTCAGCAGCATATGGCCGAACTTGTTGGACAGGGCCATGAGCAACAGGCCGCGCGAGCGCGACTGGATATTCTCCTCCGTGGTGTCGGCCTGGGTTTCGGCGAACAGCGGATCCAGCATGGTGCCGAAAGCCTCCATGGCCGGGCCAATGGATATGGATTCCAATCGTGTCCCCAAAAGTCGGGCGACCTCGGAGGCGTCTTCCAGGCTTTCGGTGCTGGTATAAGGCGAAGGCATCATCACCGTCAAAACCTGCTCAGGCCCCAGGGCATCCACCGCCACGGCGGCGCTCAAGGCGGAATCGATGCCACCCGACAGCCCCAGCACCACGCCGGGAAAGCCATTTTTTTTCACATAGTCGCGCAGGCCGACCACCATGGCCCGATAGATGGATTCCATCTGTCCCGGTTTGTCGATCACTTCCCCCGGCGTGCAACGCCAGCGGTTGTCGTCATAGGTCCAGTGGGTGGCAATGACCGATTCGTCCCAGCCCTTGTCGCGGCGCAGGATCTTGCCTTGCCGGTCGCTGACGAAAGAAGCGCCGTCGAAAGCCAACTCATCCTGGCCGCCGACCAGGTTCACATAGATCAGCGGCAGCTCCGTTTCCCGGGCGCGGCTCGTCGCCAGGTCCATGCGCCGCCCGGCCTTGCCCACTTCGAAAGGCGAGCCGTTGGGCACGATCAGCATCTCGGCACCCTGTAGGGCCAAATGGCGGGCCACGTCCTGATACCACATGTCCTCGCAGATCATCACGCCCAGGCGCCGACCCCGGAAGTTCATGGGCTCGGGCAACGGTCCGGCGTCGAAAACGCGCATTTCGTCGAACACGCCGTAGTTGGGCAGGTGGTGCTTGGCGCGGATCTCCATAATCCGCCCGTCGCCCAGCAACAAGGCGGCGTTCCATAGCTTACCGCCGCTACGCCAGGGCGCGCCGACCAGCAGGGCCGGGCCACCGTCGGCGGTTTCCCGGGCCAGGGCACTCACCTCGGCCTCGATGCGTCGCTGAAAGGCGGGCTTGCGGACCAGATCCTCGGGCGGATAGCCCGTCATGTTCAATTCGCCGAACACCACCAGATCGGCGTTCAGGTCAGCGGCCGTGGCCCGGTCGCGACGCACCAGATCGGCGTTGACGTCAAGGGCGCCAACGGTGGGGTTGTTCTGGGCCAGGGCGATGGTCAGGGTTGGCGGCATGGTTTGCTATGACTCTCGAGTTTTGCCCGGTATGCCTCAAGAGCCGAGCCAGGGCAAGTTTTTGCGTGGATGCGCCCTACCGCTAGCCATGGGTTCCCCAGGCCATGATATCCTGCGGAAACTGGTCCCGCAGCATTGCCGCCACCACGGGCTGCAGTGCACGAATATCCCGAATGGCTTGCTCGCTGGTCGCCAGAAAATAGACCCCGATATGATCATGGATGAAGTAGGAGGTGATAGGGGAGAAACGGCTCGACACCTGGCCATGGTCCCAGTCCTCCTTGACATGAACCTCATAGGGGTTGTCATGAGCGGCGCCTTGAGGATACGAGACCACGGGGATCGATAGCAGAATATAGGGCACCCTCTGCCTCGCCTTGGTAACCAGGGCAACGGCATCCTCTTCCGGCATATGTTCGAGCACATCGCCGAAGATGGCCAAGTCGGCCGGCGGCAGTGTTTCCCAACAAATGTCCCTCAGATCCTTAGGGATGATTTCGTCGTAGAGCTGTTCCAGCCCGAATCGGAGGATGTTGGGTTCCCAGACCTCGACCCCAATCCAGCGGGCCCTGGGTAACAGGGGGCCTAACAGGTTCTTGTAAGTCCCGCTGCCGCAACCGCAATCCACGACGGATCCGATCCGGTCCGCCGCCGCGAGTTTGCCGATCATCAAGGCAGTGTAAACCTTGCCGTAATGCGAGCTGTGTCCCAACTAAATCTCCTCACGGACTGATTACCAGATTGGTACCTTAACGACCCCCGGGGTCATGGCCTCACTCGACCCCACCGGGCATTTCGCCGCGTCGAATTTCGCCACCCAGGGCGCGAAGTCCAGCGCTTCCGCCGGGCGCATGACGCAGGCGTCGTTGGACCAGGGATGACCCAGTTGCAGAAGCTGGTGCCCCATCTCGTGGGCCAGCATGGCACCCGCATAGGCCAGCGCATTGTCGTGGTCGTAGCCGTCGCCGTTGCGCAGGGTCTTGATCTGTGGATTGTCGGACAGGTAGGGGAAGAGCGACACCCAGACCGTGGTGCCCAGAGAAGACTTGGGATTGTACTCGGCGGACCCACCGGTGATCCCGCCGCGGATGGAGGTATGGATGGGGATCGGCATGTATTCGACGCTGGCCACCAACTGATTGGTCAACACGATTTCCGCCGGAATGCCGCGCTTGGCCATCAAGGTCCAGAATCCGTATTCGTTGAGCGGCAAGTCGGGGCGTCCCGCGACCTTGCCGATCACCGGGTAGCCGTCTGCGAGGGTGGCGGTGGTCCAATGGGCCAGGCGGGTGCGAAAGGTTTCGATCACGGCATCGGCGAAGGTGTCCAGGTTGTCGGCAGTGAGCGGATTGACCAAATGCGGGCGAACAAAATCGATCTGAGCCGACAATGGATCCTTTTGTTTCTTGATCTGCTTGACTAAATTCTCCCGAACAACCGTCCAATCCACTCGGTCGTTGCGGAAATCACCGATGAGATCATCAAAGATCTCGGGCTTGTTGGCCTGTAGATCCAGGAAAACCGGGTCGATCTGCCAGACTGGTATATCCTGAGGCTGTTCGACGGTGATGCCGAAATGATCCCGCACCAAGGCGCTGGCCGAGGCGAGGATTCTGCGCAGGTCCTGATCGGAGACTTTGGGAAAACGCGGGTTCTCGATGTAGATAACCCGCGGAGCGACGCGTTGATCGACAATGACCGGTTGCTTGACGAATTCTCGCTCGGCAACGGCGTTGGTCGGTAAGCCGAGGGCCACCAACACCAGCCATACAATCCGCCATCGGGTCATGGACGCTGTTGCGGTCATAACGATCCTCCCTGATGATTGCTCGTTCGCTACCGGGACTATAGCGACTGTGCGAGGAGGGAGCCAGGATCCGTCCCCGCATCAGGGACATGACGGCGCCCCGGGGGCCTGCTAGACTGTGCGGCAGATCCAGTTAGCAGCATGGTTGAAGCCCAGGTAGTCAGAACATGGCCGACAAAAAGACTCCCCCCCGCGCCACCGACAAGGTCGCCCGCGCGCAGATTTTCATCCCCGCCCAGGCTGGGCAGAAAGTGCATTTTTCTTCTGGTAAGCAAGGTGGCGTGAACACCGACGCGGCCGGCGCTCCGGCGAAAAAGCCCTCGACGCCATCTGCTCCGGCCCGTGTCTCCATGGGCAAGCGCCCCACACCGGCAGGCTCGGTGCCGCAGGCAGGCGAAAAAGAAGATGCGACCCCGCCCCCGACTCCGAAAGCCAAACCCAAGGCGGTTGTCGCCCCGCCCAAACCGGCGTCCAGGAAAGAGAGCGAGAAGCCGACTGAATCCAGTCGGGTGGAAGACGCGGCAGCGGAGGCGGCCCGCAGCCAAAGCAAGGTTTTGGTGGAGGCGGTCACCGAATCCTTCATGGGGCGGCTGATGGCCGAGGCACAGCGCAATGGGGGATCGTTGAGTGTGCAGGACCTGCAAACCATGGGCTCGGAATTCGGTAAGAAGGCCGGGGCCTTGGAAAATGTGTTCAAGAATGCCTTTTCCGATTTCGGGCAGGTGCTGGAACGGCAGCAGATCAACAAGGCGCGCAGCGACCATTTCGACCGGTTGATGGTGCGGCAGGTCTCCAGCCTGTTTCCCGAGGACGGGACCAAAAACCTGCCTGATGACTGTTTGTCGCGGCGGATCATCCCCGGATTCCTGCGTTGCATGGAGCAGATGGTCGGCTTGGATGCCTCGGTGGGCTACCAGGAGCGCGCCCGGTCCATCGTCGAGAGGGTTCAATCCACCAAGGGCGCCGATTTCCATTGGGGCGATGTCTATGGCGATGCCGAGACCCTGGCCATGGTGCGCGACGTGCTGATGCATATCATCCCGTTTTTCGCCGCCCTGCAACGGCGTCAGGAATGGTTCATCACCATCGTCAACGGCAACCTGCGTCCTTTCGATGCCGGACGCGACCTGGCCGACGAAGAGGAGTGGAAATTGACCCCGGTGGGATTCCATCAATTGGCCAAGGCTCTGTTTTCAGAATTGCAGGATGCCATGAGCAACCCGAAATCCCTGGCCGAGCTGCGTGAAACCTTCGGCGAGGAGGCTTTGTCTCAGGCCACTAAGATTCTCGGCAGCATCAAGGATTAGGGCGCGAGGCGGATCGTCTGTTGCCAATTCCGTTGCAGCCCCCTCTTGGGGTGGCTATAGTCCGCGCCATGCTTGTGAAATTGATCCATGGGGAGCCGTGCCATGACTGAGCCCGCGCCGCCGTTTTCGCCGGTATTGATCGCCGGGTTCGTCCTGCGACCCTTGCCGCCTGCCCTGTTGCAGCCTTTGCTGGATCTCTCCATGACCCTGCTGCGCCGACGCCATCCGGACCTGTTCGAACGCCTGTCGGGGATCGAGACGCCGACGGTGATGATTGATCCGCTGGATCTGCCGCTTCGCTTTATCTTGCATGCGGACGCGGCCCACCCGACCCTGCGCGCCATTGCCGATACCGATGAGACACCGGAGGATGTTACGGCGACAATTCGCGGCCCCTTGCTGTCCCTCATCGATCTGCTCGAAGGCCGCATCGACGGCGATGCCCTGTTCTTCACCCGCGAGCTGCGTTTCGATGGGGATACCGAAGCCGTGGTGGCCCTGCGCAACGCCGTGGACGGGGCGGAGGTCGATTTGGTGGAGGATGTGCTGTCGTTGCTCGGCCCGGCGTCGCGCCCGGCCCGCCATGCCCTGTCTCTGGGCCAAAGGCTGGCCCGCCGTTTTGCCCGGGATCTGGATCTGCTGCGCGCCGCCGTTGTCGCTCCCGCCGATCGCCGCGCCGAGGCCCAGGCCGCCGACCTGAAACGCCTGGAGCAGAAAGTCGCCACCCTGGACAAGGCCTCGCGCCGCTCCCGGAGAGCCGTCCCATGAGTGACCGGAAACTGGAACTGGTCTGTCCGGCGGGCACCCCGGCCGCTCTGCGCGCCGCCGTCGAAGCAGGCGCCGACACGGTCTACCTGGGCTTCCGCGACGAGACCAACGCCCGCAACTTTCCCGGCCTGAACTTCAGCCGCATCGAATTGCAAGACGGCCTTGCCCATGCCCATGCCCATGGCGCCAAGGTGCTGGTGGCCATCAATACCTTTCCCGAGGCGGGCAACCATGCGCCCTGGCACCAAGCTGTGGACGACGCCGCCGACCTGGGCGCCGACGCGGTGATCCTGGCCGATATCGGCTTGGCCGACTATGCCGCGCGCAATCACCCTCATCTGCGACGCCATTTGTCGGTGCAGGCCTCGGCTTCCAATGCCGAAGCCATCTCTTTCTATGTTCGGGAATTCGGGATCAAACGGGTGGTGCTGCCCCGGGTGCTGACCATCGCCGAGATCGCCGCGCTCAACAAGCGCATCGACGTGGAGACCGAGGTCTTCGTCTTTGGCGGCTTGTGCGTCATGGCCGAAGGACGGTGTGCTTTGTCTTCTTATGTCACCGGCCAGTCGCCCAACATGAACGGGGTCTGTTCCCCGGCCAGCCATGTGCAGTACGTGGAAGAGGGCGACCGCATGACCTCGCGCCTGGGCGATTTCACCATCAACCGTTTCGAGACCTCGGAGAACGCCGGGTACCCGACCCTGTGCAAGGGCCGTTTCACCGCCAACGACAAGACCTCTTATTTGTTCGAGGATCCGACCAGCCTGAATGTCATCCGCATGTTGCCGGAATTGATGCAGGCCGGTGTCACGGCCTTGAAGATCGAGGGCCGTCAGCGGGGCCGGGCCTATGTGACGCAGGTGGTTAAGGCTTTCCGCCAAGCCGTGGATCTGGCGGCCGCGGGTGAACCGGTGCCGGACATGGACCTGTCGGGGCTCACCGAGGGCCAGACCGAAACCGCCGGTTCCTACCGCAAAACCTGGAGATAGTCCCATGAGCGGCAAACTGACCCTGGGCCCGGTTTACTATAACTGGGAACCGGAACGCTGGCGGGACTTCTATTTCCGCATCGCCGACGAGGCGCCGGTGAACACGGTCTGCCTTGGCGAGGTGGTCTGTTCCAAGCGCCAGCCGTTTCTTGACCCGGTCCTCCCGGAAGCCATCGAGCGCTTGCAGGCGGCGGGCAAGGAGGTGCTGCTCTCCACCCTCGCCCTGATCATGTCCGAACGCGAGGAAAAGCAAGTGCGCGCCTTGTGCACCGACTCCGAGATCATGGTCGAGGCCAACGACCTGTCGGCGGTCTCCTTTCTGACCGGGCGTCCGCATACGGTGGGGCCGCTGGTCAATGTTTACAACGAGGGCACCCTGTCCTACCTGGCCCGCAACGGCGCCACTCGGGTATCGCTCCCGGGAGAGCTTTCCTCGGCCTCCCTGCGTGCCCTGGCCGCCGCCGAGTTGGCGGAGTTGGAGGTGCAGGTCTTCGGGCGTCTGCCATTGGCCATTTCGGCGCGCTGTTATCATGCCCGCTCGCGCGAGCTGCACAAGGATTCCTGCCAGTACGTCTGTAGCGACGACCCGGACGGCATGGACCTGGATACCATGGACGGTGAGCCGTTCCTGGCCGTCAATGGCACCCAGACCCTGTCCTACACCTATGTCAATCTGGTCCGGGAACTCCCCGAACTGGCGCGCATGGGAATCAACCACTACCGATTGGCGGCCCAGGACATGGACATGGTGGCGGTGGCCCAGGCTTACCGCCGTCTGCTCGATGGCCATATGGAGGCCGCGGAAGCGATTGCCGAACTGGATGACCTCTCCGGCGGCGTGCCGTTCTCCAATGGCTATTACCATGGCACCGACGGCGTGGCGGCGGTGGGCGACCTGGCCGTCGAGTAACGCTAGATTTTGTCGGCCGGGTCCTTGGGTTCGACCCGGTCAGCCTCGGTCAGCAGCATGGGCTCGTCGGACCCGGGCGCCTCGGCAATATCCGCCGGCGGGTCATGTGCACCCTGTTCCGCCTCTTCGGCCAGCCGATCGAACAGGAACAGCGACTCTTCCAGTTCCGCCAGATCTTCCGGGCTCTTGCTGCGGAATACCCAGGCCAGGATCAAGCCTGGTCCGCCCACCAGCAGCCAAACCGGCGCTTGGAACAAGGGTGCCACCACGTCCACCCAGATTCCCCGGGGGATGGCCTGTCGGAAGGCGATGAATGTGTCCGGATCCAGCGCCCGCCAAAGATCCGTTGTGGCGATCAAAACGCCGCCGATTTCGGGTCGCATGCGCGACATGGTCTCAATCCCGGCAAGCAGGACCGCCAAGCCGCAGAGCAGCAGGCCAAGGAAATAGGGTATATGCATTTGCCGTCCAATCGGGGCCGAGGGAATTCGATTGTGCCGGAATTCGGGTCCCGGGGGCAACTGCTTCGAAAAAACCTTTGCGGCATGCAGGGAGTTAGGCTAGTTTGCGGCCCTTCTTAGAGGAGAGATGGCCGAGTGGCTTAAGGCGCACGCTTGGAAAGCGTGTTAAGGGCAACCTTACCGGGGTTCGAATCCCCGTCTCTCCGCCAAATCTCTTTTTAGAGATTTGATTTAAAAGAAAATTCCCCAACGATTGTATATCTTGCCTACGCCACGGCCCATACTTTGAGCGTTGCAAAGGGGCGTGTTCGTGTATGGCCCTGGCGGCGCGGCAATTTACCGTGCTGGTCTGGTGGCGGAAGACCGGACCATGGACCATTGGCCCCGGAAAACTCTCCTCTCCGGCGGTCCAAGGTTGGGGCTCAGGTCAAACCTCTCAATGGGTCATGCATGAGACGCTGTCGCCTCTTTCACGGTTTCATGCATGCAATCGATAAACCCCTCGACAAAGTGATGCCGACGAATTGTTTTCGGCAAGAACAGACCGAATTCGATGGAGGCTGTCTGATCCCAGGGGATGAAGCAGAGGTGCTGTTTTAAATCTTCCTCGACGGCAACGGGATCGGCAAACGTAAAGCCAAGTCCTTCAAGAACCAAACGGTAAGCGGCAGAACCGACGGAAACCTCATGGTGTGGTTCCAAAGATGATCCTTCTTGAAGCAGCGCCTTGTCCACGATCCGGCGGATCAGGGTGCTGCGATCGATCGCGATGTAAGAAAGCTGTGACAATTGTTCCGTTGTCAGTGCGGTTTCTTTTGATAGTGGGTGCCCCTTTGGCAAAACAATCTGCACATCGCACGAACATAAACGGTGTAGGTCCAGTTCAGCCGTTGAAATTGGAAGAGCCCCCACTCCGATGTCATACAAACCTTGAGCGATGCATCGGGCCAGATTGCGCCGGGGATAGACTTCGAGCTTGGTGCGCAACTCGGGTTTCCGGCGCGATAGTTTGGCAATGGACGGCAAGACCAATGCGTTGACGATTCGCGAATGACAAACGATGCGCAGAGGCACGGACGCATCCTCTTTAATCTGGTCGAAAAAGGCCGGAATACCATCGACGGAAGCCAAAATCCGCACGGCCTCGGCATAGAACAAGGTCCCCTCCGGGGTCGGCACCAATCGTTTTTTCTCTCTAAAAAACAATGTGATGCCAAGTTCATGCTCGAGCAACGACAGCAAGCGACTTGCCGCGGGTTGGCTGAGGTTTAGCCGCTCCGATGCCCGCGCGAGCGTGCCTTCATCAATGACATATACAAAAACACGGAGGCTTTTCAGATTCATTCTTCGAATTTCCAAAAGATATAATAGAATAATTATATTTTTCAGAACAAGTATCGTCAACTAACCTGAAACCATCGCCTACGAATTAGGCGGCCATATCGGCTTTGCATCGCTAGGGAGAATGAGATGAAACAGTTTATCTGGAGGGCCACGAAGTCCGCCGCAGCGGTTGCCGTGGCATTTGGTTTGTCACTTGGGATTCTCGCATCGCCTTCTCAGGCCGAATTCCCGACGAAACCTATTAAGCTGATGGTTGGTTTCTCAGCGGGCGGCGGAACGGATGTCTACGCCCGTGCTCTTTCGAGCTTTGTTTACGAGTCCTTGGGCATGCCGTTTGTTGTGGTCAACAAGCCTGGCGCAAGTGGCATGGTGGCGGCCCAAGCGGTTAAGCGGGCCGCACCGGATGGATATACCCTGTACGTGATCAGCGCGGCCAGTTTTTCGACCCGGGAACTCATCGATGGCGACAAAGCCCCGGTCAAGGCACTGGAAGACTTCCAGCCGTTGGGCGTGATCGGTCAGTTGGTTTCTGGATTGATTGTTCCTGTCGATAGCCCGTTTAACAATGCAAAGGAACTGGTGGACTTCGCAAAATCCCATCCGGGAAAGCTGCGTTGGTCCAACCCGGGCAAGACAAGTTCGCATACCATCGCAGGTCTTGGTTTCCTGGATTCAAACGGCATCAAAGCGACGTCGGTTCCCTTTAAAGGCGGCTCGAAGGCACGCAACGCGGTTGCGAGTAAGCAAGTCGACTTTGGCTTCATGGGTATACAGCTTTTGGCGGGATTTGAATCAAAGCTGAAGTCTTTGGGTGTTGCCTCCACGGAACGGGACGGCGTTTACAAAAATGTGCCGACGTTCGGCGAACAGTCATTGGCCAACCTTGATCTAGCCGCGCCCATGGTGATCTGGGGCCACAAGGACCTGCCCAAGGATGTGGCCACCAAGCTTTCCCAGGCCATCAAAGCGGCGGCGACGAACAAGGGCTATCCGAAACTGATCAAGAAGACGGGGGCCGTCGGATACTACAAGTCGCCCGAAGAGGGCGTGGCAATTGTCAAAAACCTGATGGCCAATATGAAACCGATTGTTGACGCCAATTTCACCAAGTAACCTCCCCACTCAAGGGCATGGATATCCGATCAGAGTATCCGCGCCCTTTTTTTAGGCCTTTTATAGGGGTCCATCATGCCGGTCATGAAAAATCATGAATTTCTCATTTCTTTGGGGATCGTCGTCCTTTCGTTGATGGCTATTGCCTTAGCCAACACGATCCCGCCTTCAAATGACGATGGCGTTGGCGCCCGATTCATTCCCCTGGTCTTGTCTGTAAGTATGTTGATCCTGGGCGGTATCGGCATGGCCTATGCCGCAACGATCAATGCGCCAAAAGAGCCAGAACCGGCCCAAAATCAGGCTTCACAGGTATCCCTCACGGGCATGCTTTTTCGTATCGGCGTGCTGACCGCATTGGGCTTTTTCTATCTCTTTTTGATGGGGGCATTGGGCTACGCATTGTCGACTTTCGTCGTATTGGTGATGTGTTTGGTTCTGTTCGGCAACAAGCGTCCCATTCCCGTGATCCTCATGTCCCTGATTGGAACGGCTATCTATTACGTCGTCTTTGTCAAACAACTGGGCATCTACGATCCGCCGGGTTGGCTCATTGACGTTTCAAGTTTTTTGTAAGCCGGAGGGATTGAGATGACCGACCTGTTTAACGGTTTCGTCTTCTTGTTCGACAACCCCATGGCTTTAGGATTTGTCGTGCTGGCGGCGTTCGTGGGTGTTGTGATTGGGGCGTTGCCGGGCCTGACGGCGGCGGCGGCCATTGCCATGTTGATGCCCATTACGTTTCACCTGGACCCCCTGACGGCGCTGGCGTTTTTGTATGTCATCGGGAAATCCGGGCGTTTCGGCGGGTCCATTTCCGCGATCTTGTTTAACACGCCAGGAACGGCCGCATCGGCTGGCACCATGCAAGACGGCTATCCCATGACCCTGGCCGGCAAATCCGGCAAGGCGTTGAAGATGGCGAGCGTTGCGTCCGTTGTGGGTGATTTCACCGGCGAGATCATATTGATTTTTGGCGCGGTTTTGATCGCCAGCTTTACCGAAAGCTTTGGTCCGCCCGAATACTTCGCGATTTATATGATGGCCTTCCTGGTGATCGGCAGTGTGGTGACGGAATCCGTTATCAAGGGTTTGGTGTCGACCATGTTCGGCGCGCTTATATCCTTAATCGGTCTTGATCCCATAACCGGTGAGCCCCGCATGACCTTGGGTCAGTTGGAACTGGAAAACGGTTTCTCGTTGGTGCCGCTATTGATTGGCGTATTCGTCATTTCCGAAATCATCTTTCAACTGGAAAAACAAACCAACGGCTCTGAAAAAACCAGTCCCACGATCGCCGATACAAAGGAAGGCAGCCGCCTGACCTGGTCGGAAATCAGACGGTGCATACCCATTATGTTACGGTCATCCGTGGTCGGGTCCGTTATCGGCATGATGCCGGGACTCGGCTCTTCCGTTGCCGCATTCGTGGCATATGGTGAAGAACGGCGGCGTTCTAAATTCAAAGAAAAATGGGGCACGGGGATTATTGAAGGAATCGCCGCGCCAGAGTCGGCCAACAATGCCGTTTCAGGCCCTTCCATGATTCCCCTGCTCACCTTGGGCGTGCCCGGCAGCACCATCGCCGCCATCCTCATCGGTATATTCTTGATCCATGGCATCCAGCCCGGCCCCATGATCTTTCAAACATCGCGCGACTTGATATTTGGATTGTTCGCCGCTGGGTTGGTTGGAATTTTACTGTATGGGCTCATCGGCTTTTACGCCGGACCCATGGTTGGCAAAATCATCGGCAAAGTTCCCGCACGCCTTATATATCCGTTCATTTTTCTGACGGCCTTTGTGGCTTCGTACTCGGCCCGACAAAGCGCTTTTGATATTGGCGTCGCCCTTGTGTTTGGCGTCATTGGATACCTGTTGCGTAAAACCGGTTTCAGCGCTGCGGCGTTCATCATCGCTTTCGTGCTCGCGAAAGGAGCCGAAGAGGCCTATCGCCAAGCTCTTTTGTTATCCGACAGCGGTGCAGGCATCTTTTTCGAGCGACCGGTCGTTGTCGGGTTCTTGATCCTTGGTGTCGGCGTGATGGCATTTCGCGCCTACGGCACATGGCGCAAGGCGTCCCGTTCGATTGCAACAAAAGACATCGGTTGAGGAGGTTACGCAATGACACAGGTCTCTTCAAAACGATCCGGGAACGGCCCCTTTTCGGGATTGCGCGTGATCGACTTCACACATGTCTTGGCAGGTCCGGCCTGCGCCTATTTTCTCAGCTCATTGGGGGCCGATGTCATCAAGGTCGAAACCGTCGGGCGGGGTGACAGTACGCGATTTCGGGGTGGTACGGATGGCGAGCGATCAAGCGCGGGCCTGAGTACCGCCTTTCTCACCCAAGGCGGCGGCAAGCGGTCCATTGCCATCGATATCGCCGATCCGCAAGGATACGAGGTGATGAAGAAACTTCTGCAAAGTGCCGATGTTTTTGTTGAAAATCATCGCCCCAGCTTGCTGAAGCTTTTGAGATTGGAATATGAAACCGTTGCGGCGATCAATCCCAAAATCATCCATTGCGCCATGACGGGATATGGACGCAATGGTCCCAAGGCGGACGCACCGGCCTATGACGTCAATATCCAGGCAGCCTGCGGCTTGATGACCATGACCGGAGAACCAGGGTCAGGGCCGACACGTACGGGCGCGCCGATCATGGACTACGGTACGGCACTGTCCGCCGGGTTCGCTATCGCTTCGGCATTGTTCCAGCGTACCCAGACCCAAGAAGGAACATTCATTGACGTGTCCATGTTGGAAACCGCCATGACGTTGATGAGTTCAACCGTAACCGATTTCCTTGCCACTGGTAATGCTCCCGTTAAGCGCGGCAACGCGGCCAATAGCCGTAGCCCGGCCGCGGGCAGTTTTCCAACCGGCGACGGCATGCTCAGCCTTGGTATCAATGAGGAGCATCAATTTCAGGCCTTGGCTGATGTGCTTGTGCGATCAGAGTGGAAAACCGACCCAAGGTTCGCGGATCGTCCCGCACGAGCCAAAAACGCCGAGGTCTTGGAGAGCTTGCTGACAGCGGCGCTTGCCGAGCGTTCAGCCAAGGAGTGGGAAAGCGCTTTGTTGGCTGCCGGGGTGCCTGCGGCCTATGTACGCAGGCTGCCTGAAGCCTTGGAAGATCCGCAAATAACAAGCCGTCATTTTCTCCACAATCCCGGTGGGGACGAAGCCGTATCAGTAACCGTGCCCTCGCTGCCATTTCGCATCGGAGAAGCAGAGGTTCATGCCCCCGACCTCAACCCACCAAGGCGCGGTGAACATAGCGTGGAAATTCTGCATGAACTTGCCATAGACGAAAATCACATTCAAAATCTGCTGTCTCAGAATATTATTGAACAATCGTCTGCTCCACTGGGGCAATGAAAGTTTGCCCCCGGATGACCGTTTCGTCTCAAGTGCGATCCATTACCCTGGCATTGGCAATTGGTGCGACGGGCGGCCTTGTGGCTGTTTTTCTCAACATACCGTTGGCATTGTTGCTGGGTCCTTTGTTCGCCACCATGGTGGCCGGGCTTGCCGGGGCGCGGATCAACGTGCCAGATGGTTTGCGAACGTCCGTCATGACGATACTCGGCGCGTTCCTCGCCAGTAAATTTACGCCGGATGTGGTCACCAGCATGGCACAGTGGCCATTAAGCCTGGCCAGTGTTCCCCTTTACATTGCCATTTCAACGGCTATTGCCGGGTTCTATTTTCATAGAGTTGCAAAACTCGATCGCATCTCATCCATATTCGCCGCCGTGCCTGGCGGCTTGATGGTGATGATTGCCATCGGCGGTACAAGTGGCGGGGATGAACGCCGCATCGCCATTTCCCATATTCTTCGCATTGTCATTGCGGTCTTTATTGTGACGTTTATTCTGTGGGGCGTCTTCGATGTTCAACGGGACCAATCCGACATGCTGACGTCCGGCTTGGACGCAGACATGGTTCAGTTGGGCATGGTGATGCTGATCGCGGGTCTTGGCACCTACGTGGCGCACCGAATGGGCTTGCCTGCACCACAGTTTCTGGGGCCGCTGGTCTGCATTGCACCCCTTTATATCACAGCAACGGTAACGGTCGCCATTCCGGGGCCTTTGCTCGCCGTTGGGTTATGGGTGCTGGGCTGTTCGATCGGCAGCCGGTTCGCCGGATTTGATCATCGCATCCTCGCGCGTCTTGCAGGGCACACCTTGATTAGCGTTGGATTGTTGTTGCTGATATCTTCTGGTACCGCGGGTCTGTTGTACTTGGTCACGGGCATCCCGTTTATTGCCGGTCTTCTCGCATTTTCGCCGGGCGGCATCGCGGAAATGTCGTTGATCGCGCTGGCTCTGGATATAGACCCCGCGTATGTGGTCATTCATCATCTCTTGCGGATCGGAATATGCATTCTTGCCGCCCCTGTTTTGGGAACGCTGCTAAAGGACAAATCTCGGTAAATGGCCGTATGCCATGGGTCCTCGCAACCATGATCTCAATAGCCCTGAGGCCGGACATGCACTAACATCCAATCTGGATTTGCCAAAGAGTCCGACCCGCCGGTTGCGAAAGGGATCGCTTTGTGCAAACAGCGCCGCGATGGGTTGGTCTCATGCCAACGGAGTCAGAAAGGGGTACCAGATGGTCAACGGCAAAAAGTTCGACTTTGGTCGTATCTCCATTTTGATCCCTAGTTTCAATGAAGCCGCCGCCATCGGCGATGTGGTCGCGGATTTCAAACGTGAACTGCCTGATGCCACGATCTATGTGTATGACAACAATTCTTCCGACAATACCGCCGCCATCGCTGACGAAGCCGGAGCCATCGTGCGCATGGAGCCTTTTCAGGGAAAAGGCAATGTGGTCAGGCGGATGTTCGCCGATGTGGAGGCCGATACCTATGTGATGGTGGATGGCGACGGAACCTACGACGCTCCGAGCGTCGCAGCCCTGTTGCAGGCCTATGCGGAAAATGGCGTGGATATGGTCAACGGGGCACGGGTCACCAGGGATCAGCGGGCCTATCGGCCTGGTCACCGCTTCGGCAACTGGCTTCTGACGTCGCTGGTTGCCTCCATATTTGGGTGGCGGTTCAAGGATATGCTGTCGGGCTATCGGGTTTTTTCCCGACGCTTCGTGAAGTCTTTTCCGTCATTGTCCAGCGGCTTTGAAATCGAGACAGAGTTGACGGTTCACGCCCTTGAACTGCGGATGGCTACCTGCGAGATCGATACGCCCTACCATGCCCGTCCGGAAGGCTCGGAAAGCAAGCTCAACACCTTTCGGGATGGCTGGCGTATCCTCCTGATGATCGTCAAACTGGTCAAGGAAGAGCGCCCCTTGCCATTCTTCTCGGCGATCTTCGCCGTTCTGGTTCTGGCAGCGATCGTTCTGGCGGTGCCCATCGTCATCACGTATATGGAAACCGGCCTTGTTCCTCGGTTTCCAACCGCCATCCTGGCGACCGGTATTATGATTTTGGCGTTCCTCAGTTTGGCCAGTGGCATGATTCTCGATACGGTCACGCGCGGTCGGCAGGAAATGAAGCGCATGAGATATCTTGCCGAACCCGGGCCATTTCCCATGTCGGACAAAGGCATAACCAAAACCAATGAATAGGCTTCCGGCGACGTCGGGGCATAGTTTCAGTTGAATGCGGGAAGCCATGATCTTTTTCAAGGCGAAACATGACAGGCTATTTCCCGCGGTTCTAACGCTATTCGGCCTATCTTGCGCGCTCTTTTATTGGAGCGGGCGGGAGTCATTATGGCTGGACGAGATTATTGCCATTACGCATGGGCTTCAGCCGTTTCCAGCGTTTTTCGTCGAGATTCTGCGGCACGATATTCACCCTGCATTGTACTTTTGGATTTTGGGATTTTGGTCTTCGTTGGCCTTCGGCTCCGATAAATGGATCTTGTTGAGCTCGGTGTTTTTCGGGGTCATCAGCTGCGCGGTTCTATACCGCGTCGCTTGGCGGATTTACGGCGCCAAGGCGGCCTTGTGGGCCGTCGGGTTATTCGCGGTGTTGCCGACATTCTCCGATTTTACCGGCAACCTGAGAATGTATGGTCTGGTTCCGGTCATCGCCTTGATCTGTTGGTATGCCAACCGGGAATTCCTGCGAACCGGGTCTCGCGGGTGGTTGATGGGCCTGCTGCTAATTCAGTTTGCGCAAACCTACCTCCATGCCATCGGTTTCTATTTTGCGGCGTTTTTCGCCCTGGCGGCATTGGTGGATCAATGGCCGACCACGAACGGCAAGCGGCTTCGCCACTGGTTCTTGGCGCAGGTCGTGACAATGCTATTCATGCTGCCGGTGGTTGGTAGCGCTTTGGTCCGGGGGACCGAGGTTTTGCATCTGCCAAGCTTTTTCAGTTTGATCGACTATCCGGCCCGTCTGATGATCCCGTTGGGCCTGAGCGAGCAGGCGATGCCATGGATTGGCGGGCTTGCTTTCATGGTCTATGCGTCGCTGGGGCTTAGAGAGAAAGCAACGAGGCTCACCGTCGTGTTGATTCCCTGTCTGGCTCTGTTGGTCTGTATCGCCATTAGCGCGCTGGGTAGGCCCATGTTCAAGCCGCCGGTTTTTCAGGCGAATCTGATCCCTTTCCTGGCTTTGGGCGCGGGGGTTGCCGTCTCCCGCCTGGGATGGGGGGGGATAAAGGTGGCGACGGTAATTGCCTGCCTCGTGATCGCCATCTATACCGGACTGTGGGTTCAAAAACCTCAGCGGGGGGAAAACCTGAAACCAGCAGCCCAGTATTTGACCCGTCATGTGAATAAAGGAGACATGGTGGTCATCCCAGAAATGGCTGTTTTCTGGGGAATCATGCGATATGGCGTGGCCCCCCGCTGGGGATATCCGCTACAGATCCGGCCATTGACGGACAATGCCGCCTGGACAGCCCTAAAAACCAAACTCGGACCGAAGTGGGTGGACCGGCTTGGATTGATTCCCCGACAGGACCACATCGATCACGCGGGCGTTCGATACGTCTTTGGCCGGTATGCCGCTCATCATCGGGCGGAAACTCCCGGAAGGATCTGGGCCGTTGTCCGAAAGTTCAAGGTCGAAGACATTGATATTGAACAGGAAAAAGGCGTGGGTGATGGTCACTTTATCGGTGGGGAGCTCACCGTGATTCCTCTGGTTGACCGGCTAAGATAATCGACCATTATTGATTTCCCAGCGCTTCAGCCCGTTGCGGTTCTCGACCAAATTCATCAATGCCACAACGACGGCGCGGTCATAAAGATGATCGGACTGTTCTGAAAGAATACGCGACACCTCGGGCCAAGGTTTCGGGTCGCGATAGGCGCGGGCGCTCACCATACCGACAAAGGCGTTGGCCACGGCAACAATGCGGGCAGGCTTGGTGATATCTTCGCCCTTCAGGCCGTTGGCGCCGCTGCCGTCCCAATGCTCGGTGACCTGCCGGATGGATTTGACCACAGGCCCATCAAAGCTGACATGGTCCAAAATATCGGTTCCAACGGCAAGACAATCGGCCACCTGTGCCTGTTCCGCTTCGGTCAGGTTGCCCTTTTTGGTCAACACCTCGCGGGGCACGAAGATGCGCCCCACATTCATCAACTGACCAGTCAGGGTAACCGTATCCTTGAGTGGCTCGGACAGGTCCATTTCTTCAGCGATATCGGCGGCCACCCGGGCCACCTTGGCCGAATGGTCGGCGGTATTGGGATCCCGTCGGTCCACCAATTCCACCAAGGTGGCAACCAGCTGCGACATTAGATCCCGGCTGCGCTGCTGTTCATTGGTCAGCTCGGTTATATCCTCGGCGATGACCAGAACCCCGTCGCCTTTTTCGCCATCGTCGGGCAGGGGAACGTGATCCACCTTGTGCAGGCGCAATTCGTCCCGGGTGCGCAGGGTCAGCACATGGCAGTGCGGTTCGCCGGTCTCGAAGACCTCGGCATTGGTATCCAAGATGGGCTTGGCCGCCGCCGGGCCGATGGCCCCTTCGAGGGGTTTGGAGACGATATCCTGCACCGCCAGACCCGCCATTTCCGCGGCATGGCGGTTGGCCAGCGTGTAACGACCGGACTTGTCAAAGGCGGCGATGGCCGTGGGCTGGCTGTCCAACACAACGCGCAGGTATTGCAAAATTCCCTCCAGCTTGGCCGCGAGACTGCGTTGTGCTTCGGCGGCCCGCTCGGCGCGCAGACTGGTCCCGTGCCGCCAGACAGCCACCACGGCCCCCACGAACCCGGCGATCAGCAGCAAAAAGACCACCAGGATCAAGCTGGCCCGACCTTCGCTTTCGGCCAAGGCTTCGGCGCGGGTGACACTACGGATTAACAGCCAGGGCGTGCCGGGCACGGGGCGTGACACGGACAGCACCGGCAGCCCCTGCGCATTCAGGCCCTCATGGAATTCACCCGGGCTGGTGAGCGCCTGGACGGCAGCCAAGCTTGGGTCGGCGCTCATGGTCAGGCTGCGCTTCAATGCCCCGGTGCCGTCGGACAGAGGGGACAGATAATCGATGCGATCCCCTTGGCGCCGGACCAGATAGGTCTCGCCTGATTCACTGACATCGCCCGGCTGGGCGAGCAGGGTCCAGACGGACTCACCCAAGGGGCGCAATCCGACCACCACCCCCACCGGTGGCGCATCGGGCAGTCCCATCACCGGCTGGATGGCATGGGCAAAGCCGAGGACGGGTCCGGCTGTCGAGGCCCGAAGATCAATCAACGCCCGGCCTCGGTCTCGCGCTTCAATGGCGGCGTCTCGCACCACGGTTTCAAGGCCGCTGAATCGGCCACTGGCAATCAGCGGCCGATTCGTTGCGTCGAGAACCGCCAGCCCCACCGGCGGGCCGCCGTCCAGATTGGCGGCCACCGGTTGAATTTCGCTCATGAAGCCTTCGCGCCGCGCGGTGGCATTCAGGTAATTGCTTAGGTATTGGATTTCCGAGACCAGGTTGGCGCGCTCCTCTTCGCCCAGCACGCCGTCGCCAGCGCCCTCCATCAGGGCGAGGCGTACCGACTCATTGCCGGCAATTTCCTCGATCACGGCCCATTGACCTTTCAGCCAGCCATCCAGGGCGGCCAGTCGGCTATCGGCGACAAGGGACAGGCGGTCGTTCCAGGCCAAAAGATCGCGCCGCTTCTGGCTCTCCACGAAGGTGATCGACAGGATGATGGCGAGGACAGTGACACCACCCAATACCAGGCCCCCGATCAAAATGGCGCGCCGGACTTTTTGTTCAATACCTGTCGACAAGAGGGGTCTCCCAATACAAAGGTGATTCCAGATGGGTCTTCGAGGTATACTCAAGGGCCAGTGATGATGACGAGACAACGCACCTCATGAACCGTCGGGCTTTTCTAACGCTGCTCAGTGCCTCAGCCATGGCCGGATTCCTGCCAGGGTCCGAGGCTCAAGCGCGTGGTAAGCCGGGGATCTTCAATTCCAAGGAATACCGCAGCACCAATTTGAAAGCCTTTGATCAATGGACCAAGGTGGTGCGCCGTTCGCGCGGGGCGCTGATCAAGACAGCGGACTGGAAAGCCTTTCTGGCCGAAACCGACCGCAAGTTGCCGAAGCAGAAACTGCTGGAGAAAGTGAACGGTTTTGCCAATCGCAAGCCGTATATCGTTGATCCGGTGAACTGGGGAGTCGAGGATTATTGGGCCACGCCGACGGAGTTCCTGGCCCGCAACGGCGACTGTGAAGACTATGCCATCACCAAGTACATGGCGCTCAAGAGACTGGGGTTCGACCCGGCGAAAATGCGCGTGGTGGCGGTTCAGGATCTGAACCTGCGGGCCGGACATGCCATTCTTGCCGTGTACATGGACAACGACATCATGGTTTTGGACAATCAAGTGGTCCTGGTTACGCCTGCCGATCGTATCCATCATTACCAACCCAAGTTCTCCATCAATGAAAAGGCCTGGTGGCGCCATCGGGGGGGCCCGAAAAAAAAGCGCAAGAGCTAACGCTCATGCAGCGCTCTGTTGGCGCCTCGGATGATTGGCTTGATCAGGTATGCCAACACGGTTTTCTTGCCGGTGATGATATCCACCTCGGCCTGCATGCCGGAAATGATGGACAGGTCCTCGCCCTTTTTGCCGGTGATTTTGCCCTTTGACCGCAGGCGGATCAGGTAGAAGGCCTCGCCTTCCTCGTCGGTAATGGTATTGGCGCTGATATGTTCCAGCTCCGCCTTCATGCCGCCATAGACCGCGAAGTCATAGGCGGTAATCTTCACCGTTGCCTGCTGACCGGGGTGCAAAAAGGCCACGTCGGCGGGGCGGATACGGGCCTCTACCAACAAGGCGTCCTCGATGGGCACGATTTCGACGATATCCATGCCTGGCTTGACCACGCCGCCGATGGTGGTGACGTTGATCTTGCTGATCGTCCCCTTGACCGGTGAGCGGACCTCGGAGCGGCGGATCTTGTCTTCCTCGCCCCCCATGAGTTCTTCCAGGGCGCTGATATCGATGTTTGTTTCGCCCAGTGCCGCTTGGGTTTCCGACAGGAACTTATTGCGCCGTTCCTTAATGCGGTTTTCGGCTTCCCGGGCGGCGGCCCGCACCCGGGGCAGGCTGTCCTTGGCGGCACTCACTTCCACCTGCAAGGCCGCGATTTCCTGTTGCAGGCGCAGCAGTTCCAACTCCGACATGGCCCCGGCCTTAACCATGGGCCGGATCATCTTGACCTGCTTGTTGGAAAGGCCCAACTGATTGCCCAGATTGCCGATCCGGGATTGAATCTCGCGGATCTCGGCCTGGCGCTGCGTGGAGGTATCCTTGAGCGCGGCGATGGAACTGCCCAGTTCGGTGGCCCGGGCCTTCATCAGGCGATCTTCGTTGCGGGCGATTTCCGGTGCCTCCTCCATCACTTCCTTGGGATAGATGACCGTGTCGCGGCCCGCCAGTTCCGCTTCCATGCGGGTCTGGGAGGCCAGCAGGCCGAGGTATTTGGCCCGTTGCTCGCGGAACTTGGACTTGTACTGGGTCTGGTCGATGGTCACCAATACATCGTCGGCAAATACAAGATCGCCTTCCTTCACATGGATGCTCTGAACGATGCCGCCTTCGAGGTTCTGCACCACCTGCAACTGATTGGACGGAATGACCTTGCCCATGCCGGTCACCACTTCGTCCAGGTCCGCCACCGAGGCCCAATAGATCACACCGGCCACCGACAACACCACCGTGACCAACAAAAGGTGGGTCCAAAATGGGGTCGTTTGAACCGAGGCCGCCTTCAAATTGCGCATATAGCTTGCGTCTTCGGGGCGGGCCACGCCATCGGTCTGGCTCTTGATCCATTGTTTGGAGGCAAAAAAGGTATCTTCCACCGCCGCCGAGGGAGATGCTTCTTTCAGGTCGTCTCCGCGGTTTTTGCCCCAGACGATGAAAGGTTTGAACATACGATAAAGAATGTTGCGGCTCATTTTGCGGCTCCCGACTTGGAGCTGCGAACGCGTCCCTTGGCTAGATCCTCGACCACTTTCTGACGCGGTCCGTCGGCAACAACGGTGCCGGAGTCCATGACAATCAGCCGGTCCACCAGCCCGAGCAGCGACCCCCGATGGGTGACCAGCAACAAGGTCCGGCCCTTAAGGCTGTCTTTCAGGCCCTTGAACAGTTCATCCTCGGTGCGCGCGTCCATGGAACTGGTCGGTTCATCCATGATCACAATGGCCGGGTCACGGACAATGGCGCGGGCCAGGGTCACCGCCTGGCGCTGGCCGCCGGACAGGCCGTCGCCCCGCTCGCCCACCGGGGTGTCGTAACCCAACGGGCTTTGCCGGACCAGCTCATCAACGCCGGTCAGCCGGGCCGCATTGAGAATCTTTTCGTCCGACACATGGGGCGCGGCGGCGGCGATGTTGTCACGGATGGTGCCGCGGAACAGGAACGGTTCCTGCGGCACGTAGCCAATCTCCCGGCGCAGATCCACCGGGTCGATCTGGCGCAGGTCGGTCCCGCCGATCGTCACCATGCCATCTTGCGAGTCGTACAAGCCCATGACCAGCTTGGCCACCGTGCTCTTGCCAGACCCGATGCGCCCGATGATGCCCACATGCTCCCCAGCCTTGATATTGAACGAGATGTCGCGCAGGGCCGGGGCTTCGCGACCCGGGTAGGTAAAGGAGACATGGTCGAAGGCCACCGAGCCCTCGAGGGTCGGGCGGTGCAAGAACCGCTTCTCCGGCGGGCGTTCCACCTCGGCCTGCATCATGCTGTTCAGGCCGCCCAGGGACGCCCGGGTCTGGTTCAACCGCACCAAGAGCTGGGACAATTGGGTGAAGGGGCCCAAGGCCCGTGAGCCGAGCATAACCGTGGCGATGATGCCGCCCATGGTCATTTCGCCCTCGACCAGCAGATGCACGCCGACGATCACCACGGATACATTGGAGACCTGATTGATCAAGGCAGCGAAATTCTGTGCCGACATGGACCAGGCCCGCGATGACTGGCTCGACTTGGCGGTCAGACCCACCAGACCTTCCCACAGGTAGCGCATGCGGGCTTCGGCGCCGATGCTCTTGATGATTTCCAGGCCGTTGATGGTCTCGATCAGGATGCCATGGCGCTGCTGGTTTTCCTTGTAATAGCGCCGAACCACCCGGCCCAAGGGGATCTGCACCAGCAGCGCATAGACAAGCACCAGCCCAATGGCGGCAATGAACACGAACACCGGCGGCCCGGCCAGGAAATAGATGACCAGCAGGAACAAAAGGGCAAAGGGCAGGTCGACGAAGGAAATCAGGGTGGCCGATGTGAAGAAGTCCCGAACGCTCTCGAACTCTTTCAAGGTGCTGGCAAAGGCCCCCGCCGATTGCGGTCGCGAGGCGATCTTCATGTCCAACAGCTGATCAAAAATACGGCAGGCCAGGATGACATCGGCCCGCTTGCCCGCCAGGTCGATGAACAGCCCGCGCAGGGTCTTTAGGATAAAATCGAAGACAAAGACGAGCCCGGCGCCGATGGCCAGAACGTACAGAGTCTCGATGGCGTTATTGGGCACCACCCGGTCATAGACGTTCATGGTGAACAAAGGCACGGTCATGGCGAACATGTTGATCACCACGGCAGCCAGCATGACCTGAAGATAGAGGCCTTTGCTTTTGAAGATGGTGCCCCAGAACCAGTGTTTCTTGTCGTCGTCCCGGGTGCTTTGCTCGAAATCCTCCAGCACCACCTCTGGCCGGACGAAGGCGGCGTAGCCGGTGTAGTTCTCGATCAGCTCATCCAGGGACCCGGTTTCCACCGATCCGGTTTCCGGTAGAAAGGCGATGGCTCGGCCGTCTTCGGTTCGACGGACCAGCACCACTGGCCCCGAGGCCAGCATCACCACCACCGGATAGACATCAATGGGAATGCGGGAAAAAGACCGTTTGACGATTTTTGACCGGAAGCCCGCCCGTTCGGCGGCTTTGAGGAAGATCTGCGGGGTCATGCCCTCTGGACCGACAGGCAGACCGGCCACCAGCACCTTGGCGGAGTAGGGACGTTTATGGAAAGCGCTGATGAATTCCAGACAGGCGAGCAGCGGATCGCTTTCCACCGCGGAGAGCACCACCGAGTCATCGGCTTGTGGTCCTGAGCGGGGCTCCGGTTGTTGGTCCGGGCTCGCGGCTGTTGGCGTCTGGTCCGTTTCTCCGCCTACAGCCATGATCTAGAATCCCCCTGGATTCAGCGCCCCTCTATACGGTGGTCATTTACCTTCCGTCGAGGCGACTTCAAAAACGTTCAACAGGGAACCGAGCGTGTTGTAGACCCGGTACTTGGCAAATTCGTATTGGACCCGTGCATCAAGAAGATCGGTGCGCGCCTGGAATAGCTCGTTTTCCGCATTGAGCAGATCAAGCAAGGTTCGCGCGCCCACTTGGAATTGTTGATTGTACTGAACCAGCACCTCTTCGGACTTGGTCATCCGCTCTTGCAGGATCGGAACGTTCTGCTCCATGGTTTCCAGAAAGGACATGTCCTCGGAAACCTGCTGTTCCAACTGACGGTCCAGGCTGGCCTTGCCGGCCACGGACTCACCCAACAGGGCAACGGCGCGGCGGCGCTTGGCTTCGTCGGATCCCCCCGCGTACAGGTTCCAGGTGAATACCACCATGGCCCGGGTCTCACGGGAATCGCCGGAGCCCTCGCGGAAATTCTCGTATAGGCTCTGAGAAAGCTCCAAATCCACCAGCGGATAGAAGTTGGCGGTATTGGCTTCGATGTTTTCCTTGGCCGCCAATTCGGTGGCGGCAACCGCGCTTAGGGCCGGGTTCTTGGCCCGGGCCTCTTCCAAGGCCTCGGTATTGGATTTCGGTGTGACCATGCCGCCAAAGGGCTGGAAAGTCACCTCACCCGCCTGTGTCCCAACCAGTTGCAGAAATGTCGCTTCGGCTGTGGCGACCGCGTCCTGGGCTTCGTTGAGACGAACCTTGGCCGCATCGGTGCGCACCTGGGCTTGCAACACGTCGGCCTCGGTGCCGCCGCCCTGTTCGGCGCGGACGACCACCAGATCGGTCAATTCGGTGTGACGATCCAGATTACGGCTGGCGATGTCCCGGGCTTCCCGGGTCCGATAGACTTCCAAATAGGCTTCGGCGGCTTCCAGGGCTTTGTTCTCGCGGGTTTCGCGCAGGCGTTCCTTGCTCGCCTCGGCGGTGAATTCAGCGCCGCTGACCTGGCGGCTGGCAAAGTTGCCGTCAAAGATCGGTTGGGTGATTTTGAAGGTTATGCCTCCGCGCAGGCGGTGATCTGTCTCGCTGGTGAAATTCTGGTACCCGGCCTCGCCCTCCAGGTCCACAGACGGCAAATGTCCGGCTTTTTCCACTTCGATGGACTGGGCGTCCACTTCGTGGCTGGCCCTTGCCCGATCCACATCGGGATGGTGGGATACGGCGCGCGTGACGGCCTCCTGGATGGTCATGGCTTCCTGCGCAGAGGCTCCTCCAGCAGCTGTACTTGCAGCTACCAGCGCCCCGACCGCAACGGCCAGCTTCAACTTAAACATCCAACCCCTCCACCAAAGATCCTTCAAAAGGAAAGCCATTGAAATTCCGTCATATTAACAATGACTTTCCCACTTTGGTCGTTGTACCCCACAGAGGTTAATTATTCAACTTTTACCGCATCTTGCGCCAAAAGCGTATCCAGGTCGGTCTGTACGTCTTCGAGGGTGGCGACACTCTCGAAGGCCTCCCCTTCGCCCGAGGTATTGACCGAGACCACCGTATCGTTACCAACTACCTCAACTTTAAGGTAATTTGCCAGTTCATCGCCATCGGCGGAGGAGTAATCCAGGAGCTGGCTGAGGTCCAAAACATCGGAATCTCCTTCGGAATCGGCGCCGCGAAGGGTGAAATCCTTGATGACATCATTGCCGGCTTCTGTTGCATCATTGCCACTCATGCGGAAGGAATCGCTGCCGTCGCCGCCGGTCAGGACGTCATCACCCGCGCCGCCGGTGATCAGATCGTCGCCCGCGGTACCGGTAATGGTATCGGATCCGCCGCCGCCTTCGATGCCTTCGACGCCGGTCATGGTGATACCGGTGAAGTCCAGGTTATCGGCGTTGTCGGTGCCGGTGATCACGGTAGCGTTGCCGATGATCTCATCAATGCCGATGATATCCGACCCGGCGCCGACGCCATCGAGTTCAACTTCGGAGACTTCCGCGCCGGTAGGATCGACGAATTCGAGCCGGTCGGTGCCTGCGCCGCCGTCCACTTGCAGATCGACGCTGTTGGCCGCATCGACCATGAAGCTGTCGTCTCCGGCGCTCCCCACCAGGGGCACCGCCACCGGCGGCTGGCCGTTCAGCAGATCAGCCACCGAGACGGTGATCTCGCCAGTGGTTTCAACCGTGCCGTCGGAGAGGGTATAGGCAATGGTCACGTCGGCTGAGGCCCAACCATCCGGTTCCCCGGCATAGAAACTGCTGGGATCGAACACGATCAGGTTGCCGATGATCGAGACCAAACCCACACCACTGCTGATTTCCGCCCGCGACAGGGTCAGCGGATTGCCGTCCGCATCACTGTACAAGGAGGCCACATCGATGTTTGCGGTGTTGCTTTCATCGGTGCTGTAGGCCGTCTGCGCCCCGGAGAGCAGTTGCGGTGCATCGTTGGAGCCGATCAGGGTGATGGTGACGTTCTGGACCGCCGAACCACCGGCACTGTCGGTCACCGTGACCCCAAAGACCTGGGTCAGGACCTGGCCCTCGGCCAGATGATCCATATCCGCGTCGTCGACCGTATAGCTCCATTCGACGGACCCCGCCGCACTGAGGGTGGCGGTCATGGTGCCAATGGCATTGCCCGGCGCGCCCACCGAGACCGTATGGATATCGGTCGCATTCGCGTCGCTGAAGGACAGGGCTCCCTCGGTGACATGAGTCACGCCTTCCGGCCCACCCTCGTCGTTGAAATGGACAGTCTGGGCCATGACGCCCTCCTGGGAGCCATCAACCTCGTCGCCGCTCCAGGTGACCACCACCGAGCCATCGGCCAAGGCGGTGACTTTGGGCCGGAGGGTATCGCCGTCCAAATCCGCTGCCCCGTTGACGGTGAACTCGCCGCCGATGGGAGTGCCTTCGGCATCGAAGCGTTGGCCCTGAACGGCTGTCGCGTTGCCGAACATGGAAGACCAAACCACCACGAAGCCACCGTCGCCGTAGGGAGCGATGGAAGGTTCGTATTGCACCGATTGGGTGGTGGTGTTGACCAGGAACTCGCCGCCGACCTTGTTGCCTTCGGCATCGAAACGCTGGCCGGTGACGCCGGGGCCGTTGGTGTCCCCGGGAGCATGATAGCCGGACCAGACCGCGACGAATCCGCCGTCATTCAGGCCGATGATCGCCGGTTCCGATTGCTTGCTCCCGGTCATGGAATTGACCAGAAACGGGCCGCCGACCTTGTTGCCGGTCGCGTCGAATAGTTGCGCGCCCACGCCTTCGCTGGACGAATCGCCAGGGATGTCGCTTGCACTCCAGGTGACCACGAAGCCGCCACCGGTCAAACCGGTAACCGTATCGTTGCGCTCGCCGTGATCGAGGGAGCCGCTGGAAGCCACGCTGAAGCCCTCGCCCACCGGCTGACCGTCGGCGCCGAATGTCCGGCCTTCCAGGGACCGGTAATCGGAAACCCAGGTGACCACGTAGCCGCCGTCCGCCAGGGCCGCGATGTTGGGTTGATATTGTGTGCCCTCGGGGTCGGCGTTGGCGTGCTGCAAGCCGCCCACCGCGTTGCCCTCGGCATCGAACATCTGAGACCGGACCTCATAGTTCATGGAACCGGTCGACCAATCCTGGCTGTACCAGGTGGCGACGAAACCGCCGTTGGCCAGGGCCGCCACGTCGGGTTGATTTTGGGTGCTACGGGTTTCGCCGACATTGACCACGAATTCGCCGTCGATGGGGGTGCCGTCAGCCTCGAACCGCTGACCCTTGATCCCCTGGAGACTGCCATCGAATCCTTTCCAGACCACCAGATAGTCGCCGTTGGCCAAGGTGGTGATGGAGGGGTGTTCCTGACCGTATCCCGTCTGGGTATTGACCACCACCGGTTCGTCCACCTCGTAGGGAACGTAATTCTCAATCCCCTCGCTGACCTGGGCTGCCAGGTCGCCGCTGCCGAAGATCGGCGGATCATTGTTGATGGTAAGAGTGACATAGGTTTCCAGGGGATCACTGTCTCCCTGGCCGTCGTTGACGGTAACCGTCACGGTGCGGGCCTGCGAAGTGGGATTGGCGCTGGTATTGTCGAAAGTCACCGAACGCAGGGCTGCCTGATAATCGGCCAAGCTGGCGGTCCCGGTCAGGGTCAGCACGCCGGTGGTGGCATCATAAGACCCGGAAATCCCGTTCTGATCCGAAAAGTCCAGAACATCCCCGCCTTGCTGGAAGTTGGTTTGGATGGCCAGGGTGGCGCTTGCCAGGGTCGCGCCGTCCACGTCGCTCAGGAGCAGGAACGGAGAGACTTCCACCGCACCCTCGCCTTCGATGAAATCCACCCGGTCGGTGGGATAGGTGAAGCGCCTGGCCTCGATCTCGCCATCCTGCCACACCGTAACGAAGCTGCCATCCGCAAGTTGGGTGACCGCCGACAGTTCCTGCTGGCCCGCCGTATCGGCGTTGATGCGGAACTCCATGCCCACCTTGTTGCCGTCTGCGTCGAACCGCTGGCCGAAAATGTCTTCGTTGGCGGTGCGGTCGTAGGATGACCAGGTGACCATGAAACCGCCATCGTCGGTCTCGCTCAGGGATACCTCTCGTTGATCGCTTAGCAAGGTGGCATTGATGCGGAACTCGCCGCCAACGCGGTTGCCGTCGCCGTCGTACATCTGCCCGGAGATGCCGTCCAGGCTGCCATCCGGAGATTTCCAGGCGACGACGAAATTGCCGCCATCCAGGGACACGATGCTGGGCGCGTATTGGTAGTTGTAGGTCGCCGAATTGACCAGGAATTCCGGCCCGGAGGGGTTGCCGTCGGTATCGAAGATTCGTGCGGAGATACCGTAGCCGGAGCTGTCGCCCGGGGCATTGTCACCAGCCCAGGTAACCACGAACCCGCCATTGGCCAGGGTGGCCACGCCACTGTCGTACTGCCTTCCGGTCGTGGACGTGTTGACTTGCAATTCGCCGCCGACCTTGTTGCCTTGGGCATCGAAGACCTGTGCCCGCACGTCCTCGCGGTCGCTGTCGCCATAGCCGTCCTTGCCGTGCCAGGAGACCACGAAGCCACCGTCGGCAAACGTGTCGATGGCGGGTTGTTGCTGAATGCTTTCGGTTACCGTGTTGACAACGAATTCGCCGCCGACCTTGTTGCCGTCGCTGTCGAAGCGCTGGGCGGCGATTTCATAGCTGCTGGCCGCGACCCCGTCTGGGCCCTGGCTGGCATAGGTGACCAGATAGCCGCCATCATCGAAAGCCACCACCTGCGCCATGGCCTGATTATAGGTCGTGCCGGTATTGACCAGGGTCTCGCCGCCGACCTTGCCGCCGTCCGCATCAAATCGCTGCATGAAAACGTCATTGGAAAGGCCACTGCCAGGGACCGTCTGCGAGGTCCAGACCACCACATAGCCGCCATCGGCCAGGGCCGTGACGTCGGATTCCATCTGATCGCCCGCCGTCGTGGTGTTGACTGTCACATCGTCGCCAAAGAACTGCACTTCGTTGGCGGCGCTGACGATCGGCACATCGTTCGTGCCGACAATGGAAACGGTCACATCCTGGTTCACTGAGGCGCCGCTGGGGTCGGTGACGGTCAGGGAATAGACCTGGGTGACGGTTTCGCCCTCGGCCAGATAATCCAACGCCGCATTGTCGACGCTGAACGACCATTCCGCCGAGCCCGGGTTGCCGTTGGAGGCCTGGGCGGCGATCTCGACGCTCATGGCGCCCAATTCGCTGTCCGCCGTTGTGCTCTTCAGGGCGATCTCGACCGTATGGGTATCGGACATGTCTTCGTCTCTGTAGGCCACGGTGCCATTGGTACTCAGCACCGAGTCTTCGATGATGGTCTCTCCCGAGGTTGCGCCGACCACGATTGGGCCGTCGTTGCTTCCCGACAGGGTGACGGTGACAACCTGCGAAGAGGCTTCGCGGTGATCGTCCGACAAGGTCAAGGTGTAGGTGCGCGTGATGGTCTCTCCGACCGCCAGCTTGTTTACCATGGCTTCGTCGGCGGTGTAGGTCCATTGCACAACGCCCTGCCCGTCGCCGGTGGCGGCATCGGTGATGGTCGCCGTCATGGTCCCGAAGGTATCGGCCTGTAGGCCACCCTCATAGTCGACAAAGATTTCGTGGGAGTCGGCCAGATCCACATCGGTGAACGGCAAAGTACCCTCGGCGGTCAGACTGCCGCCCTCGGTGACCGAACCACTGAGAATGCCGCCCGCCGTGTCGGCGCTGGGCATCTCGAAGAGGCGCGCCGCGATGCCGGATTCCCACCGGTCGCCGGTGGCCGGATCACTGCTGGCCCAGGTGACGACCAGGCTGCCGTCATTCAACTCGGCTAGCTTCGGCATCACCTGATCCCGGTCCGCATGGACGTTGACGGTGAATTCGCCGCCCACGGGATCGTCGGAGGCATCGAACCGCTGGGCAACGATATCATAGGAGCCGTCGGCGGTTTCATTCCACCAGCCAATGACATAGCCGCCATCGGACAGAGCGGTGACATCCGGATACGATTGGGCGCCTTCGGTTGTTGTATTGACAACGGCTTCACCGCCGACCTTGTTGCCCGAGACATCGAAGCGCTGGGCATGGATGGCATCGTCACCGAGGCCTTCTAGGGTTTCGGTGGCACTCCAGGTGACCAGGAAACCGCCGTCGGCTAGCGCGGTGACGCCGCCCTGGTAGGTATAGGCACCACTGACGGTATTGACGGCGAACTCGCCGCCCACCGGCGTGCCGTCGGCGCCATACATCTGCCCGGCAATGGCGTTGGGTATGCCTTCGCCACTCGACCAGGTGACCACATAGCCGCCGGAACCCAGCGCGGTGATCATCGGCGCGCCCTGCGTGTCGGCGGTCGTGGTGTTGACCTGGGTCTCGGTGCCCACCTTGTTGCCGTCGGCATCAAAGCGCTGTAACGAAATCTCGCCCCAGTCAGCCGCGGCTTCGGGGTCGGCGTCCATCCAGGCGACGACAAAGCCGCCGTCGGCCAGGGCCGTGACCTCGGAGGAGTACTGCTCCGATGGAATATTGGTATTGACCAGGAAGGGTTCGCCGGTGGCATTGCCGGACGCGTCATAGCGCAGTCCGTAGATGCCTTGTTGGTCCGGGGCCTCCTCGCGCCAGGTCTCGGCATTCCAGGTGACCATGAAGCCGCCATCGGCAAGACCGGTCACGTCGGCGTCGTAGGACATGCCGTCCCGCCAACTGGTGACGCTGATCTCTTCGCCCAGCTTGTTGCCCAGCGCATCGAAGCGCTGCGCCCGGATAAAGGCTTCCTCGCCGCCTTCCCCGTTGTCCAGGTGTTGCCAAGTGACCACGAATCCGCCGTCGGCCAAAGCCGAAACGGAAGGATTGGTTTGTTCGCCCCAGGTCTCGGTATTGACCAGGAATTCCTCGCTGCCCGATACCGCGGCGCCGTAGAGCACCGGGGCTTCGTTGGACCCGTTGATGGCGATGGTCACGTCGCGGCTGTCGGTGGCGCCCTGTTCGTCGATGACGGTGACCGTATAGACCTGGGTGATGGTCTGGCCTTCGGACAGATGGGTCAGGTCGGATGGCGCGACCGAGAAATTCCAGCCGATCTCGCCCGCGTTGTCGCCGGTGGCGCCATCGGAGATGATGGCCCTCATCTCGCCCAGTTCGTTGCCGGCGGTGGTGCTTTTCAGTTCCACGGAAACCGTATGACTGTCCAAATCATCCACGTCGGTAAAGGCGATGGTACCGTCGGTGGCCAACATGGTAACAGGAATGAATTCGAGAGTACGCGCAAAGGTAGAGTAAACGGAATCCCCGTTTTCGTCCATGCCGCTTTCGCTTTCCCAGGTGACGACAATGCTGCCATCGGCCAGGGTGGCGAACGAGGGATAGCCTTGGAAGCCTTCGGCCCCCGTGTTGATCAGGAACTGCTCGCCGGACGGGCTGCCGTCGGCATTGAACAGCTGCCCGGAAACGCCGCCATCGTCGTCGCCGGGCGTACCCCAACCGCCCCATGCGACGAGGAATCGCCCGTCGGGCAGGGTGGTCACGGCGGGATCGTATTGATTGGCGTAGGTCTCCGTGTTGACCAGGAACTCCGTGCCGATCTTATTGCCATCGGCGTCGAAGCGCTGCCCGGAGATACCGTCCCAGCTATCATCCCCCGGCGCAGAGCTGCTTTGCCAAGTGACCACGAATCCGCCGTCGTCGAAGCTCTCTGTCTGGTGGTTACGCTGAACGCCCTCGGTCGCGGTATTGATCAAAAACTCGCCGCCGACAGCGTTGCCGAGGGAGTCGTAGCGTTGCCCGGCGAGGCCATAATCACTGGTGTCGCCCGGGTTGGCGGAAGTGGTCCAGGTGACCACGAAGCCGTCATCGGCCAAGCTCGTGACCTCGGTGTCGCTCTGATAGTTGGCGTGATAGGTCCCGACGGTGAACTCTTCATCCATCGGATCACCATTGGCATCGAACAGGCGGACGACGATGTCGGTGCCGCCCTCGTCCGGCGTTTCCCAAGTTACCACGTAGCTGCCGTCGGCCAGGGTGGTGATATCCGGATACCGATGTCTGCCTTCCATGTTGGCGTTGATGGTCGTCAGGTCACCATCCGGATTACCGTCGGCGTCGAAACGCTGCAAGACGATACTGCTGGAAGTGTAGTCCCCTGCGCTATTAAGGGTGTGCCAGGTGGCGACGAAACCGCCATCGGGCAGGGCCGACACGGCGCCGTTTTCTTCATCCAGGTCGGGAGTCGGGGTATGAAGGGTGAACGGGCCGCCCAGCGGGTTGCCGTCGGCGTCATAACGCTGCCCCATCAGGTCCGAGGGGGAATCATCATCGCCGCCTTCATGGGCGGTCCAGGTGATCAGGTAGCCGCCGCCGGCCAGGGCCGTCACGTCACTATAAACCTGGCTGCCGCCCTCGTTGCCGACCGCGAAGGCCTCGCCGGCGAGAAGCGTCATGTTGTCATCAAGAAGATCGCCGTCGGTCACCGAGCCCTCGAACGGGCCTGGCGTGCCATAGGTGATGGTCAGGTTCAGGTTGACGTCATCGAAATCTTCGTCGCCGCCCCGGGCTAGATCCTCCCAGTTCATGTTGCCGATGGCGTAAGAATCGCCCTCGTGATCGTAGTTATTTTCGTTCAAATCGGGATTATTGAAAAGCAGGCCGCCCCGCTTCTCATGGAACTGAAGGACAGTGCCGTCGGCATCCAATGCCTGCCATTCACCCGCTTCGTTTTGGCTGAAGGTAACCGGATCACCGTCGTTGATATCGTCATTGCGACGGGCGCCATCGGATAGCAGGAAGAATCCGATACTGTCTGCATCCACGTTGTCCATGGTGAAGATATCGCCGACCGTATGACGCACGTTGGCCCAAATGATTTCGCCTTCCACCGGATGGCCATTCTCGTCCATACGGTACCAGCCAATGGTATTGGCAAAGGCTGCTTTCATTTGGCCCATATTCTCAAGGGTCAGGCTGTCATTGTTGCCGGGGCCGGGGTCGCCTTCGATAACCGGGGCATCGTTGGTGCCGACGATATTGATGGTCACGTCCTGGGTGGTGACGGTGCCATCGCCATTGGTCACGGAGATCTGATAGACCTGGGTCTCTGTCTCGCCCTCTTCCATGTAATCCAGATTGGTATCGTCGACGGTAAAGGTCCAATCGATGGCCCCGGTGCCCGTGCCCTCGGCAAAGCCAGCGGAGAAGGATCCCAGTGGGGTGTCCAGCGAGCTGCTGACCATGTTGATTTCGATGGAACCGCCATCGCCGGTATATTCCAGCGTTCCGGAGCGGGTAAGGATATCGCCCTCGTTGGCGAACGGATCGTCTTCGGCGATTTCCTTGACCGAAACGGCGTCATCGCCTTCGAGTTCCGGCGGTGTGTCCGGGTCGCCGGCCGCTGCCGCGTCATCCTCTGGGATCGGGTCGCCCAACTGGCCTTCCGGTTCGCCGATGGCCGCGCCAATGCGGCCTTCGAACGATCCCAGTCGGTTCTGGTCCAGATTGTCCAACAGGCTGCCACCCGCCGGGTCGTCGCCGCTGCCGCTGGTGTTCTGGCCTCCGGCGGCGGTGGCGAAATCTTCAAGGCCACCGGCTTCGATCTCGGCCAATTGTTCCAGATTTTCGATGGCGATGGGTTCGCCGCCCTCTTCGGGGATCAATTCAATGGCATTGGTGCCCGCGCTCATTTGTTTGGCCAGGTCGCCTGCCGTGAGTTCGGTTTCGTCGGCAAAGACAAAGAAGATGTCGTCCGAATCCTGTCCCAAAATAAGGGTGGCCGGGTCGATGCCTTCGACGATGAGAGTTTCACCGGGGGCGAGAGCTATCTTGGCGCCATCGGCGATAGTGACTTCGCGTAAATCGCCGGATTCGCTGCGAATGAGAACCTTGATAGCCATAACACCCTCCACATAAACGGGACGCCACCAGGTATTGGCGGCTTCCGATTATTGTCGGTCGGCCAAGGCTCATTCGCAAGTCCGAGGGTGTTTCCAGGATATTTCTGAACGGGAAATGAAGAGCTTAGACGCCGGTAACCGGCCAGCCGCATTTGTATCCCACATGGGGCTCGGTCAGGATGGCGCCCTTATCGAGTTTCTTTCGCACCCGGCTGACGAGAATATCCACCGCCCGATAGGACGCCGGGCCGTCGCCCACCGACACGGCATCCACCAGATTGTCGCGTGAGATCACGCGACCATCGGCCTGGGCCAGAATCCATAGGAGTGAAAATTCCGCGGGGGTCAGATTGACCTTGGCCCCCGACCTGTGTCTGGCCAGCCTGCGGGACCGGTCGAGGGTAATTTCGCCAACCAGCAGCGCATCCTTGCGACTGCGCGGGTCGTTGCGCCGAAGCAAGGCACCGATGCGGGCCACCAGTTCCCGAGGGTCAACGGTCTTGGGCACATAGTCGTCGGCCCCCAGAGCAAAGCAGGCCAGTTTATCATCCATGCCGTCGCGCGAGGTCAGGACGAGAATGGGGATATCAGATCTTGCTCGGACCTTTCGAACCAAAACGATCCCGTCTTCGTCGGGCAGGGTCAGGCTGATGATGAGCATGGATAAGCGGTAGGTATCCATCTGTTTGAACAGATCGGCGCCGGTGGGCACGGCCGCCGCTTCGAAACCATTCCCGGCGAGATGGGCCGCGATGGTGGCGGCGTAACTCCGGTCATCTTCGACCATTAGTATTCTAGTGTTGCCCATGGTCCCCGACCTGCCTCGTTCTTAGATTGGCCCCCCTGGCCAAAAAAACCGTATCTCTTTGATTCTGTATCTAAGTAAACCATAGGACACCTTTGCCAAGCCTACAAGCGGCTCTGATATACAGAAATATTAGAGAAATATTGTATTCATTTGTTTAGAACGGTTCTGACTAATTGCGGCTTCCTTCTCTCCAATCTAGCCAGGGGAAATATAAGAGAAATATTACGGTGCTTGGAGATATTGGCAATCCGGTTATACTTTTTTTGATAACCGAGAAGGACGGATCAAGATGATGGGCAGCGGGAAGAGATCAGCAAGGCAATGGATTGGTTTCCTATTGGTTGTGCCGTTTTTATGGCTGCTCTGGGCGCCGGGTAGCGCTCTGGCACAAAAGGCCTCACCCAAAAAAATCTCATTGGCCGTCTGTAGCGATTGCGTCCCGTTCCAGTTTTTGGATGCGCAGGGCAAGCCCACCGGGCTGATTATCGATTTTTGGCGCCTGTGGTCAAAAAAGACCGGCATTAAAATAGATTACAAAGCCGCCACCTGGGGCGAGACCTTGGCCATGGTGCGCGACGGCAAGGCCGACGCCCATGCGGGGCTGTTTTATAACAAGGAACGGGATGTCTATCTGGATTACGGCAACGACCTGACCAAGACCGACACTCATGTTTTCTTGCATAAAAGCCTGCCGCCCATTGCCGATTTGGCCGACCTGGCCGCCTATCGCGTGGGGGTGATGGCCGGGGACTATGTGGAGGGATACCTCAAGGCGCGCCTTCCAGCCAGCAGCGTTGTCGGTTACGAGAACTATGCGGCGGTCATCGGCGATCTGAAGACGAGCAAGTTGCGGGTATTCGCCGGAGATACTCCGACCGGCATCTATCACTTGAGGGAAGAAGGCATCCTGTCGGACTTCAATTTCTTCGATGCCCTGCACCTTTATAAGAACAAGTGGTTCGTGGCGGTAAAGGATGGCAACGGTGGCCTGCTCAAGATCATCAACCAAGGTATGGACAAGATCGCCGCGAGCGAGAAGCTGAAGGTTCAACGGCGCTGGGCGTCGGGCCAGAACAAGGGGGATGATGCTCTGATCATCGCCATTTCCCGGGCCTATCCGCCGTTCACTTTCTTGAATGCCCAGGGCAAGCCCGCGGGTCTCTTGGTGGATATGTGGCGCCAGTGGTCGGAGGAAACCGGACGCAAGATCAGCTTTCTGAGCAGTAGTTGGGCCGACACCCTGGACGCCTTGCGCAGCGGCGAGGCCGATATTCATTCCGGGCTGTTCAAGAGTGCCGAGCGCGAAGAATGGATGGAGTTTTCGCAAGAATTCTACGAAGCGCCATCAAGCGTCTATGCCCTGGCTTCAACGGGAGCAGTTCCCAAGCTGACCGAACTCGATGGCCAAAAAGTTGGGGCCGTGGCCGGTAGCTATCAAGAAACCTATCTGAAGAAGAACTATCCAAGCATCGATGTGGTTTCGACCGATGATCAGGTGAGCAGTGTCCAAGCCTTGATGTCGGGTCGCATCGTGGCGTTTCTGGGCGAGGATCCCACGGCCCTGACGGCCATTGAACGCATGGGCGCTCAGGGCGAGGTTCTCAAATCCGAGCGGCCCATGTTCTCGGACAAGATTTATGCCGGCGTGCTTCAAGGAAGGCCTGAACTGACCAAGCTTGTTGACAAGGGATTGGCCAGCATCACACCGGAAGAGTTTCGGCGTATGGAAACCAATTGGATTGCCGATCCGGCCAAACGGCTATATCGCGACGACAAGCCTGCCTTGGATCTGACCGATGAGGAAAAGGCCTGGGTGGCCGCGCACCCGGTATTGCGCATTCACAATGAATCCGATTGGCCCCCGTTCAATTTTTATACCGACGGTAAACCGCGCGGCTATTCCATTGAGTACATGAATTTGCTGGCCGACAAAATTGGCGTGAAGATCGACTACAAGACCGGGCCTACCTGGGGCGAGTTCCTGGGCATGATGAAAAGCAAAGACCTGGACATCATGCTCAATATCGTGCGCACCCCGGAACGCTTGAAATATCTGGCATACACCAAGCCTTACACGTCAAACCCGAATACCATCCTCAGCCGCCGGGACAACCCTTATGGGGAAGATCTGACCAAGCTGTACGGCAAGACCGTGGCCCTGCCCAAGGGCTTCTTCCAAGAAGAGATCCTGCGCCGGGATCACCCGGAAATCAAACTGCTGCTGGTCAAGGACGTGGCCGAGGCCATGAAGGCGGTGTCCTTTGGCAAGGCCGATGCGGCGGTGGGCGAACTGGCCGTATTCAAGCACCTGATCGGTCGCGACATGATGACCGATCTGGTTATTTCCGGCGAGCTGAAGCTAGGCGGAGATGACTATGCCGCCTTGCGCATCGCCACCCGCAAGGAAGCGGACATGCTGCCGCTGATCCCGATTTTGGAAAAAGCCATGGAAGCGGTCACGCCGGAAGAGCGAGACCAACTTCGTCGGCAATGGATCGGCGGTACCGGCGCTCCGATGCGCTCGGAACTCAATCTGACCCGCGAGGAAAAAGCTTGGATCAGCGAGCATCCGGTTTTACGCATGACCGCGCTCAAGGATTGGCCACCGTTCGAATTTCGCGGCGAACGCGGCGAGCATACGGGGATTGCCGCCGAATTGGTCCAACTGGTGGGGGATCGCTTGGGCATCCGATTCCGGCCTGAATTCGACGAATGGGACTTGCTTCTCGGCAAGCTCAAGGACCGCAAACTGGATCTGGCGCCTTCCATCTATCATACCCCGGAACGGGAAGCCTATCTGCAGTTCACGGATTCCTTCCTCAGCCTCTATGACGCCATTGTCACCGCTGACAACATCAATGACGTGGAAACCGCCGAGGATCTCAAAGGCCGCACCGTTGCCGTGGAGCGTGGCTTCTATACCATCGAAATCCTCAAGCGGGACTATCCGGAGATCAATTTGCTGGTGGTCGACAATACCACCGAGGCTCTCAAGGCGGTCTCCACCAACAAGGCTGATGCCTATATCGGCACCCACTATGTGGCCTCTTACCTGATCAAGAAGTTCATTCTTCCCAATCTTAAAGTGGTCGGCTTCTTCGGCGACGAGGCCAAGGCCGTCCATATGGCCGTGCGCAAGGACTGGCCCATCTTCAGGGATATCATGAACAAGGGGTTGGCCTCGGTCACCAGCGAGGAACGACAGGCCATCCTGGAGAAGTATATCACGCTGGATAGTACGGCGACGCCCGATGCCGGAATCCACAAGCTCATTGATCTGACCGATGACGAAAAGCAATGGCTGAAGAAGCACGAGACCATCCGAATCGGTGTGGACCCGGCTTACCCGCCCTTTGAGTTTCTGGATGACAAAGGGGCCCACGCGGGCATGGGGTCGGATTATGTCCGACTGGTAAGCGAACGCTTGGGTATCAAGATGAAAGTGGTGCCCAGCCGGACCTGGACCGAAGTCATCGAAGGCGTGCAAGATGGATCGATCGATGTTCTGCCAGCGGCCTTTTCCACCCAACCGCGCCAGTCATTCCTGAATTTCTCCGAGCCCCACACCACATTTCCGTTGGTGATCATCACCCGCGACAATCATGGCCTGGTTGCCGGTCTGGCGGACCTGAGCGGGATGAAAATCGCCACGACGGTCAACTATGGCGCCACCGATATGGTGCTGGCGGAAAACCCCAGAATCGTCCGCGTGGACCAACCCACGCCGCTGGCGGCCCTGGAAGCCGTTGCCATTGGCGAGGCCGAAGGCACCATCATGAACCTGGCGGTCGCCAGCTATTTGATCAAAAAGGGCAATCTATCCAATCTCAAGATTGCCGCGCCAGCGGGTCTTAAGATGCCCGGACTGTCATTCGCAGTGCGCAAGGATTGGCCGGAACTGGTTCCGATTCTGAACAAGGCTCTGGCCTCCATCACCCCGGAAGAGGAAGCGGCGATCCGCAACAAGTGGGTCAGCGTGGACTACACCACGGGTCTCGACATGACCCTGGTCTGGCAGATCGTGGGCGCGGGTTCCGTAATCGTGCTGATCATCATCATCTGGAATCGCCGCCTGCGTCGCGAGGTGGTCGCCCGGCGCCGGGCCGAGGAAGCGGCGGAGGCCGCCACCCAGGCCAAGTCCGATTTCCTGGCCTCCATGAGCCACGAGATCCGCACGCCCATGAACGCGGTGCTCGGCATGACCCACTTGGCCTTGAAGACCAGCCTGTCGCGGAAACAGCGGGAATACCTGGAGAAGATCCATTCCTCCGGTGAAAGCCTGTTGATGCTGATCAACGACCTGCTCGATTTCTCCAAGATCGAAGCCGGGAAGCTGAGCATGGAGGACATCGATTTCCAATTGGACAGCGTCATGGAAAACGTCTCCAACGTGCTTGGCCAAAAGGCACGGGAACAAGGGCTGCAACTTACCCTTTCGACGCCCAAGGACGTGCCTCCGGTGCTCAAGGGCGATCCATTGCGTCTGGGGCAGGTGCTGATCAATCTGGTTAGTAACGCGGTCAAGTTCACCGAACAGGGTGAGGTCGCGGTTTCCTGCCATGTTGAGGAGCTTTTGAACCGAAGAGTCAAATTGGAATTCACCGTCCGCGACACCGGCATCGGCATGTCGCCGGAGTATCAGGCCAAGCTGTTCACGGCATTCACGCAGGCCGATACAAGCATCACCCGCAAATACGGCGGCACCGGCCTCGGGTTAACCATTTCCCGACGACTGGTGGAAATGATGGATGGTGATATCTGGGTGAAGAGCGAATTAGGAGAAGGGACGACCTTTACCTTCGTCGCCTGGTTCAATTACCAAGAATCGTCTGACGGACTGTTCCAGAGCTATCAACTGGATCCGGACATGCGCGGCATGAAGGTTCTGGTGGTGGATGACAGCGAGACTGCCCGTATCGTGTTCCGGGAAACCCTGGAAGATATGGGTTTCGCGGTGTCCGCGGCGGCCTCGGGCGAGGAAGCCCTGGACATGTTGCGGGAGGCCGATGGCGGCGATCCGTTCAAGCTGGTGGTGATGGATTGGTACATGCCTGGCGGGATCGACGGGGTGCAGGCCACGCGCACCATCAAACAAGAGGGCGGGCTGACCCATATCCCTGCCGTCATCATGGCCACCGCCTCCGACGTGGAGGAAGTGCAAGACAAGGCCGAGGACGCGGGCATCGACGGGTTCATGCTCAAACCGGTCAATCAATCGCTGTTGTTCGATACCTTGATTCAGGCCATGGGGCCGGGCAAGGGGCACGGTGCACGCTCCGGCGGTGCCAGCCGTTTCGAGCGGGATGCGCGTCGTGTTCTGGCCCGGCGGCACTTCGTCTTGGTGGAGGACAACGTGATCAATCAGCAAGTCGCCGTCGGCCTGCTGGAGAATGTCGGGGCCTCGGTGGAGGTCATCGACAATGGCTTGAAGGCGCTGGAGGCCTTCCTCAATCCCCTCGACCCGATCCGCTGTGACGCCGTTCTGATGGATCTTCAGATGCCGGAGATGGATGGTTTCGAGGCGACCCGGCAAATTCGCGCCACCGAGACCTTTGTCGATCTGCCGATCATCGCCATGACGGCCAACGCCATGGCCGGGGACCGGGAGCGCTGTATCGAGGCGGGCATGAACGACTATGTGGCCAAGCCCATCAATCCCGATACTCTCTACGAGGTTTTGACCAAATGGGTCGGACCCCGGGATCCCGATGACCAGCCTTCCTTCACCCCCTTGCCTGACCATGAGAAGTCCGGCGCCGATGCGGAACAGGCACCGGTTCTGCCAGCGGAACTGCCGGGCATTGATATGGAACAGGCTCTGGCTAGCGTCGCGGGCAAGGAAAAGCTGCTGCACAAACTGCTCCTAACCTTCTATCGGGATCACAGGGACGACGCCAAGACGTTGCGCGCCGCCTTGGATGCGGGGGACCTGGCGCGGGCGCAAGGCATTGCCCATACCCTAAAGGGCCTGTCCGGCACTCTGGGCGCCATGGCGCTGTTCGAGGCGGCCAAGGCTCTGGACGCCGTGCTCAAGGAAGACCGCCGGGACGATGACTTGCTCTGGGCCTTGGAACAGGCTTTGGCGCCTGTGTTGGACGGGTTGCGGACCCTGACCGAAAGCGATCAGGAAGCGTCTGAGCCGGTCGAGGCCGATTCGGACTTGGCGCCGCTGCTTGACCAACTGGCCGGGGAAATTGGCAAGATGTCTCCCAAGGCCGAGGAAACAACTCTCGAATTGCAGCAACGGTTGGGAGACGACGCGCCGGACGAGGTGCAAGCCCTGGTGGCTCAGATCGAGGATGCGGATTTCGATGCGGCTGAAGAAACCTTGGCAACGCTCCGCGCCGGTTTGCGAGACACTTGATCGGTAAAATGGTTTAGAATAACGATCTTCAAGATAAGATCAGGGTAAAGCCATTGCGTACCGATGAGAAAATGACCGTGCTCATCGTGGATGACGAGAAGATTATCCGCGATATGCTGGCAGACTTGCTGGACCCCTATTGCGAGATCATGGTGGCCCGCACCGGCGAGCAGGCCTTGAAAGCGGCCAACGCGACCCAACCGCCAGATCTGGTCCTGCTGGATGTCATCATGCCGGACATGGATGGCTACGAGGTCTGCAAGCGCCTCAAGGCCGACCCGATCACCCATGAAATCCCGGTGATCTTCATCACCGGTCTGACCGATGTCAAAGAGGAAACCAAGGGATTCGATCTGGGTGCCGTTGACTATATCGGCAAGCCCATTTCACCGCCGGTGGTCATCGCCCGGGTGCGCACCCATTTGCGGCTTAAAAGGCAGAGCAATCTGATCAAACAATGGGCGGTTCGCGATGGTCTGACCGGGATCCCCAACCGCCGGGCCTTCGATGAAGGCAGCGAACGGGAATGGGCCCGGGCAACCCGTGCCAAGTGTCCCCTGTCATTGGTGATGATCGATGTGGATTTGTTCAAGCCTTTCAATGACAACTATGGCCATGGCGCGGGGGATGAATGCCTGATCAAAGTGGCCAAGGCCATGGCCGATTGTATTCACCGACCAGGCGATAGTCTGGCCCGGTATGGGGGCGAGGAGTTCGTCGCCATTCTCAATGATACCAATGTGGAAGGGGCGGAAGTCATGGGGCAGAATTTTCGCCGGGCGGTCGCCGCGCTCAATATCCCCCATGCCCATTCCCCGGCCGCCGATCATGTGACGATCAGCGTGGGCGGGGCGACCTGCGTGCCCACGGATCGCACGACGCCGGAAGCGCTGCTGAAGGCGGCGGACAAGATGCTTTACGAAGCCAAGGATGGCGGACGGGATCGGGTCATGGTCAGCGCCTTCGATTTGGGTTGAGCCGGGCGCGTCCTCGCCATAGGGTAACAGGAGCCGCCGAGGATGGGGCAAACTAGAGGGGCAGTGTGATGACCACCGTATTGATTGTGGACGACGAAGAGGTCATCCGGCTGCTGATCTCGGATATTCTCTCTGATGAGGGATTCAAGGTGCATACCGCCAATGACGGCAAGCAGGGGCTTGAAGCCGCCCAGACACTGCGACCGGATCTGATCTTGTTGGATATGGCCATGCCGCAAATGACCGGTTTCGAAGTGGTGCGCAGACTCAAACGGGATGAGGCGACCCGGAGAATACCGATTCTCGCGGTGACCGCCGCCGATACCCAAGCGGATTTGGACGAGCTGTATGAAAGTGGCTGTGACCGCCATCTGTCCAAGCCCATCCGGCCGGACATGCTCCTGGAAAAGGTCAAGGAACTGTTGCCTTGAGGCAGCGCTTGATCGGATGACCACAGGTAGAGTCTTTTATTTTTGTCGGCATGAACAAGATTTCCACTCGGTCCGTAGCGGTATCACTGCGACAACGTTCAGAAACCCTTGAAAACCCAGTACCCGAAAGCGCAGAATAGGCGCCGATCTTCCGTGGTATGTCCGCTGCGTTCCGTTTAGCCGGACCCCATGGTCGATCCGTCCAAAAGATAGGAGACCGGCTGATGTGTACCACATGCGGATGCGGCGGCGGCGGCGCCCGCGTCGAAGGCAAAGCCCTCGATCACGCCCATGACCATGGCCACTCTCATCATGACCATGCTCACCACAGCCATGCCCCAGAGACCGAGACTTCGCGCATCGTGCAGATCGAGCAGGACATCCTGTCCAAGAATGATCATCACGCCGCCCAAAACCGTGATCTGTTCGCCCAACGGGGCGTGTTTGCGCTGAACCTGGTGTCATCGCCAGGCTCGGGCAAAACCACCTTGCTCACCCGTACGTTGACCGACCTTCAAGGCACCCTGCCCATGGCGGTGATCGAGGGGGATCAGCAGACCGACAACGACGCCGACCGCATCCGCGCCACCGGCGTTCCGGCGGTGCAGGTCAATACCGGCAAGGGCTGCCACCTGGACGCCCATATGGTCGGCCATGCGGTGGGAGACCTGAACCCCGCCGAAGACAGCCTGCTGTTCATCGAAAATGTCGGCAATCTGGTCTGTCCGGCAGCTTTTGATCTGGGCGAGGCGCACAAGGTGGTGGTGTTGTCGGTGACCGAAGGCGAGGACAAGCCGATCAAATATCCCGACATGTTTCATGCCGCCGACCTGATGCTGCTCAACAAGGCGGACCTGCTGCCCTATTTGACCTTCGATGTGGCGCGCTGTATCGACTATGCCCGGCGGGTCAAACCGGATCTCCAGGTCTTGCAGGTCTCGGCCACCAGCGGCGAGGGCATGGATCAATGGTATCAATGGCTGCGCGATGGTCTGGGCGCGGCGCGCTCTGCCTCCGACGCAGCCCAATAACCAACGAGGACTTTCCCCCATGTGTCTGGCCATTCCCGGCAAGATCACCGACATGCTTGAAGATGACATGGCCCGCGTCGAGGTGGGTGGTGTCGGCAAGGAGGTCTCCCTGGCCCTGGTGGAGGGCGCCGGGGTGGGTGACTATGTCATCATCCATGTGGGCTATGCCCTGTCCAAGCTGGATCCGGAAGAAGCGGAAAAGACACTGGCCCTGTTCGCCGAAGCCGGGGAACTGGTGGCGGCGGCCCCATGAAGTATATCGAGGAATTCCGTGACGGCGATCTGGCCCGCTCCCTGTCGGCGGCCATCCGTGCCGAGGTGCGGCCCGACAAGCGCTATCACTTTATGGAATTCTGCGGCGGCCATACCCACGCCATCGCCCGTTACGGCATCGAGGATGTCCTGCCCGAAGCGGTGCGCATGATCCACGGTCCCGGCTGCCCGGTCTGCGTTTTGCCCATGGGCCGCATCGACGCCGCCATCCACCTGGCCAAGAGCGAGGACATCATCCTTTGTACCTATGCCGACATGGTGCGGGTTCCCGGCTCTGGCGGCGAGAGCCTGCTGCGGGCCAAGGCCGACGGGGCCGATGTGCGCATGGTCTATTCGACCCTCGATGCCCTGAAAATCGCCCAGGAAACCCCGGATCGCCAGGTGGTGTTTTTCGCCATCGGTTTCGAGACCACCACCCCGCCCACGGCCCTGGCCATCAAGCAGGCCGAGGCCCTGGGCCTGGAGAATTTCAGCGTGTTCTGCAATCATGTGCTGACTCCGGCGGCCATCCAGAACATCCTGGAAAGCCCCGAAGTGCGCGAGATCGGCACGGTGCCCCTGGACGGCTTCATTGGCCCGGCTCACGTAAGCACGGTGATCGGCTCGGCGCCCTATGAGTTCTTCGCCGAGGAATACCGCAAGCCGGTGGTCATCGCCGGGTTTGAGCCTCTGGACGTGTTGCAGGCGGTGCATATGCTGGTACGGCAGGTTAACGACGGCCGCTTCGAGGTGGAAAACGAGTACACCCGCGCCGTCACCCGCGAGGGGAACGAGAAAGCCAAGTCCCTGGTGGCGGAGATCTTCGAGTTGCGCAAGAGCTTCGAATGGCGCGGCCTGGGGCTGGTGCCCTACAGCGCCCTGCGGCTGAAGACCGCTTATGCCAAATGGGATGCGGAACAGCGCTTCACCGTCCCCGACGACGCGGCGCCAGACCACAAGGCCTGTGAATGCGGCGCCATCCTGCGCGGGGTCAAACAGCCCGCCGACTGCAAATTGTTCGGGACCGCCTGCACGCCGGAAACCCCCATGGGTTCCTGCATGGTGTCCTCGGAAGGGGCTTGCGCGGCGCACTGGACCTATGGACGATTCCGGGGGGCGGCTTAATCAAATGACACGCGAACAGACCATCTCCCTTCTCCGACGGCATGCGGAAGATTTCCGTCACCGTGGTGTGGCTCACTTGGCCCTGTTCGGGTCATTGGCCCGGGGTGACGGAGGTGTGGATAGCGATGTGGATGTTGTGATCGACCTGATGCCTGACGCCGATTTTTCCCTCGTTGATATGGCCGGCATTCGCCTGATGCTCTGCGACCTAACAGGAAAAAGCGCGGATTTGGTCATTGAAGAAGACCTGGACTTCGAGTTCAAAGCTCGGATCGCGCAAGACCGGTTGGAGGTGTTTTGATGGCCTCCTCTTCCGCCAAAGACCGTCTTCAGCACATGCTGAAAGCGATGGAAGGCATCGAGCGGCTGACAACTGGGAAATCTCTGACGGAATACCAAGAGGCTCCAGACCAAGCCGCGGCGGTTGAACGGTATCTGGAGATTATTTCGGAAGCATCGCGTCATATCCCCCAAGACAGGTTAAGCGAGTACCCAGACATACCTTGGCGTCAGGTCGCCGATATCGGAAATGTCTTAAGGCATGCCTATGAAAGACTCGATGCCAAGCGCGTTTGGAAAACGGTTCGTACCGACCTACCACCCTTGAAAAATGCCGTCCAACGTATGCTTGCAGAATTGGATGAGCAGCCATGACCAACACCAAACCCCGCAAGAAATTCCCCCGCAAGCTGGACCTGAAGGAGGGGCGGGTGGAAATGTCCCACGGCGCCGGAGGACGGGCCATGGCGCAGCTGATCGAGGAGCTGTTCGTCGAGGCCTTCGACAATGACCTGCTGCGCCAGGGCAATGATCAGGCGGCCTTTGAGGTGCCCGCCGGGCGAATGGTCATGTCCACGGACTCCTTCGTTGTGCGGCCGCTGTTCTTCCCCGGGGCCGACATCGGCTCGCTGGCGGTGCATGGCACGGTCAACGACGTGGCCTTGTCCGGGGCTAAACCGCTCTATCTCTCCGTCGGTTTTATTCTGGAAGAAGGATTGCCCCTGGCGGATCTGAAAAAGATCATCGAAAGCATGGGGCGCGCTGCCCGGGAAGCCGGGGTGTGGGTGGTCACCGGCGATACCAAGGTGGTGGAGAAAGGCAGCGGCGACGGCATCTTCATCAATACCGCCGGGGTCGGCTTATTGCCGGAGGGCGCACCAACCCTTTCGGGGGACCTTGCGCAATTAGGGGACAGGATACTTGTTTCTGGTACCATGGGGGATCATGGGGTGGCGGTCATGTCCAAGCGCGAGAACCTGACCTTCGAGACCGATATCCTTTCCGATGCGGCGTCGCTGAACGGTTTGATCGACGCGATGATGGCGGCGGCACCCGAGGGCATCCGTTGCCTGCGCGACCCGACCCGGGGCGGCTTGGCGGCGACCCTGAACGAGATCGCCGGGCAGTCGGGCGTCGGCATGGCCCTGCGCGAGGCGGATATTCCGGTGCGGCCCGAGGTCAAGGGTGCCTGCGAATTGCTGGGCCTGGACCCGGTCAACGTGGCCAACGAAGGAAAATTGATTGCCATCTGCGCCGCCGACCAAGCCAAGGCTCTGCTGGCCGCCATGCGCGCCCATCCCCTGGGAGAAAACGCGGCGATTATCGGCGAGGTGGTCGAGGACCCGCACCATTTCGTGCGCATGGAGACCCTGTTCGGCGGCCAGCGGGTGGTGGACTGGCTGCACGGAGAACAGCTGCCGAGGATCTGCTGATGCGGATTTTGTTGCTCACCCATGCCTTCAATTCCCTGGCCCAACGTTTGTTTGTCGATTTGCGCCAATGGGGGCACGAGGTGGCGGTGGAGTTCGATGTCAACGACGCCGTGACCCGCGAGGCCGTGGACCTGTTTCAACCGGACCTGCTGGTCGCGCCGTTTCTCAAGCGGGCCATCCCAGAAGATGTTTATGCCCGGCTGCCTTGTTGGATCATCCATCCCGGTCCGGTGGGCGACCGGGGGCCATCATCGCTGGATTGGGCCATTCAAGAAGGGGTGGCGGTCTGGGGCGTGACCATCTTGGAGGCGGCCGCCGACTTTGATGCCGGAGACATTCGCGCCGGGTTGGCGTTCCCCCTGCGCGCCGCCGCCAAGTCCAGTCTTTATCGAAATGAGGTCACCGAGGCGGCCGTCGAGGCCCTGCAGGAAGCGCTGGAATCTATGGATGGTCCGGGGACTCCCCAGACCCGCCATGTCACCCGCCCGGCGATGACGCAGGCCGACCGGGCCATTGATTGGTCGCAAGACACCACCGAGACCGTCCTGCGCAAGATCCGCGCGGCCGACGGTTTTCCCGGTGTGCGGGATCGCAGTCTGGGTCGGGATCTCTCTTTGTTTGATGCCCATCGGGAATCGGAGCTTAAAGGCAGCCCTGGCGCGCTGATCGCCCATAGCGGCCCGGCGGTTTGCCGGGCAACGGTTGACGGCGCGGTCTGGATCGGGCGCCTGCGGGACTGGGAGACCGAGGAAGCCATCAAGCTTCCCGCGACCATGGTCCTGGCGGATCAAATCGGTACGCTCCCCATGATAGAGGGACATAATAGAGAAATATGGATCGAGCGGCAAAACGGTGTCGTGGCTCTCCATTTTCCGTTCCACAATGGAGCCATGGATACTCGTCAATGCCGATCCCTGAAAGAGGCCTTTGACGAGGCCTGTGCTGGGCCGGAGAATGTGGTGGTGCTGATGGGCGGGCCGGACTTCTGGTCCAATGGTATTCATTTGAACCTCATCGAAATCACCGAGCGTCCCGCCGATGAGTCCTGGGCCAACATCAATGCCATGGATGATCTGGCCGAAGCGGTCATCCGCCGGACGGACAAACTGGTCGTTGCCGCCCTGCGGGGCAACGCCGGAGCGGGCGGGGTGTTTCTGGCCCTGGCCGCCGACCGGGTCTGGGCGCGGCGGGGGGTAATTCTCAACCCGCACTACAAGGGCATGGGCAATCTGTATGGTTCCGAATTCTGGACCTATCTGCTGCCCCGACGCACCAACGCCGATCAGGCGGCGGCCATCGCCGAGGCGCGCCTGCCCATGGGCACCACTGAGGCCCTGGGGCTGGGGCTATTGGACGAAATACTTGATGATTTCGAGGTCACCTTGATGGCCAAGGCAGAGGCTTTGGCCGAATCTCCCGATCTGGAGAGACTGCTGGCCGACAAGGCCGCGCGTCGTGCGGCCGATGAAGCGGAAAAACCGCTGGCCCAGTTCCGGGCCGAGGAACTGGAACGCATGAAGCTGAACTTCTACGGCTTCGATCCGAGCTATCATGTGGCACGATACAATTTCGTCAACCGGGTACCCAAGTCCCGCACGCCGCTGACCATTGCCCCGCATCGGCGGGCGCGGGGATCATCTGCTCCCATCGGATAGTTTCGCCTTCGGAATGAGCGGACTATCATGCGCCTCGACGTCGATGATTCGGGACATGCCGCATGAGAATCCAGCAAAAGGATGCCCAGGATTTCTGGTTTCAGTTGACCCTTGAAGAAGTGCAGGTGTTGCTCAACGCTTTGCATGTGGCCGCCAAGGGCACCGACGATCAAGTTCTCAGGCAGAACATCCGGACCCTCGCCGAAAGCATGGTAGAGGTCATCAAGGACGCTCGGTGAGCTTTGATTCCATGCGTCAGGATGACGCATCCGCCAGCACTGCCGCGGCAGCCTGTTTGGCCTTTCGGTCATCGGCCATCCCCTTGATCAGGGCGATGATGATGGCCAAGGCGCCTGTGAGCAAAGCCAGTCCCAAGGTGGCGAAGCTGATGTTGGACAGCAGCGAACTGGTGGCAGCGGGCAGCTTGTCGATCATATCCAGGTTGGACAGATAAACCGGCAGTTTGAAGAAGCGGCTGACCAGCACGATCAGCATGATCATGGCCATGATCAACTTGACAACCCAGTCCTTCACATAGGTGGTGCCGATGGCACCAATCTGCACGCCAAACAGGGAACCGGCGAGGATGATCATGGACAGGCGGATGTCGACGAAACCATCCCAGGCATAGAGCGCGCTGCCCCCTGCGCCCATGACAAAGGCGACCACCAACTCGGTGGCCGTGGCCATGATGGCCGGGACTCCGAGCACATAAATCATGGCTGGGACACCAATAAAACCGCCGACGGCGATGGAGGCCGCCAACAAACCCGTGGCGATTCCCAGCGGCGCGATGAACAGCACCGAGACCTCTTTGTTGCCGATGGATTTGAACCGCATCATGGTGCCCGGGATACGCACCGACTGAACCCATTGGGCCAGCTTCGGGGTTTTGTGCTCCTGGTCGTCGTCGCCCGCGGATATGCGGCTTTTCAGGGCATCGCGCATGACGAACCCACCAACCACCGCCAGCACCACCACAAAAATGGCCGATACATAGAGATCGGTACCGGTGTCGCCGAACTGCTTGCGGATGTCGGTCATGAAGCCCTTGCCGATAAACACGCCGATTTCGGCGAAGATCCCCATGATAATCCCCAATTTGACGTCCACCTGACCATATCGGGCGCGCTTGATGGAGCCCACCAGGGCCTTGGGAAACTTGTGGGCCATATTGGAGGCCACCGCGACGATGGCCGGGGCGCCCAGGCTCATCATGGCGGGCGTCAGCACAAAGGCGCCGCCGGAGCCGATGAAGCCGCTGACCATGCCGCCGATGAAGCCGACCAGAAACAGGATGGCCACCATTCCGGGGGTGAGATCGAGGAAGTTAATGGCTTCCATGACAGGGTCTCCTCGCTATGGATCCGGCAAAAAGCCGGGCTGTGCGCGCCCAGGACCTGGGCGCGGCGTTGTTTCAATAGGGTTGGTGTTAGAAGCTATTTGCGGGACGAGCCCGGTCGTTCAGCCTCCGCCGCGAGTGATCAGCACCGGCACGGTGGTCTGATTGATAACCCGCTCGTCCTTAGATCCGAACAGCACCCGGCCAATGCCGGTTCGGCCGAAATTTCCCAGTACGATCAAACCAGCCTGCCGGTCGGCGGCCACTTCGACAATGGTGTCGTCAGCGGCGCCTTCTTCGACTAGGCCGCGCGCTTGAACGCCCGAGTCCTTCAGGAAGTCGAGAACCCGATCGACGATCGGCTGGGCTTCCGCTTGGCGACGTTCGCTGTGGATCGGCACTTTCACCGATAAAACGGTCAACGGCACGTTCCCGGTCTTGGCCAACTCGCCCGCCGTGACGGCGGCCATGTCGGAATAGCGGGAGCCATCGGTGGCCACCAGAATGGAGGACCACATCTGAGATTCCCCGGGAACCACCAGCACCGCGCACGGGGCATGGCCGATGACCTTGGCGGTGGCGTCGCCGAGCATGATTCGGGCCAGCCCGCGCCGACCGCGCCGTCCCATGACCACCATATCGACCACCAGCTGGTTCGCGGCCTTGACGATGACTTCATAAGGATCATCGCCGGACATCAGATGCGTTTCACACTCGATCCCCTGTTCGCTGGCCAAGGTGGCAATGCGCTCCAGGTTCTCGGTGGTCTTCTGCTGCTGTTCGGCACTGGCGGACGGGCCCATGAAGCCTGATTCGCCGGGCTTGGCCATGGCCGAGAGCACATGCAGTTTGGTGCCGTGCTGGGCACAGAAACCGAGAGCGACCCGTTCGGCGCCGACACTGTATTCCGACCCGTCGGTGGCTAGCAGAATGGATTCGAACCGCCCGATGGGCGACAACTGGCTGGCTTGCACCGACTGATCCTCCGGAAGCGCGTTTGAAAGGGACATTGTATCAGCGCTTTGCCTTGAGGCCCAAAGCTTCCCAGAACTTGTCCGTGAACATGCCGTGGACAACCGAGAAGACGAAGGCAATGCCAATGGGGGCCATGAAGTAGAGCTTGCTCTCGCCGCGATTGGTCATCTCGGCCATGTGCCGGATGTCGTCACTGTAATAGAACAAAGCGGCATAAAGCATTCCGCTCAGCAGGCCCAGGCCGATGGCGGTCCGGGTGGACTTGCGGATCATCAACATATTGCGAAGACGGCGCGACCGTTTGGTCGAAGAAGCCGGAAGGGCGAGTCCATCTGCGTGCGTGACCATGGTTGAGGTCATCCTTTGCTCCCAAGATCAAATAACGTTGTGGCCAACCCATTCCAACCCGGAATTTCCTCCGATGGATTGGGTGCGATGCGAGTCTATGGTGAAAGGTCCGGTGAAGGCCCGGAAGCCCTGAAAACCAAGTGACTGTCTCTATCGGCTCGGACGGGAGTATTGGGTGAAAAGCAGCCCTTGGCTAATGAATTATTTTACTCTAATATTCCTGTATGGAATACAAAAATCTACCGGATATTCGCGGATGGGCGGCCCTTCGGGCGGTGGTCGAACGGGGCAGTGTCTCCGCTGCCGCCGAGGCGTTGAGTGTCGGCCAGCCCGCGGTGACCAAACGTTTACGGGCCCTGGAGGCCTGTTATGGCCTACCTTTGACCGAGCGCCGTAGCGGGCGTCTGCACCTGACCGAAGCCGGGGAGAAGGTCTATTTGCTGGCGGTACAGACTCTCGACCGGCAATTGTCTCTCAGGCATGAGATGCTGGATATGGCGCAGGGAAAGACAACCTTGCACCTGGATGTGACCATCGCCATTGGGGAGCACTTCCTGCCCCGGTTCCTGCTGGCTTTCTCCGAGCGTCATCCGCAATACCGGGTGGACAGTCGGTTGATCTATGGCCGACAGATCCAGACCAACCTGGCCAACGGCATTTCGGATCTGGCGCTATTGGAACGGGCGCCGGACCATCCGGACCTCCTGGTACAGAAATGGATGGATGACGAACTGTTGCTGGTCTGCGGTCCGCGTCATCCGTTGGCCAACGAGGAGATGATTCCGGCCGCCATGCTGCATGATCTGAGCTATGTGCTGCGCGAGCCCGGGTCCTCGGCCCGCCTGGATCTGGACGAGGCACTGGACCGTATCGGTTTCAGCGGGCTGAACGTGGCCTTGGAGGTGGGGGCCACCGATGCCTTGATGAATGTGTTGATGCCCGGGTCCCATGTGAGTTTCCTGCCCCGGTTTGCGGTGGAGGATTTCGTGGCCCAAGGAAGGTTGCGTCATATACGGGTGGGTGGATTTCGCATCATGCGCACCCTGTGGATCGCCCGCCATCGCGCCAACATCGACCATCCGGTGGCCGATGCCTTCATCTCGGTGATCCGGGACCTGTAATCTGGTAGAATAACGCAGGCATACTAACAAGAGGCAGCTGTTGGTCCGGGTTCTGGTTGTCGTTCTATTTCTAGGGCTTCCGGTTTCCATCGGTCGCGGCCTGCCGGTCGCGGTGCCGCCCGATCCGGTGGATTCCCTGGTCGGCCATTTGCTGGTGGCCAAGGAGGACCTTCAAGGATCGGTATTCGGGCGGACGGTGCTTTTGGTGGTCGCCCATGACAGTGACGGAGCAGTGGCGGTGATCGTCAACCGACCCGGGCTACCCATACCGCTATCGACGCTTTTGACCGAGCTGGGTATCGACGAATCGGAACAGAATTCGGAAATCCAGGGATGGTTCGGCGGGCCGGTGGATCCGGGCTTGGTCATGATGCTGCATTCTCCGGATGCGAAAACCGTGCGCTCGCAACGGATCATTCCCGGGGTCTACCTCAGCAAGGATCGCCTGACGCTACAGAGTCTGACACGGCGGGAGCCGCCAAAGCCGAGTCGATTGCTGTTTGGCTATGCCGGGTGGGGCCCCGGACAGTTGGAGGCGGAAATAGAGCAGGGTTTCTGGGCTATTCGTCCAGCCCGGCCCAAGTGGGTGTTTACCGAGGATCCCGCCGCTCTGTGGGAGGTTTTGAAGTAGCGTCTATTCCATGTCCAGGGCAGCTTTGTAGAGATCGAGAAGCTCTTCGGCTTCGCGGCGGTCGGACTGGTCCATCTTTCGCAGCCGGATGATCTGGCGAATGATCTTGGTGTCAAAGCCCGAGCCTTTGGCTTCGGAATAGACTTCCTTGACGTCCGCGGCGAGGGCCGTTTTTTCTTCTTCCAGCCGTTCGATGCGCTCCACGAAACTGCGCAGGCGGTCGGCGGCGATGCCTCCGGTGTCGGACATTCTCGATCACTCCCTCAAAGCTCGGATAGGGGACGGACAATAGCGCCCCCAAAGGTCTGGTGCAAGGGGTGGACACAGCCTGAGGTCGGTTGTCAATACGCGTGTTTCTGCGCTACAAGAGTGTGGCATTCAAAAAAGTCGCCGGCAATGGAATTGCTTGGGAGAGCCTGAATTGGCTGTATACGACCTCGAAACGGTTAGCGTCTTCCTTGTGGAAGATAACGACTTCATGCGTTTCACCATGGAAGACCTTTTGCGTCAGCTGGGCTTCAGGAATATCGTCGCGGCCAAAAACGGCGAAGCAGCCATCGAGTATTTCAAGACCATGCGGGTCGGGCATCAGGCCGTCGGCGGCACCAATGTGGATATTGTCATTACCGATCTGGTCATGACCCCGATCAATGGTCTGCTTTTGTTGCGCTGGCTGCGCTCGGCCAAGGAATCCCCCAATCGATTCATGCCCGTCCTGATGATTTCCGGCGCGGCGGACCGCAAGTACGTGGAATCCTGTCGCGACATGGGGGTGACAGAGTTTCTTGCCAAGCCCTATTCGGTGGGATCGGTCTACAAAAAAATCCTTGAAGTGATTGACTATCCACGCCCGTTTGTCATGACCAACACCTATTTCGGACCGGACCGGCGGCGGCAGCGCTACGGATCGGCGCCGGGCGGCGATGAGCGGCGCGCCACCGAGGAATCGGATATTACCATGGTCTATGGCGCCAAGGACATGCGTCAGCCAAAGAAGGAAGACTCCGGAGTCTGGATGTTCAAGTTGCCCAATAGCCTGAAGGACAAGGCGGGCGGCATGGGTGATTCGGGACCGGGCGAGTTCCCGGCGGACCTGTTGGACAAGGCGGAAGAAAAGCTCGAACGGGCGAAGCTGGACTTTTCCACTTGGGCCTTGGACTACCTGACCCAGCTGTCGGATCTGTGCGCCGAGGCCCTGGGACAGAAAGGCGGCCGCACCGCCCATTTCGAAAAGATCAACCTGTTGGCGCTGGAATTGCGCGGGCAAGGCGGCACTTTCGGCTATCCGCTGGTGACCATTGTTGCCAAGGGCCTGTTCAATACCACCGGCGCGGGCTGCAACGAGGACGACAAGGCGGTGGAGATCGTCAAGGCCCATATCGATACCATGCGGGCGGTGATCCGCGAGAAGATCTCGGGCGATGGTGGTGATGTGGGGCGGCAGTTGCTCAAGGGGCTCAAGGCCGCCATCGACAAAAACTCATGATTTCCAGCCACAGGCCTTCAGCGCGTCCTGCATATGCGGCGGCGCCGGGGCGCTGACGCGGATCGGCGGACGATCCTCGAACAACGGTATTTCGATGGCCCGGGCCAAGAGATGGAGGGTCGGACCCGGGGTTCCATATTGCTCATCTCCCATGATCGGGCAACCCACCGCCGCGCAATGGACGCGGATCTGGTGGGTGCGGCCCGTGCGGGGATTCAGTTCCAGCCAGGCCAGGCCATCATCGGATCTGCCCAGAGTTTGGTAAGCAGACACGGCCCGTTGACCATCGGCTGCCGTCACCATGCGCCAGCCACTTCCCTTGGTGGAGAGTTTTTTGATCGGTCGATCTATAATGCCCTCCGGCGGCGTGGGGGCGCCGGTCACCACGGCCCAGTATGTTTTGCGGATCTTTCTTTGCTCAAACAGCCTGCCCAATTTGCGTAGGGCCCGGTGATTGCGGCCCAGAATCAGGCATCCGGCGGTGTCGCGGTCCAGACGATGGGCCAGGGCCGGTGTCTCCTTGTATCCGAACCGCAGAAGGCCTAAATGGGACTCCAGGTTGTCGTCGCCCGCGGGGCCGCCATGCACCGGCAGGCCCGCCGGTTTGTCGAGCACCATGACCAGGGAATCCTGATAGAGCACCCTGGCCGCCGGATCGAAGGAAGAGGACAGAGCATTCATGACCAGACTACCCGGCGAAGCTTACCGCACGGCCGCGCGGCTGATCGACGAACAGGGGCCGAAGGAGGCGCGGCGCCATGCCCAGAAGCGGGCCAACGAACTGTTGGAAGCCCGGGATTTCGAGGGTAGCGCCACTTGGAAAGCGGTGCTTGATGCGGTTCGGGAGCTGGCGTACCGGAAACCAGGGCCCGGATTGCTGCCCAACTAACTCATTCATTACAGAGGTCAATGCGGGTCATGTGGGAATCCTCGGGGGCGACCAGATCGGCCACCGGGCGCCCGTGTTTGATAAGGGGATAGGCTTCCCACAGCCGTTTGAATAGCCGGTCCAGCTTATCGGCGTAGAGGTGGCCCTGCCAAGCGGTGTCGTCATCATCATCACCGCGTCGTTGCAAGGTGACTTCATACACATGGGTCCAGCGCAGCATTTTTTTTGGGCCAAGGAACTTGGCCACGCGCAAGGTCCAGCTTTCGCCGGGCGTCTCCGGGTCACGGAAGACGATATCGCAAGCCAAGTCATCGAGACCGGCATCCCCCGGCGGCAGTCGCAGGTCGGCGGCTTCCAGACCATGATCACTCAGGGAACTGGCCAGTTTCTGGCAGCGGGCGGCGTCTTTTTCTTCAAAAAAGACCCGGGTATAGGGTCCGGCACATCCGGCCATGGACTGTCTCCTAGCGTTGGTAAATATGATAGCGGTCGGGGGCGATGCCCTGGGGTAGTGGTTGTTTCCGCCATCCCTGCGGCGCCAGATCCTGATCACAGACAATCAGGCCGTCGGGTCGCAGCAACGGTTGCAGGTGTTCGCCGAGAAAGCGGGCCAGTTCCCCGTCTTCCTTCGGGCGCCCCGATCCCACGTCCGCATGAACCAAGGCAGCCGGAGAGGGGAGGATCGCTCTCGGGACAGTGTCGCGGAAATCCCCCAACAGCAGGTGATCGGCGTCGGGGATGCAGTCCGGATGTGCCGCCACCTTGATCTCAAACACGAAAACCTCCCGCTCGGGAAACAAAGTCCGCAGATGATCATAAGTGCGACCATTGCCCAGGCCCAGTTCCAGTACCGGCCCGGGGATGTCGGCGATCAGCGCCGCCGCCCGGTTCAGGCAGTCGCGCTGGGCCGTCATGCGGCGGATGAAGCTGTCCAGGCGGCTCATTTCACCTTCTGCACCGACTCGAAACCCTCGAACTGCGGCGGCCCCAAATAAAGATCGCGATTGCCTCCAGCGCCCGCATGGGCCTGACGGAAGGCTTCCGACTTGGTCCAGTCTTCGAACGCCTGATAGGAGTCCCAGATGGTATGGGAGGCATAAAGCACATGATCCTCGGCTTCCGGGCCCTTGAGCAGGTTGAACTCGACGAATCCGGGCACCTCTTTCAGATGACTGTCCCGTTCGGCCCAGACCTTTTCAAAGTCGGCGCCGCGCCCGAGGGCGATTCGGAAGCGGTTCATGGCGATATACATGGTTGGATCTCCGTGCCTAGGTGAATCAGGATGGCCCTTTACCGGGCGCCGTTGGGACACATATAAGCACCATCGGCGAAAAAAGGAACCAGAGGCACCCATGTCCGACCATCATCGCATCGTTTGCCCCCATTGCGGGGAGACCACTCAACTGCACCATAAACCGGCCAAGGGCAATGTCTGCGCCGCCTGTGACAAGCCGCTGTTTCCTGGCAAGCCCATTCTTCTCACCGGCGATTCCTTCGACGCCCATATCGAGGCTTGTGACCTGCCGGTGCTGGTGGATTTCTTCGCCGATTGGTGCGCTCCTTGTATCCGCATGGAGCCCCTGTTTGCCCAGGCCGCCGGGCACCTGGAGCCCCGGGTCCGCCTGGCCAAGGTGGATACCGACGAGGAACAGGCCCTGGCCGGGCGCCATGGCATCCGCGGCCTGCCCACCATGGTGCTTTTCAAGGACGGAAAAGAAATCGCTCGGGAAGCGGGGGCCATGAGCCTGAACCATTTGCTGGCTTGGGTGGAGGGCCATTTATAGCCCCCAATGGGCGGCAATCGTCGTTCCTGACAAGGGTTGAGGCGGAAAGCGGGAGAGCCTTTCGTTCCATTGTCCGCATTAAGCAAAAAGGCCCCACCGTTTGGCGGGGCCTTGCGCAACGAGGGGCGGATGTCATGATCAGTACAAGTACTCGATCTCGTCATTGACGAAGGTATAGCGCGGCTGCTTGTACCACCCATAAAGCCACGACTTCCGAGGCTCCTTATGGACCTTGGATTGGAAGACCTTCAATTCTCCGGTCTTGTCATTCATCCAGAAATCGAGATCGTAGAGCTTGTCCGGTTCGCCTACCACGTGGAAATCGGTGCAGGCAAAATAGATATCAGTACCGATCTGTCTCACCGGGTCATGGATCTGGACGAACTTCAACGCCAGCGTTTCCCCGGTTTTATCATCGAGCATATGGAATACGCCGTCGTCATCTACCTTGGCTTGGATGTGTTTCTTCATCGATGCCTTGATGTCTTCGGCGTAGTACGTGTTTTTCTCCTCGTCCGCGATGGCCGGTCCGGTCGCCAAGGCAAAGGCGCCGGACAGCCAGGCCAGAGTCAAAAGAATTCCAATGCATCGCGACATGGCGCCCAGTCCTATTTCACCGGGGTGCCCGCATGTTCATCGACCTTCTTCTTCTTCACCGCTTCGCCCGCGTGCTCGGAGGCTTCGGAGGCCTTGCTCTTCGCCGCTTCGCCCGCATGCTCGGAGGCTTCGTCGGCCTTCTTCTTCGCCGCTTCACCCGCATGCTCGCTGGCGGTGGCTTTCTTGGTCATGGGGGTGCCCCCATGCTCGGCGGCATTGGCAACGAACGGCACGAGTACCAAAGACAGCAAAGACAGGGTCAGAAATTTTTTCATGGTTCATTTTCCTCCGGGTTGATTGGTTGTGTATCGCATTATCACTAGCGGCCTACTCAGGCAAGCCGGTGTTCCGACGCATGAAAGGTTCCGAGAACCAGGCCCGGTACGAAAGCGTCAGGTCCCGGGCTTCGGGCAGCCCGATGGCATCCGCCGCCAGCTTGCCGTTCGGACCCGGGGTGACCTGGTTGTAGCTTCGGAACAGGGGATCCCAGAAACTGAAGATGGTCGAGAAATTGGCATCGCCATGGGCCCGCTCCACCACATGGTGAGAGGTATGAAAACGGGGCGTGACGATGACGCGGGCGAGAATCCGCTCGACGGAATCGGGCAGATCGATATTGCTGTGGTGGAACTGGGCGCAGAGACTGATCAACCCTTCGAACACGAACCAGGCAATGGCCGTCGGCCCCCAGATCAGCACCCACGACGCCTTGGCGAGGGAGGACAGGAACAGCTCTCCCGGATGAAAGCGCAGGGCGGTGGAAACATCCATCTCGTTATCCGCGTGGTGCGCCTTATGGAACCGCCAGAGAAAGGGAAGGCGATGGTTGGCGCGATGCCAGAAATAGTCGAACAGGTCGAGCATGATGAGCGAGAGCACGATCTCCAGCCAGCCATCCAGCCCCAGCCAACGAGAAAGGCCCCAGCCTTGCTGTTCCACGTAAACGATCCACAGCAGAAATGGCACGTAGATCAGCACACGCACGAGAACGGTGTTGAAGGCCGCGACCGAGGCGTGAAAGAAGATGCGCTTGAGGCGGCTGTCCTGCCATGAGCGAGCGGGCAGGAGGGTTTCCAAGATGAGAAACAGCGACAACCCGCCAAGGAAAATCAGCAAGCGCCCGCCATCCAGGTCCAATTCCATAGCGTTAGCCGTTGTTTTCCCGCCAATATCCGAATCCGCCGCTGATCTTATGCGAAGGGACCGTATTAGAGAACCCTAAACCCGACCGGTCCGTTGAGGGGGCCCGGCGGGTGGTCTTCCCCCTACGCTTGCCCTTCCGGTCCCGCTGCCGTACAAAGCGCACAGCAATTTCCCATCCGCGTTCCGAGGACTCCCCATGGCGGCTTATCAGTACATCTATGTGATGAAGAACCTCTCCAAGATCTTTCCCGGCGGGCGGGAGATCCTCAAGGGGCTCACCTTGTCATTTTTGCCAGGTGCCAAGATCGGCGTGCTGGGTGTCAATGGCGCCGGCAAGTCGACGGTGCTGAAGATCATGGCCGGACTGGACCAGGATTATGGCGGCGAGGCCTGGGTCGCCGATGGGGCGACAGTGGGCTACCTGGCACAGGAGCCGGAATTGAACCCGGACCTGGATGTGCAAGGCAACGTCACCGCCGGTCTGGGCGAGGTTAAGCAATGGGTGGACCGCTACAACGAGATTTCCATGGCTTTCGCCGAGCCCATGGAAGACGACGAGATGACCAACCTGCTGACCGAACAAGGTGACTTGCAGGAAAAGATCGACGCCGCCGATGGCTGGGAATTGGACCGGACGGTCGAGATTGCCATGGACGCCTTGCGCTGCCCGCCCGGCGATGCCGATGTGTCCGTCCTTTCGGGCGGTGAAAAGCGCCGGGTGGCTCTGGCCAAGTTGTTGCTGTCCAAGCCCGATTTGCTCTTGCTCGATGAGCCCACCAACCACCTGGACGCGGAATCCGTCGGCTGGCTGGAAAAGCATCTGCATCAGTACGAAGGCACCGTGGTGGCCATCACCCATGATCGCTACTTCCTCGACAACGTGGCCGGATGGATTTTGGAAATGGATCGCGGCCGGGGCATTCCCTACGAGGGCAACTATTCGGCCTGGCTGGAGCAGAAAGAAAAGCGCCTGCAACAAGAGGAGAAAGAAGAATCCGCCCGGCAGCGTACCCTGTCCCATGAACTGGAATGGATCCGCCAGGGTGCCAAGGCCCGTCAGGCCAAGAGCAAGGCGCGGATTGCCGCCTATGAGGATCTGCTCAATCAGGACGTGGGCGACAAGATCAGCCATGCCCAGATCGTCATTCCGCCCGGTCCGCGCCTGGGCAACCTGGTAATCGAGGCCGAAGGCCTGACCAAGGGCTTCAGTGATCGGCTGCTGTTCGAAGACATGGCCTTCCGCCTGCCGCCAGGCGGTATCGTCGGGGTCATCGGCCCCAACGGCGCCGGCAAGACCACCTTGTTCAAGATGCTCACCGGACAGGAACAGCCTGATTCGGGCAGCCTGAAAATCGGCGAGACCGTGGTCATGGGTTATGTGGATCAATCCCGCGACGCCTTGAAGGCCGACGCCACCGTGTGGCAGGAAATCACCGACGGCCTGGACGAGATCGAATTGGGCAAGCGCAGCATGCAATCCCGGGCCTATGTGTCGCAGTTCAACTTCAAGGGTGCCGACCAGCAAAAGAAGGTCGGTCAACTCTCCGGCGGTGAACGGAATCGGGTGCATCTGGCCAAGATGCTGCGCTCCGGCGCCAACGTGCTGCTGCTCGATGAGCCCACCAACGATCTGGACGTGGAAACCCTGCGAGCCCTGGAAGACGCCCTATTGGAATTCGCCGGCTGCGCCGTGGTCATCAGCCATGACCGCTGGTTCCTCGACCGCATCGCCACCCATATTCTGTCCTTCGAGGGCGACAGCCATGCCGAATGGTTCGAGGGCAACTTCGACGCCTATGAGGAAGACAAAAAACGCCGCCTGGGCGACGACGCCATCGAGCCCCATCGGATCAAATACAAGCCGTTGACGCGGTAGCGCTCGCGCGTGTCGCGAGGCGGTCTGCTACGCCACGGATTGACCCGCAGAACGCGTCGCCACGACTTTTTGGTACAATCCGCCAAAAAAAGTTTCCTTCGACCATGAGACCCTCTCGAAATCGCCCGCCAATGTCTTGATGTCTGTTTCCGTCAGCTCGATGGCATAGGGTTCAAGTTTGCGCCAGATCAGGCCCATGAGACCTCTCAAGGGATGACAGCGCGCGGGCTTGTGGTAATCGACAAAGCAGACCCTGCCCCCCGGGCGCACACTCTCCAACAATCCCCGAACAACATCGACCTTCTTTTGGTGCGGCATTTCATGCAGTAAAAAATAGCAACAAATGGCGTCATAGGGTCCCCCGCCCGGCTCGGCGGCATCGGCCAGACGAGCCCGGGCCCAGGGGAAGTCTTTGAGGCGTTCACCACAATTTTTGACTTGCAGCGGAACGATATCAACCACATCCAACTGGCCTTCGGGGCCGATGTGACGGGCCAAATTGGCAGAGAACTGACCGTAGACCTGAGCCGCCTGAAGAACCTTTTCCCCCGGTTTGAATTCCTTGAATGCCGCCTGCATGAGTCGATTGGCATTTCCCCACAGGATCGTCCGAACCATGATATCTCGGTCCAACAGGCGAACGCCGGTCGGGTTTAGATAAGCCCAATCATAGGTATCGATCAGGTATTTGGGGATGGATGGAGGGGAGACAGCAGGAGGGGTACCGGATTCCGGGTCGATGACGATTTGGTCCATTGCAATACCTTTACGGAACCTGTGCGGGGGGGATTACAAGAGAATTAGAAAAACTGCGGTCAGGACGGTTCCCAGCCCGGCAACGCCGTAACAGACCGTCATCGTTGCGCGATCATTGTGAATGCCCAAATCGTGTACCGTTGTCCTTGTTCGGTGCGCGGCATGCCAGAGACAAACCGTAATAAAGCCCATCATCACCAAACGGCCCAGCGGATGGGCGACAATGGCGTAAACGCGGTCAAAGGAAAGCGCCTCCGCGGGCAACAGGCCCAAGGGGACGGCGAAGCCTAATACCACCATCACGACAGGCACCAGAAAGGCACTTGCGGTTCCGCCAGCGGCGAACATTCCCCAGACAATGGGTTTGTTTGAACGGGCCATTTCAGAAAATCCCCCCCGCCAGCAATAAAAAGGCCACCGAGACCACGAACCACCCGCCGTAATGGGCGCCGACGATGATCCATCCCGGCGCTTGCTTGTCACCGATCCAAAGCGGCATGGCTTTGGGGGTCAGATTGAACCAGGTGATCGAGTGGATCACCGCCGCCACCAAAATTGCCAGACACATGAGCAGGCCCATGGGGCTCCAGAGAGCGGCCAGATAGGCGTCGTAGGCTTCGGGGCCCTGGGACAATCGATAGATGCCGACGATCAGGACAAATGCCTGCAGCCCGATGAACAAGCAGGTCGCCTCGCGGATCATGTAGCGCACATAGCGCCCTTGGCGCATCCACCATGACGACGGTATTGGCCGGATATAAGGTTGATTGCTCATTTCCCGTTTCCCGTCCCTTGTTTGCCCACCCGGCCTTTGCCGGGCAACAGCAAATACTTGAAGTAATCGACGGTGCTGGCGATCTTGGTCTGCTGGATGGCGGCGGCAGGATCGACGTGTTTCGGACATACCTCGGAACAGGCGCCGACGAATGTGCATTCCCAGATGCCGGTGTTGCTGGCCACCACATCCTCGCGGACAGAGCGCCCCTCATCCCGGCTATCCGCGTTGTAGCGGTGTGCCAGGGCCAGCGCCGCCGGTCCGGCAAATCCTTCGTTCAGCGCATACTGTGGGCAGACGGAATAACAAGCCATACAGTTGATGCACATGGCGAAGGACTTGAACTTGTTTAACTGCGCCGAGGATTGCTTGTAGGTGCCATCTGGTTCGGTCACGGGTTGTTTGGGGACCAGGTAGGGCTTGACGCTTTTGAGCTTGGCCATGAAATCGTCGAGCGAGATCATCAAATCCCGTTCGATCGGGAAGTTGTGAAGCGGCTCCACCCGGATATGATCCGGCAAATCGCGCAGAAACGCCTTGCACGACAACATGGGCTCGTCATTGATGACCATGGCGCAGCTCCCGCAGACCGCCATGTGGCAGGACCATCGATAGCTCAAGGTGCGGTCGAGATGGTCCTTGACGTAGTTGAGCGCATCCAGCACCACCCATTCCTCTTGGCAAGGAACGCTGTAGGATTGGAACACCGGTTCGGAATCGCTTTCCGGCCGATAGCGCAAGACTTCCAGCGTGATCTGCCGCTCGCTCACTTTTCACCTCCATAGACCCGTTGTCCTGGCTGTGATTTGGTAATGACCACATCCCGGTAATCAATGCTGGGAGCGTCGGCGCCTTGGTATTGTACCAGTGTGTGTTTGAGGAAGTTCTTGTCGTCTCGTTCCGTGACGTCGAGACGTTGATGCGAGCCGCGTGATTCACGTCTTTGAAGGGCCGAGTGCGCCATGGTTTCGGCAACTTCGATCATCGACTTCAATTCCAGGGCCTGGATCAGGTCGGTGTTGTAAACGTTGCTCTTGTCTTCGAGCGAGATCGCGTTGAAGCGGTCGCGAAGCTGGGCAACGGTCTTACAGGTCTCGCTCAGGGAATCGGCGCTGCGGTAGATCCCCGCGCCGCTTTCCATGGTATCGTTCATTTCCCGGCGCAATCCAGAAACGCTTTCACCGGTATTCGTTCGCATGAACAGCTCGGCCAATGCCGCTTGGGATTGATCCCGCTTTTCTTTCACTAGCGCGGCATTCGGCGACGCGGTCTTGGCCACTTGCTCCGCCGCGTGCTTGCCGGCTTCCCGCCCAAAGACCAAGCATTCCGTCAAGGAATTGGAGCCCAGCCGATTGGAGCCATTGATGCTGACACAGGCACATTCACCGGCGGCGAACAAGCCGTCCAAAGGAGTCCGGGCCGAGCGATCAGTATCGATGCCCCCCATGGTGTAGTGGACCACGGGACGGACCGGCACCGGATCATGGACCATGTCGACGCCCATATAGCTGCGCGCCAGATCGCGAACGAACGGCAGGCGCTCATCGATCAAGGCCTCGCCCAGGTGACGCATGTCCAGATGAACGACATCCCCATGGGGCGTCTGAATGGTGCGGCCTTTTTGCTGCTCATGCCAAAATGCCTGGGACAGAATATCGCGCGGTCCCAATTCCATGGCCTTCTTGCGCGGCCAGGGGTCGGGCGGCCCCATGCCGTAATCCTGTAGGTACCGATAGCCGTCCTTGTTGACCAGAATGCCGCCTTCGCCTCGGCACCCTTCCGTCATCAGGATCCCGGTGCCCGGCAGGCCCGTTGGATGGTATTGAACGAACTCCATGTCCTTGAGCGGGACCCCGGCCCGATAGGCCATGGCCATGCCGTCACCGGTTTTGATTGCCCCGTTGGTGGTGAACGGAAATACCCGTCCGGCGCCGCCGGTGGCGATAATAACGCTTTTCGCCGCGAAGGCCTTCAACTGGCCACTGCGCATATCGATCGCCGTTACCCCTTGGCAGCGGCCATCATCGGCAATCAGATCCGTTGAGTAGTACTCGTCAAAACGCTGGATGGATGGATATTGGAGGGACGTCTGAAACAAGGTATGCAATATGTGGAAGCCGGTTTTGTCCGCGGCATACCAAGTCCGTTCGACCTTCATGCCACCAAACGGTCGCACCGCGACGTTGCCATCCTTGTCGCGACTCCAGGGGCATCCCCAGCGCTCGATCCGAGCCAGTTCCTTCGGCGCCTGTTCGACGAACCATTCGACGGCATCCTGATCGCAAAGCCAATCCCCGCCGGCAACCGTATCGTCGAAATGCTTATCCAGGCTGTCTTCGGGTTTGGCGACGCCCGCGGCCCCCCCTTCGGCGGCACAGGTGTGGCTGCGCATCGGGTATACTTTTGATATCAAAGAAATTTTTACGTTCGGATCGATTTCGGCAATGGCAATGGCGGCGCTAATGCCCGCCGCTCCGGCCCCGATGATGGCAATATCCGTCTCAATAATTTCCACGTTGATACGCCCCCCTTGTTCGGTCGGCTTGTCCGTGCCGCCATGACCAGACCCAAATCTCTCGGTGAAAATCAGACATCTGCCCCTTGGTATTGTTCTCCATCACCTTACGGATTGGAAGGAGAAAATCGAGGAAATGGGGATTTCATCAACTCCCGGTTATTTGTATGAACGCAAAGGGATCGGCAGGTCTGGTTTCCATTCAAATCCATAAGGGGTCATGAAATTGGACCAAATGATCAAAATTCACTTTTGGCGCGCAAGGCGGGGGCGGAGGACCTGTCGAGGGAGCTTGCTCCGCGTTACCACGGATAGGTTCCCTTCCTGGGCCTTTTGGCCGCGGGATCGTTGCGCCGTCGGTGGATAAGCGAGTCTCCCGAACCGCTCACCGCCCCTCATCGGACTATCCGGTCACCCGAAACGACAGCTTGTCAGCCTGATCCGGACTCACCAGTTCATCCTCGATGACGTTCTGTTTCGCCACTTCGAACAGATCCTCGTCCGTAACCAGCGTGCCATATTCACCGACCACCATCTCATAGGTATGGATCAGGGTCCCGGTGGCATCTCTGACTTCAACATACGGCATCATTTCCTCCCGTCGCGATCCTGTGTATATAGCGATGGTCCCGGCGCAGGAAAATGCTTTGCGGCCTCTGGCCCAAAAAAGAAATGTTTGGAACCCGATGCTGATCGCTCAAATCTCCGATACCCATTTGATCCAACCCGAAGGGGACGAGTCTCGAACCCTTGGGCGCGTTGCGGCGTTGGAGGCTTTTGTTGCCCATATGGGCGAGATCGATGAAAAGCCCGACCTGATCTTGCATACCGGCGACGTGACCCAAGACGGCAAACCGGAAGAATACCAGGCCGCCAGGTCCATGATGAGTGACCTCGATATTCCGGTGCATTTCGCCCTGGGCAACCGTGATCGCGGCGCCAACCTGGTAGAAGGGCTCGAGGGTCTTGGTCAGGCAAAAATGGTCGAGGGGTTCCTGATTTACAGCGTGGAAGGCTTCCCTGTGCGACTGATCGCCATGGACACCCAGAACCGGGAAAGCCGCATTGGGACCACCTGTTCGGTCCGGCTGTGCCTTTTGGAGGAACTGCTCAAGGAACAGCCTGATAGGCCCACTGCGCTGTTCATGCACCATCCCCCGTTCGAGGTCACCACGTCCAAGTATCCGTTTCAGTTCGACGATCCCGTGTTGGCAGACGCGTTCCTGCGGTTGATCGCGGAACATAAACAGGTCGTGCACTTGTTCTGCGGCCATATGCACCGGCCCTATGCTGTGGACCTGGCCACCTGTTCCGCATCGGTCACGCCGTCCTTGCCGCCGGATAACCGCCTTGGCGAGTATCCGGCCGGGTGGGAAGACCGACCTTTGTTCCAGTTGCACCGCTGGATCCCGGAGAGGCGGCGGTTCGAAACCCGGCTCAACGCGGTCGGCGGCTGAAGCGTCACGCCAGATCTTGAATTCTACACCAAGCCTGGCATCGCCGACCCGACCCGGCGGGTCGATCGACCCGCCAAAGGCCTTTCATTACCCAGAACGGAACCCGCCCCATGGTCGACACCGGCCGCCAGCATCGACCTGCCGCCGGAATCGCCTTTATGCTGTTCGCGGTATTTGGTTTTTCCGTCATGGACGCCATTGTCAAATGGATGGGCGAGACTCATCCGGTGCCGCTGACCATGGTCATGCGGGCGATGTTCGGTATCCTGCCCATTCTGGCCGCGACGTTGCTCTTGAACCCGAAAGGGCAGCGGCTGAAGGCCTTGCATCCCGGGCCGTCCTTCAAGCCGCACCTGATTCGCGGCCTCTTGATCTTGTTGGCTCAAGTCACCTTCTTCACCGGCATCGTCTTGGTGCCTCTGGCGGAAGGGATCGCCCTGGTATTTGCCGCGCCCTTGTTCGTGACCGGCCTGTCGATCCTGTTGCTGGGCGAAAAGGTTGGTCCGCGCCGCTGGGTGGCCATCGGCATCGGGGCCGTCGGCGTGGCAGTGATCACCCAGCCTTCCGGCGGCATTTTGGCGCCGGGATCGTTGTTGGTCCTGGCGGCTGCCTTCTTTTATGCCGCCACCATGGTGACCGCGCGGGTCTATGCTGTGGGGTCCTCCGCCATGGCCATGACCCTGTGGGCCAGCCTGGTGGCCGGACTGGGCGGATTGATCGCCCTGCCATTCGTCTGGCAAGGCATGCCCGACGGCGCGGATATGGGGCTCTATATGATCATGGGCGTGGTTGGCGGTTGCGCGGCGCTGGCCATGACCCAGGCCTTCCGCATCGCCGAGGCCTCGCTGCTGGCGCCAATGGATTACACGGCTCTGGCTTGGGCAACCCTGTTCGGCTGGTGGTTCTGGCAGGAAGTGCCAGACCCGTTGGTGTGGATCGGAGTGGCCCTTGTGGCGGTGTCGGGCTTGTATATTCTGGAGCGGGAACGACGCGTGGCGCCAATGACAGAGTGACGGGCATGAAGCACAGCATTGAAATCCGCCTGCATTCCAAGGCCGAACTGTCCATCAAACCGGTCAATGTGGAAAAGTGCCCTGCCTGGACCGGGGATCAGGGCTCCCAGCCCGCCCGGAGCGTCTACGCCTCTTCGGAACCCGTCGGGCAATACAGTTCGGCCAGGGTTTCCAGCATGCGGGTGACGTTGGCATCGACCAGTGAGTAGTATATGCGTTGGGAATCGCGACGGGTGCGGACGATGCCGTCCTTTCGCAACCGGGCCAAATGCTGGGATAGGGCCGATTGAGTCAGGCCCACGCGCTCTTCCAGCGCCCCCACGGACTTCTCGCCGCTGCTCAATTCGCACACGATCATCAGCCGCCGGTCGTTGCTCAAACACTTGAGCAAACCAGACGCTTCGCGAACATTGCGCTCCAATACGTCAACGTCCATCATGATCACCGCGACTCCGTTATTTTTATATTTGATCTTGCTAATATAAGAAAAACACCCATATCTGTCAGCAAGTTTCGTTGAGGAATTCGACCGTGAGCGGTCCAGGAGATGCTATTATGCTGAAAAACAATGTAATTTTTTCTTCCCTCGGGGGCGTCTTTGCTCTGGCTCTGGGCCTGATGGGTGCCGAAATGGGCGCATCGGCGGGTGAATTCACTGTCAAAAAGCAAATGATCGAAGATCGCAAAGCGGTTTTCGCCACGGTGGAAAGCGCTGATTTGCTGCTTGCCCGGGCCCGTATCGGTGGCACCCTTGCCGCATTGTCGGTGGATGAAGGCTCGATGGTCGAGGCGGATCAGGAGATCGCCGTTGTCGGTGACGCCAAACTGGCGCTCCAGATCCAGGCCATCCAGGCCAAGGTGCAGTCCTTGGTGGCGGAACGCAAAAAGGCCGACACGGACCTGAACAGGGCACGCGAGCTAAAACGCTCCGGCACCATTGCTCAGGCCAAATTGGATGCGGCTGAAACGGCGCTTCGGGTCGTGGATCGCAATCTGGCCTCCTTGCAGGCCGAACGTCAGGTGATCGAGCAACAGGCCCGCGAGGGCGCCGTTCTGGCGCCGGGCTCCGGTCGGGTGTTGGAGGTCAAGGCCACCACCGGGGCGGTGGTGCTGCCCGGCGAGGTCATCGCCACCATTGCCGCCGAGGCCTATTTCCTGCGCATGAGCCTGCCCGAACGCCACGCCCGCTTCTTGAAGGAAGGCGATATGGTATTGGTCGGGCCGCGTGGCGTGCAGGCGGCATCCAACGAGCATTTACGCCAAGGCCAGGTGGTTCAGGTCTATCCGCGCATGGAACAGGGCCGGGTCGTGGCCGATGTGGAGGCCGATGGCTTGGAAGGCTATCTGGTCGGCGAGCGGACCTTGGTCTATGTGGAAACCGGCGCAAGGGAAGTCTTCGTGGTGCCCGAGGCAGCGCTGCATGACCGCTTCGGCCTGACGTTCGTCACCCTGACCGATGGGACCGAAGTGGTCGTCGAACGGGGGCGTCCGGTGACCGGGGGAATCGAGATCCTGTCCGGCCTGCGCGACGGCGACGTGGTGAAACTGCCATGAGCGACCAGGAGCCGAAGCTGGGCATCTCCGGGAATATCACCCGGGCCTTCATCACCTCGCCGTTGACGCCGCTGTTGCTGCTGGCCTCCATTGCCGTGGGCCTGATCGCCCTGGCGGTGCTGCCGCGCGAGGAAGAGCCGCAGATCTCCGTGCCGGTGGTTGATATCATCGTCAACGTGGACGGCCTGAAGGCGGTGGACGTGGTCGAACTGGTGACCAAGCCGTTGGAAGACATCGTCAACGGCATCGACAACGTGGAGCATGTCTATTCCGAGAGCATGGACGATTTCGTCATGGTCTCGGCCCGTTTCGACGTGGGCACTGACGAGGATGTGGCAATCGTGCGTATCCACGAAACCATCCAGGCTCATCTGGATACCATTCCCTATGGGATTCCCATGCCATTGATCGTCGGTCGCGGGGTCAACGACGTGCCCATCGTCGTCTTCACCCTGTCGCCGGAGGCCAAGGTGGCCGATCGTTGGGACGACAACGCACTTTATAATCTGGCCGAGGAACTGCTGCCGGAATTGGTCAAGGTGCCGGACGTGGGGCTGACCCTGATCGTCGGTGGTCGGGCCAACCAGATTCGCGTCGAGCCTGATCCAGAGTTGTTGTCCCGCCATGGGCTGACCCTCAACCAGGTGGTCGATAAAATCCGCAACGCCAATCGGTCGTTCCAGGTGGGTACCCTGCGCAGTGGCGGGCATTCCGTTCCCGCCGTGGCCGGCCAGACCCTGCAAGGGGTCGGCGATATTGGCCAGTTGCTGATCACCAGCCGCGATGGCCGTCCGGTTTATGTGAAGGACGTGGCCAATGTGGTGGTCGGCGCAGAGCCCGGCGAACACCGGGTCTGGCAGATCGGCAAGTCCGAGACCGGTGGTCCGGTTCCCGCCGTGTCCATTGCTTTGGCCAAGCGGGCTGGGGCCAATGCGGTAACCGTGGCCCAAAAGCTCGAAGAACGCCTGGAGTCCGTCAAGGGTCGCCTGATCCCGCCCGGAGTCTCCGTGGAGGTTACGCGGAACTATGGCGAAACGGCCCTGGAAAAGGCCGACGAGTTGCTGTTCCATCTGGCCCTGGCCACGGTGTCCATCGTCATTCTGATCACCCTGACCATCGGCTGGCGGGAAGGTCTGGTGGTGATGGTGGTGATCCCCACCACCATTTTGCTGACCCTGTTCGCGGCGCACCTGATGGGCTTCACAATCAACCGGGTGAGCCTGTTCGCCTTGATCTTCTCCATCGGTATCCTGGTCGATGACGCCATCGTGGTGGTGGAGAACATTGTCCGTCACTGCCACATGAAAAAAGGCGACAAGACCAAGACTCCCATTCAGATCGCCGTGGAAGGCGTGGCCGAGGTGGGCAATCCGACCATCATCGCCACCTTGACCATCGTCGCGGCCCTGCTGCCGATGATGTTCGTCTCCGGTCTGATGGGGCCCTATATGAGCCCCATTCCGGCCAACGCCTCGGCGGCCATGCTGTTTTCCTTCTTCATCGCGGTGATTGTGACGCCGTGGCTTTTGATGAAGGTTTCCGGCAAGACGACCCAGGGCAAAGGCCGCTTCCGCGCCTCCATGTGCAAGCTGCTCTCGCCGATTTTGCGTTGCTCGGAGAAAGAGGTAGATGACCGCCTGCGCGAGGAGTTCGACATCTTCGAACCCGATTCAACGTCCTATGATCATCTGGAACACGAAGGCAAGCTCGGTGCCTTTTACCGCCGGGTGGCCCGTCCGGTGCTGGAAGGACGGGGACGATCCAAGCTGCTGCTGGCCGTGACCTCCGTGGCGACCATCGGTGTCATGGTGCTATTCGCCACCAAGGACGTGACGGTCAAGCTGCTGCCGTTCGACAACAAGTCGGAGTTCCAGATCGTGGTGGATCTGCCCGAAGGCAGTGCGCTGGAAGATACCGAAAGGGTGCTGAAGGCGGCTGCCGAGCGCATCCGTGACCTGCCGGAGCTGGTATCGATCCAGGCCTATGCGGGCACCTCGGCGCCGTTCAACTTCAATGGCCTGGTGCGGCATTACTATTTGCGTGAAAAGCCGGAACTGGGGGATTTGCAGGTCAATCTGACGGCCAAGCATCACCGCGACCGGACCAGCCACGACATTGCCTTGGACGTGCGGCAAAAGCTGGCGGACCTGGAGGTGCCCGAAGGGACCTCGGTAAAAGTGGTCGAAGTGCCGCCGGGACCGCCGGTGCTCTCCACCTTGCTGGCCGAGGTCTATGGGCCCGACGCCGAATCGCGCCGGGCGGCGGCGGCAAAGATCCGCCAGGCCTATGAAGCGGTGGATTTTGTCGTCGATGTGGACGATTCCTTTGGGGCACCCACCGAGCGTTTGCGGTTTGTCATCGATCAGGAAGCCCTGGAATTCCATGGCGTTTCGGAACAGGCGGTGTACGATTCGCTACAGGTGCTGTTGGGCGGGGTCACGGTCGGTCATTCCCAGCGGGGACGGGGAGCCGATCCCATCGAAATTGCCGTGCGGCTGCCGAAAAGCGATCTCTACCCATCAGAGCGCCTGCTGGCCACGCCGCTGCCTGCACCGGGTCCGGCGGGCGATGGAGGGCGAATCGTCGAACTGGGCGATGTGGTGCGAATCGTGCGTGAACAGGCCTCTTTCCCGATCTTTCGTCGTGACGGCCATTTTGCCGAAATGATCATGGGCGAGCCCGCCGGGCGATTCGAAGCCCCGGTCTACGGCATGTTCGCCGTGGAAGATCAGGTGGCGAGCATGGATTGGGGATCGGTGGGGCCGCCCGAATTTCTTTATCACGGCCAGCCGGAGGACGAATCCAAGGTTTCCGTGCTGTGGGACGGCGAATGGGAGATCACCTACGTGACCTTCCGCGATATGGGGGCCGCCTTCGCGGTGGCCATCATGGCCATCTACCTGTTGGTGGTCGGTCAGTTCGGCTCGTTCAAGGTCCCGCTGGTGATCTTGGTGCCCGTACCCCTGACGCTAATCGGCATTGTGATCGGCCATTGGCTGTTTAATGCGCCCTTTACCGCCACCTCCATGATCGGCTTCATCGCCTTGGCGGGCATTATCGTGCGGAATTCGATTCTCTTGGTGGATTTCATCAATCATCAACGGGAAACAGGGATTCCCTTGCGTCAGGCCCTGATCGATGCCGGAGCCACGCGCTTCAAGCCGATCTTCCTCACCGCGTTGGCGGCGATGATTGGCGCGGCGTTCATTCTTGCCGATCCGATCTTCCAGGGGTTGGCCATTTCCATGGTTTTCGGCCTGATGTCCTCGACGGCACTCACCCTTTTGGTGATTCCGGCCATATATGTCTGGCTGCGGGATGACGGGCGAGGCTTCGGAGAGGGCGAAAAGGATGGGTAAGTGCATGAAAGTGAATGTATATAAGCATGTGCTAATTTTTTGGCTTAACAAGGGCGGAGAAAAGGCCTAAGGTAGTGGTATTCGCCGGGCCCCCAAAGGGCTCCGGCGGATAATTAACAGTACGTTCAAGAATGAGCTTGAACCGGGGACGACGGGGGAAGTCATGTACCGGCGACAAACAAGCGGACGCTTTATCGTTTTGACCACGGCGGGAATCGTTGTGGTCATGAGCGTTTTCACCTGGGTGATGTACGGCATGGCGCAGAAGGTCTACGTCATGACCGATGTCATGTTGGAAATGAATGCCTCGGTGGTCCGCATGACGGTGATCCAGGAACGCATGGCGGCCGATATGGCGGGTATGCATAACAACCTGGTCCGCATGAACGAATCGGTTAGCGGTATGAACGAATCGGTGGCCAACTTGGATTCGAGCGTCGGTCAGTTGAATACCAACGTGAAGACCATGACCTCCAACGTTCACAACATGTCGGCGGCGGTGACCGGTTTGACCTCAATCGTTGGATATATGGGCCGGGATGTGGGGCGTGCCACACATGCGTTCTCGCAGCCCATGTCCTACATGTGGGGGAATATGTTTCCCTTTTAGGGAAGCGACTCCCAAAATCTGGTTTTAGTGTCCCGAATCTGAAGGTCGTCCCCTTCATGAGATGACCGTTTAGCCCCCTTCAGGTTTGAATGGGATAACGCCCGATTCGGCTTTATTTACTGATCATTTTAAAAAGCTTTGAGAATCGCGAGTTGTTCTGGGGTATGGGGTCGACGTACTGGTCGATGATCGCGTCCAGTTCCTCGCCCGGAATCTCGTATTCCGTGGCCAACTCCTTTTCGTAGAGGAATTCGGCCAAAGGCAGGAGCGCGTCTATGGTTCGCGAATCGGTGAAAATATTCTGCGCGACTTCTTCCAGATGGAAGAAAACATCCTCATAATCAGTATCTTCGTTTAGACCGGCCAGAAGCCGGGTCAACTCGTCGATACGCGAAATGTCGCCGGTGCAACAGGTATGGGAGCCGCAGATCATGTGCTCCGCCATCTGCCCGCCAAACAACTCAATGACCCGAGCTTCCAACATATCCATGAAGGAATCCCAGTTATTGTGCAAAAAGCTCTTGTCGGTGATGGTGATGGGCGGTCGCGGCAGCAGCCGGACGGTCATGATTCGATGCCCCAAGGCACGCGCCACAAGCGCGTGTCCCGCCTGATAGACCGCCAGACGATAGGCATGGTCGTCGCAACGGCCTTCGGGATCGTCGCAGACCCCTTCAGTATCTAGCATTCCAGCGTTTCCCCGCTCGTTGTTTTCCCGGCTGTTACCCTGTTTAGTGGGTTGATTCTCTTTGGAATCCGCCGAAATTTTCATATTAGATTATCATCAGGCTACCACGCGGAGACGGAATCGCGCAACTAATCAGCCGATTGTCGGCATTTGCTCATCCATGACCCGAAATTGTCGCACAAAGCACTTTATTGTGCGGGGTCTTGTGCTAAGATGCCCATCCCTTGACCCACCCGGTCAATAAAAGATCGCGCCCTGCTTGGAAGGCCCGAACCACACAGCGACAACAGTTGCACCGGGGACGGAATTAAGGGAATCAACATAGGCACATGTTTCGGATGACCTGTCCGGAACTGGGACACAAGACAAGACGGGGGGCTTTGCATGTCTGAAGTTTTTTCAGCCGAATGGATGGACACCTTTAAGGACCAGTGGAATGCGATGCCGGATTTGGCGAGCGCGCTGGCCAAGATCGGGTTCGCCTCGGCAATTGGTTATGGTTACGTGGGTGAGGACAATCCTCGAGGTGTGCTGGTGGTCGAAAATGGCCAGGCGATCTCTGGGGGTGCCTACGAAGGACAGGAGCTGAATTGGGACATCCGCGCGTCCGCCAAGGACTGGGAAAAGTGGATGAAGAAGCCTCCGGGCATGATGGGCCTCGGCATGGCCTATACCTCTCGTAAGCTTCAGTTCGTGGTCGGTGACTACGGAGCGATGGTCAAGGATCCGCGTATGGCCGGACCCTTTATCAAGAGCTTCGAAGTCATGGGGAAAGTCTAAGGTTTTAGAAAATGAACGGTTCGGGCTGGAAGAGTGCGGTCGCCGCGTTGGTGCTTGGCGCCTTCGTGGCGGGCAGCGCGCAGGCGCAAGATTTTAAGACGATGGTCGTTCAATCCGTCCAAGTGGGCGGAACGGCGACGGTCGGTGGTACGGTGATTCCTTTCAAGGAAGCGACCTTCACAGCGCAGATCCCGGGGCGGGTGGAATTCATCGCCGGCTCCGAAGGGGATAGCGTCAAGAAGGGGGATGTGGTCGTTGCCATTGACGATGACGACATTCAGGCGCAACGCCGAGCCGCCCAGGCGCAGATCTATAACGCGGAGACGGCCTTGCGCAACGCGCAGGTCCAGTATTCCCGGGAATTGATCTCGCCGCGGACGAACAGCATGACGGGCATGCCGGGCATGGGAATGCCCAACATGTTTGATCAGATGTTCACCCGACCCATGGGCGAGATGATGGGCCGGACCTATCCGGGCCTCGAACGGCATGCCGATCTCTATGCTCAGGGTGCCGGGGTCAATCAGGCCCGCAACAGCATCACCACGGCGCGGGCAAATCTTGAATCCCTTGATGCGAAATTGAAGGATGCCCGGCAGACCGCGCCTTTTGATGGCGTGATCGTCGAGAAGCTGGCCGAAGTCGGTGACACGGTGCAACCGGGAACGCCGCTGATCGAGTTTGCCCATACGGATTTTCTGCGCATCATCGCCGATGTGCCGGTGCGGTTGGTGAACGGCCTTTCCAAAGGCATGTTTGTTCCGGCCCGGCTTGATATCGGTGGCGCCAAAATTCAGGCCAAGGTGGCTCAGATTTTCCCCATGGCCGATCGCCAACGCCACACGGTCAAGGTCAAGTTCGACCTGCCCAAGGGCGTGCCGGGTGGACCTGGTATGTATGTGGAAGTCACCATTCCAGACAGTTCCGTGCCATTGCGCGCGGTACCGTCGATCCCCGAAAACGCGCTCGTATGGCGAGGCAGTTTGCCCTCGGTGTTCGTCCTCAAGGACGGTCAGCCATCGCTTCGCGTTGTGCGGGTCGGCTATCCGCTCGGAAACGGCAATGTATCCGTGCTCTCCGGCCTTAGTGGCGGGGAGCAGGTCATCGTCGATCCTCCCGCCAATCTGGTCTCGGGCGGACGGTAGGCCAAGGCCGCCGCTCCGAAATCGGAGAATAGGGAAGGGGGAACGATGACTGCGGAAAACGAAAACACCAACGAAGACAGCAAGAGCAAGCCGGAGGCACATCTCGGTCTGGCCGGGAGCATGGCAAAGGCGTTTATCAACTCGCCTCTGTCTCCGTTGTTCCTGTTTACCAGCTTAGCCCTGGGTATCCTGGGCCTTATGTCCACGCCACGGCAGGAAGATCCTCAAATCTCCGTGCCCATGGTCGATATTTTCTTCCAATACCAAGGCGCGTCCGCCGAACAGGTCGCCAGTCTGGCCACGGATCCTCTCGAGCGATTGATGAGTGAAATCCCGGGGGTCAAACACGTCTATTCCATGTCCAAGCGCGATGGCGGCATGGTGACGGTCCAGTTCGAGGTCGGCGAGGCCATGGAGCCTTCGCTGATCAAGCTCTGGGACAAGCTGATGTCCAACATGGACAAGGTCCCGCCCGGAGTCTCTCAGCCCATGGTCAAGCCAAAGGGCGTTGACGATGTTCCGGTGGTGACCCTGACTCTGTGGTCCCACGAAGTGGACGAGGCGGCTCTCCGGCTTCTCGGCCTAGATGTGATGCAGCGCTTGAAAGAGGTTCCCAATACCTCGCAAAGCTTCATTGTTGGCGGCCGTTCCGAGGCCATCAAGGTCGAGGTCTATCCGGAGCGCCTGTCCGGCTTTGGCATCGGTCTGGATCAATTGGCGCAAACCGTGACGTCGGCCAATGCCGAGCGGGGTGTCGGCACGGCGGAAATCGGTGAAACGAGCTTTACCCTCTATACCGGTTCTTTCTTGCGCCGGGCCAAGGATATCGAGCGCCTGATGGTGGGGGTCCACCATGGCAGCCCGGTTTATGTGCGCGACGTGGCCGTCGTGACGGAAGCCACCGAAGACGCGACGAGCGTGGTCTCATACTATACCGGCCCGGCCTATGGCATTCCCCGGGGCGAAGTCTTCGTGAGCGATGATGGCGAGACCGATCTGGCCGACGAGGAAGCGCATAGCCAGCGCGCGGCGGAACAGGATCTGGCGCCCGTGGGCGCGCCTGCGGTGACCATCGCCGTGGCCAAGAAGCCGAACACCAACGGCGTGACCGTGGCCTCGGCAATCTTGGAACATGTGGAACGGCTCAAGGGCAGTCAGATTCCCGACAATGTTCATGTGGAAGTCACCCGCAACTACGGCCAGACCGCCAATGACAAGGTGAACAACCTGGTCTTCAAGCTGTTCGTGGCCACCGGTGTGGTGACCATCTTCATCTTCCTGGCGCTCGGTCTGCGGGCCGCCATCGTGGTGTTGATCGTGATCCCGGTGGTGATTCTGGTGACCGTGCTTGCCGCCTGGTTGATGGGCTATACCATCGACCGCGTGTCCCTGTTCGCGTTGATCTTCTCCATCGGCATTTTGGTGGATGACGCCATTGTGGTGATCGAGAACATTTACCGGCGATGGCTGGAAGAGGGCACGATTGATGTGTCCGTCTCCATCGACGCGGTGCGCGAAGTGGGCAACCCGACCATTCTTGCCACCTTTACGGTGATTGCGGCACTGCTGCCCATGGGCTTCGTGTCCGGCATGATGGGTCCCTATATGGAACCGATCCCGGCCTTGGGCTCGGTAGCCATGCTGTTTTCGCTGTTCGCCGCCTTCATCTTTACGCCCTGGCTGGCCCAGCGTATTCGGCCGAGCATGGCCAAGCTGCACAAGATGGAGCAAAAGGAGCATTCCCAGAACGAGAAGCTGGGGAAGCTGTTCAGCAATATTTTGAACCCGTTACTGGAAAGCAAAGTCAAGGGCTGGACCTTTGCCGCCTTCCTGATTGGGGCTCTGTTGCTCAGCTGCTATATGTTCCCGACCACCGCCGTGACGGTGAAGATGCTGCCACACGACAACAAGCCGGAGTTCAACGTTTCCATCAACATGCCGGACGGGACGGCCCTGCCGGTCACCGCCAACGTCGCCAGCCGGTTGGCCGACGAGTTGTTGAAGATCCCCGAGGTAACGTCGGTTCAGACCTACGCGGGCACCGCCTCGCCATTTAACTTCAATGGTTTGGTCCGCCATACGTACATGCGCAGCATGCCGTGGATGGGCGATATTCAAGTGCAGTTGGTGCACAAGTCCGACCGGGACCGCACCAGCCATCAATTGGCCGGCTATACGCGTGATCTGCTGACTCCCATCGCCAAGGAAATGGGCGCCAAGATCGAGATCATTGAAATGCCTCCGGGACCGCCGGTATTGCAGACCATGGTCGCCGAGATTTATGGCCCCGACCCGGAAACCCGCCGTCAAGTGGCCAAGGACATTACGCGCCTGTTTGAAAAAGCCGAGTCCGTGGTCGACGTGGATAATTTCCTGCAGTCCAAGTACGATACCTGGCGCTTCGTGGTCGAACGGGAGAAGGCTTCCCGTCGGGGCGTGTCGGTGGAAGACATCAATCGGCAGTTGGAAATGGCCATGGGCGGTTTCAAGATGGGCGACGTGAAGGTCGGCCATGCCCTTGAACCGCGCTATATCGTGCTGCAAATGCCGATGGCCTTCCGCAGCCAATTTGGGCATCTGGGCGAATTGCCGGTGCCGTCGGCGCAAGGCAACATGATCCCGCTGGGAGAATTGGGCCGTTTCGAAGCCTTTACCATTGACGATCCGGTCTATCACAAGGATCTCCGTCCGCTTGAATACGTGACCGGTGAAGTGTCCGGACGCCTGGGCGCGCCCATATACGGCATCCTCGAAGTGGAAGACCTGCTCGACGGGTATGAGTCCCCCGACGGCGTTCGCGTGGCCACCGAGTACATGGGGCCGCCTGCCTCCAGTCAGGCGTCGGCCATGGAATGGACCGGCGAATGGACGGTGACCTACGAGACCTTCCGCGACATGGGGATCGCCTTTGGCGCCGCCATGATCCTGATCTACATCCTGGTGGTTTGGGAATTCGGCAATTTCACCCTGCCCGCCATCATCATGGTTCCCATTCCCTTGACCCTGATCGGTATTATTCCCGGTCACGCGATCATCGGCGCCATGATCGGCGGTGGCGAGTTCACGGCCACATCCATGATCGGGTTCATCGCCCTTGCTGGTATCATTGTGCGAAACTCGATTTTGCTGGTGGATTTCTCCAAGCATGCCGTGGCCGGAGGCATGGATGTGCAAGACGCGGTCATTTCCGCCTGCCGCACCCGTACCCGACCGATCATCATTACCGCCTTCGCGTTGGTCGGCGGCTCCTTTGTCATCCTCGACGACCCGATTTTCCAAGGCATGGCCATTTCATTGATGGCCGGTGTTCTGGTCTCGACGGTATTGACCCTGGTGGTGATTCCCCTGGGCTGCGTCAGCTTCCGCAAGGCCATGTGCGTGCCAACCGAAGAGGGCCACATTCATTCTCCTTGTGCCGCTGGCGCCCATCTCGAGGGATCCCGCGACGTGGGTATCGGTGCTCAGGATGACGACGAGGACGAGTTCAAGACCCCCTTGTGGATGAAGATCTGGTCCGGCTTGATCATGGCGTTCTATGTCATTCGGGCCATGGCCATGTTCGTCTGGATGGGGCTTCAATCCGTCTTTGGGTTCGTGCGCAACCTGTTTGGACGGGGATCGGATGTGGATGATCTTCCGCCGCCGACACCACCGCCCTACACGCCGCCAACCCCACCGACCCCGCCGGTACCACCCAAACCGCCGGTGGACAAGGCGCCCGAGCCCAAGCCGGAGCCGAAGGCTAAGTCGGAACCGAAGTCGGTAGCTGCCCCGAAACCTGCCCCGAAAGCCGAAGTCATCGCGCCGGAACCGGCGGTCAAAGAGGCCGCCAAACCAGAACCGGTCAAGCCGACGATTATCGAAGCCGAACCGGAGGCTCCCAAAGCCAAGGAAGCACCCGCCGGGACGGCGTCTGATACGAAGGTCGTTGCCGCCGCCGCCATGGGGGCGGCCACCGGTGCCGCGGTTCTTGCCGCGACCAGTGACAAGACACCGGAAGAAGAACCGGCGGCCAAGAGTGCACCGGCTGCCAAGCCCGCCGCCAAGAAATCAGCAGTGACAAAGGCTCCGGCTGCCAAGCCTGCCGCCAAGAAGGCTCCGGCTGCCAAGCCTGCCGCCAAGAAGGCTCCGGCGAAGAAACCCGATGCCAAGAAGGCGGTGGCTAAGAAACCGGCTGCCAAGAAGACCGCGACCGCCAAGCCTGCGGCCCCAAAAACGGCCAAGGCTCCAGCCGCGAAACCCAAGGCCGCGACAGCGTCAAAGGCAGGCCCGAAATCTGCCGCCAAGGCGGCAACCAAACCGGCTTCATCGGCCGCCTCGAAGGCTCGCAAGCGTCGAGGCATCCGATTGAAGACATCCATAAACGAATCTTCGGACGACCAGACGTGAGGTCCCGACCATGCGCGTGATCCATAGCTTTCTTGCCCTGACATGTTTGATGTTGGCTGTTCCGGCCATGGCCCAGCAGGCTGCCCAGACGGGTGCCCGGCTTGACTTGACCAAGGAAGTTCCGCCGGAACCACCGGGATTGTTTCATTCCACGGTGCTGATGGCCCGTCCAGGACAGCCGGAAATGCCCAAGGCATCGACCGCGCCTGCCGCGCCGCTGCCCTCGTTTGCGGCGCAACCGGAACAGGCCCCTGCCGCGCCGACTTCAAACGCCCCGGCAACATCCTATGCGGCGCCTTATGGGGCCATGCCGCAGCAACCCTATTGGCAGGGTAGCGTTGGGCAGCCAGCCACCCCATATGAAGCGATGGCACCGCAGCCCAAGGAACCGGCAACCACGAGCGAAGCGCCGGCTCCGGCAGCGCCACCCCGGGCCATATGGCGTCCGGCATGGCCACAGCCCTATGGGTATGGGTATGCGGCGCCCGGCTACGGCTATGCGCCGCCGCCCTATGGCGCGCCGTACGGCTATCCGCGTTAACCAGGCAAGGACCTAAACCACTCCATGAAAACCATCACGGTATGCCTTCTCGGGACCGCCGCCATCCTCCTCCTTTCGGAGCGAGGTGCGGTTGGTGACAATCCCTGGAGAAGCAATCCGGGATGGCAGCAGCAGCCACCCGCTCAGCAAAACTATCAACAGCAGCAGCCATCGGCCCCCCTGTCCCAGACGCCGTACATGGAGAACCTGCCGAAAGCGCCATTGATGCAACATCAAGGTGGATTTCACCAACAGCCAGCCTATCCGGTGGCACCTCAGGGTCTGGAGTATCCGCCTGACGACCTTGAAGATCGGCTTGATGATCAGAATAACCGGCGCTTTGGTCCCGGCAGCTATGGGCAACAACAGGCTCCCGCCTACCCCCGCTATCAGCCTGATCCTCGATCATCCTCAAGCGGCTATGTCTATGAACAGCCCGCGCGCCGATATTGGGACAACCCGACGGTTGATAATTACTTCGGACCTCATGAATTCTCCCCCTATGGCGGTGGTAGCCAAGGACTTGGCTTTGGCGCTTGGCCGTATAATGGCGGGGCTGGTCAGGTCTGGCCGGGGTACTCGAATTGGTAATATAGAGAATTTCGCTCGACCCAACGAGGTTGAACGGAACTAGTCGAATGCAGGTAATGGTCCCTTAGACCGGTATTCGGCCCTTTTAATCAAGGGACCTGACTATGCATAGGAGACGACGTTCATGAAGAAAGTTCTTTTGACCTCTGCCCTGGCTTTGGCCCTGGGCACCGGTATCGCGGTTTCCGACGCTTCCGCTTGGTGGGGCGGCGGTCCGTGGAACAACAACGGCTGGGGCAACAACAACGGTTGGGGCGATGGCTCCGGTTCCGGCTTTGGTGATGGCTCCGGCAGCTTCAATTTCGGTATGAGCGGCAGCGGTCGTGGCAACAATAGCTGGAATGGCTACAACGGCTATAACGGCTACAATGGCTACAACGGCTACGGCGGCGGCCCGTGGGGTCACCCGGGTTACGGCTATGGCGCTCCCTATGGTGCTCCGTATGGTGCCCCGTATGGCGTTCCCTATGGCGCCCCGGTTGCTCCGGCTCCGGCTGCTCCGGCTCCGGCCCAGTAAGACTGGACCTAGACGTATGGATGTCGGCACCGTTCGCCATTGGGCGACGGTGTCGGCTCCGCGCGTTCTGGGGGAATACCGCTGAGACTCAGCGTAGGGGGAAAGAAATGAGATTCGGGTTCATGGCTTTGGCGGCCCTGTTGACAGTGCCCATGGTCTGGACGGTGACGGGGGCCAAAGCCGCCGAGTTGCCATTTTCTGCCGATGCGGTCAGTCAGCTTGGCGGGGAAGTGATCCAGAAAGCCCGAATTCTGCGCGACCAGGACGCCATTCGTTTGGAGTATGCGCGGCAGGGAAAGCAGTTGATCCAGATCATGAAACCCAAGTCGGGCGAAATGCTGGTATTGGATCCCGCGACCAAAACCTTTTTGCAGTTCAAAGGCAAGGTTCCCCCCGCACAGGGTGCGGGAACCCAGGCCAATCCCTGTGCGGCACCGCCCTCGGGGATGACATGCACGCCGTTGGGGGCCAAGATGGCTGGGACCATCAACGCCGAAGCCTATCGGATCAGCGGGGGCAAGACCCAGGGGACCATGACCGTTTACTGGGACCCGAAAAGCAAGCAGGTGGTTCGGCGGGAAAGCAGCGACGGCAAAGTCATGCAGGTGGAATTTGTTGCAAAGGAAACCGTGCTTGGTCGCGATACCCTGCACTGGAAAGCCACCTATACCGAGCCCGAACAACAGCCGCAGATTGGCGAATGGTGGTTGGATCCCGACCTGGGAGTCCGTATCCGGGAACAGCTGCCCAATGGCGAATTGCGCGAATTGCGGAATCTGGCCGTGGGACCGGTGGACACGAATCTATTCCAAGTCCCGCAAGGGTATCGCAAAGTGGAGCCGCAACAGGCACCCTCAGCCGGGATGCGACAAGGGGGGGCGCCGCAAGGGGGAGCCCGGCAAATGCCGCAACGACAGCAATACCCGGCCCAAGGTGGGCAGTATCGCTATCCCTCTCCCTACGGCCGTTAAAAAACAAGGAGACGCTGAATGATTACATTGGTCGGCAATCTCAAAGGTGGCACGGGTAAAAGCACCGCGGCCTTCAATCTGGCTCTTTGGCTGGCTGCCCGGGGCGACAAGGTCACCGTCTGCGATCTGGATCCGCAGGCGACCTTGCGCGATGTGCTCGAGCTGCGCGGCGACGAAGGCTACGAGCCGCAGCTAAAGAACGAACGGGATCTCCCAGACCGGGCAACCGGCGAGGTCATTGTTGATGTGGGAACATCGGACATGATTGGCGTGCATGAAGGGATCAAGCGCGCCCATCAGATCATTATTCCGGTGGCGCCGAGCCAGGCGGATGTCTGGGCAACCCAGCGATTCATTGAATTAGTCAAGAAACATGCCGGCCGGAAAAAGCCGCGTATGCGGGCTTTCATCAACCGCGCCGACCCGCATCCGCTGTCGCACGAGAACAGGGAAACTCTGGAGGCGCTTCAGTCGCTGCCACAGATCGAGTTCCTGTCTTCCCGGCTGACGCAACGCATGGTCTTCCGCCGCTCGTTCTCCGAGGGGCTGGGTGTTTTTGAATTGGAGCCCTCAGGAAAGGGGGCCAAGGAACTGAACGCGCTTGGGAAGGAAATCTTCTCCTAAGTTACCGGGGGAAGCCTGTCGTCAAGAGATTCAAGAGGGGAATAGAAGTCATGGCTTTGATGCGTTTGTTGGTGCTTTACGCACTGGTCGGCTTGGGGATTTACGGATACTTCAAGCGAGATGAAGTGATGCCCATGTTGAACGGGGCCTGGCACGATATCGAGGAGACCGCCGAGGACCTGAGTCGCGAGGTCGGGCTGAGCGAAGAAGACGACAAGGATGAAGCCGAGGAGGCGAAAGCCGAGGGCGACGACAAGGCCGAGGGCAACAACAAAGCCGAGGACCCGGCGCCAGCCGTCGCCGAAGCCAAACCGCAACCGGCACCAACGCCTGAGCCTGTTTCAGAGCCCAAGGCGGATGCACCCGCCGCAGCGGCCGCCGAGACACCCGCCGCGCCGGTCGAGGCCGCCCCCGAAGCCAAACCACAACCCGCGCCGACGCCGAAGCCTGCCGCCCAGGACGCGCCCGCGCCAAACGCGGCTCCCGCGCCCGCCCAGATGACCATGCGGGAAATGTCCATGGCCCGCCATCCCGGCGCCGCTCCGGCGCCGCAAGCAGCTCCCGCCAACCAGGCCGCCCCTGCCCGTATGGAGCCGCCGAAGCGTCCGGAACCGCGCAAGCTGCCCGAGCATCATCGCCGGGGACCCATTTCGGAAGCCGATTTGGCGCCTGAAGTGCGCGACGGATGGATTGCCGCCCGTCTCGCTTTCTATGAAGGGGATTACGAAAAGGCTGAAGCCCAGTATAAAAGCCTGGCCGAGGCCAATCCCGACCTCCCGGACGTGATGGGTGAATTGGGCAACCTCTACTACTACCAACAGCAACACGACAAAGCAGCGGAGGCCTACTTGGAAACCGGTATGCGGGCGCTGAAAAGCAACCAGCTGGGGCTCGCCTCGTCGTTGATTGGGGCTCTGCAACGCTTGGCACCGGACATGGCCGCCAAGCTGCGTAAGGAACTACAGAACCACGGTCGTTGATCCCGCTCACCATCACGGTGCCGGAAGAGAAAGAGAGTAAGCATGCTACAGACCCATAGCCCGAAATTTCTGTCCAAGCGGCTCCGCAGCCTGGAAGAACATCTGCAAGGCGAGAACCCGATTTTGGTCGAGTTTCTGCCGACGTTCTACCGGCTCGACAAGATGCTGCACCGGATGGGGCTTTTGGACCGGGATTCATCCCTGGCCACCCGCATTTCGTGGTGGCCGGTGGTGGCGGTGCTGGGCACGTTCTCTTCCGGCAAGTCCACCTTTATCAATGCCTATATTGGCGACAAGCTTCAAGAAACCGGCAATCAGGCCGTGGACGACAAATTCACCGTGGTTTGCTATCGCACCCCGACCCAGGGTCAGAATTTGACCCTGCCGGGAACGGCCCTGGATGCCGACCCGCGTTTTCCGTTCTTCCGCATGAGCCGGGAAATCGAAAAAGTCCACGAGGGCGAAGGCAAGCATATCGAGAGCTATCTACAGCTCAAGACCACCTCGGAGGAGAACCTGCGCGGCAAGATCGTCATCGATTCCCCTGGCTTCGATGCCGATGATCAGCGCCGTTCAACCTTGCGCATCACCGACCATATTATTGATTTGTCGGATCTGGTCCTGGTGTTTTTCGATGCCCGTCATCCAGAGCCGGGCGCCATGCAAGATACCCTCAAGCATCTGGTGACCACCACCCGGCAGCGCACCGATGCCAGCAAGTTCCTCTATATCCTCAATCAGATCGATACGACGGCCAAGGAGGACAACCCCGAAGCCGTCGTGGGCGCCTGGCAACGAGCCATCGCGCAGGCCGGGCTGACCACCGGGCGGTTCTATTGCATCTACAATCCGGAAGCCGCCGTTCCCATCGAGGATGCCGCGCTTCGACAGCGTTTCGAAAGCAAGCGCGACGAAGACATGCGGGCCATCCTTGGTCGGATGGGCGAGGTGGAAATTCAACGCAGCTACCGCATCGTCGGGGTCTTGGAAACCGTCGTCAATGAGGTGGAAACGGAGATTGTTCCGAAACTGCGCGCGGCGGTGGATAAATGGCGCCGGGGTGTGGTGATTGGTGATCTGGTGGCCTATGCCTTATTGATCATTGGGGCCCTTGCCTTGGTCATCGGCATGGATTGGCTGCCCGGCCCCGAGGACGGCCTGTTGGCCTGGCTGGGAGCCCATAGTCTGGATATCGGTGTCGGGGTCGGCGCGGTGGTTGCCATGGGCCTGGGCTTCCATTTCTGGCTGCGCGGGGTGATGGCCCGAAGGGTTGCCGCCAAACTGCCTGAAGTGGTCGGTCAGGTGGAATTGAACCTCAAGCAGGCTTTTCTTCGAAACACCAAATTCTATCGCAGTATTTTTGCCAAGGATCCGGCGGGATGGGGTAAGCGAGCCCTGCGCAAGTTCCAGGCTCTGCGCGAAACCGCGGCCCAGCATGTACAGCGTCTGAACGACTGTTATGCCGATCCGTCGGGGCGCCTCAATCAACCGGAACCGCCAAAGCTGGCAGCCGTACAGGAAATGGCACCGCCAACGGTCCCGGCCCCGGAAGAGGTGCCGCCAGTCATGGTGGAGAAGTAACCATCCACAAACAAAGGGCGGTGAAGCGGTAAAAAATATGCCACTGGCCTATTTCACACTTGGGAGAGAGAAAAATGGCACATGTGGTGATTATCGGGGCGGGCGTCGGCGGCATGCCGATGGCTTATGAAATGCGCGACGCCCTGCGCAAGGAAGACAAGATCACGGTCATCGGCAATGGCCCCGATTTCCAGTTTACGCCCTCCAACCCCTGGGTCTTGGTGGGCTGGCGCAAGCGCAAGGATGTGGTGGTCCCGGTCGAGAAATACCTGAATAAAAAAGGTATCGACTTTGTCCCGGTCCCGGTCAAAAAAGTTCATCCCGATGATAGCAAGGTTGAACTGGCCGATGGTCAGTCCATGGACTACGACTACCTGGTGGTCGCGTCGGGCCCGCATTTGGCCTTCGAGGAAGTGGAAGGTCTGGGCCCCAATGGCTTCACCCAGTCGGTCTGTCATGTGGACCATGCGGTGAAGGCTTATGAGAAGTGGGAAGAATTCTGCAAGAATCCCGGTCCCATCGTGGTCGGTGCGGTGCAAGGTGCTTCTTGCTACGGACCAGCCTATGAGATGGCCATGATCATGGATACGGACCTGCGTCGCCGCAAGATCCGCGACAAGGTACCGATGACATTTGTCACGGCGGAACCCTACGTGGGCCATCTGGGCCTGGGCGGTGTCGGCGACTCAAAGGGGTTGCTGGAATCCGAGTTCCGCGGCGCCCACGTCAAATGGATCTGCAATGCCAAGGTCGAAAAAGTCGAAGACGGCAAGATGCATGTGGCCGAGATGAACCCCGACGGAAGCGAAAAGCAGAAGCATGAGGTCGACTTCAAATACTCCATGATGCTGCCCGCCTTCAAAGGCATCGAGGCGGTTCAAGGCATCGAGGGCCTCGTCAATCCGCGCGGTTTCGTGACCGTCAACAAGTTCCAGCAAAACGAAAAGTTCAAGAATATCTATGCGGTTGGCGTCGTGGTGGCCATTCCGCCGGTGGAAGCCTGTGCCTTGCCGGTCGGCGCGCCCAAGACTGGGTACATGATCGAGTCCATGGTGACGGCCACCGCCCATAACGTGCGCAATATGATTGATGGCAAATCACCCGATCAGGAGGCCACCTGGAATGCCATCTGTCTCGCCGATTTCGGTGATCGGGGCGCCGCCTTCGTGGCCTTGCCGCAGATCCCGCCGCGCAACGTCAATTGGTTCGCCGGCGGCAAATGGGTGCATCTGGCCAAAGTCGCCTTTGAGAAGTACTTCATTCGCAAAATCAAGAAGGGCACCTCCGAGCCCATCTATGAAAAGTACACCTTGAAAGCCCTGGGCGTGACCAAGCTGAAAGACAAGTACACGGAACCGACCGTGCACGATTGATCAAGAAGGATACTTTAATGTGATTACGCCGCCGGTGCCTCGGGTGCCGACGGCGTTTCGCCGTCTGAAGACGCTTTTTGGGCATCAGCGGTATCCGTGACCTCTTCGCCCCAGTCATCGACCAGCTTTTTCTGTTCGGATCTGAGCTGTTGAACGCGGCGCTCGTTGAGTACTTGAAGAAACACCGCGACCACCGGCGGAACCACCATGAAAATCACCCAGCCGAGAGCGGCCGAACCGTACATAACCAGCAGGGAAAAAGCATTGGTCAGAATTTTGAAAGCCGCTACCGGCGTGTTGGTTCCAAACCACGAATCCAAAACATAGGGTAGCGTGCCGCAGAAGTTCAGTCCGCCGACGCAGAACGAGGCGTACTTCTCCTTGGAACGATCAATCAAAAATATGGCCACCCAGGTGGGCAGCATGCCGAAGAACAAGATCAACACCTGCGGCAATGCCACGGCCAACAGCACCACGGCCAGCCCGGCCATGACGATGAGGTTGGGTCCTTTTTTCCTGGGGGCGGCGGTCTTGGCCATGACGGGGCTGTGACTCCGTTACAAGTTGGATATGAAGATCATAACTGAAATGAAGATCGTCGCCACAACAGCGGTCACCGCGGCTACTCTTTGGGCGGCCTCCTCCATGGCCTTGCGGTCCACGGATTTGCTCTCCAATCGATTGACTTCTTCCTCGGCAACCATGAATTTCTTCTGCGCTTCTTCGAAGGCTTTGCCGTCTTGCAACAAGGCCTCGGGGTCCTCGATCCGGTTATAGAGTTCGGTGAGGCTGCCCTTGCGAACCAATTTCGGCAGGTCCCGCTCAATATCCTTGCGGACCTTACGGCTGTGATAGGCTTCCAGGGCCGGACCAACGGTCGTTCCCATCCAGCGGGTCAGTCCGTACAGGGTTTCGATGCCGGTCCGCCATTGTACCTGGGCAAACAGGGACAGGGTGCCGAGCACGTTGCGGTCTGCCGTTTCATCATTCATCACGTCCAAATGGGCCTCGGCCTTTTCGCCCAAGTGAGTGGCGATGAAGGCGATGATATGGCGATCGGCGGGGGTCCCGCCCGGGTTCTTTTCCTTCGCCACATCGTCCAGGGCCCGCATGAGCATGGGCAGGTCCGTGACATGCTTGCCTTTCAACAAGGGACTCTGGCAAGGCAAGGTGAAATTGAATTCGTAGAGGCACCGTTCCGACCCCATCCCGGCATCGGTGGAGGCCAGCCATTTTTCCATGGCTTTCATGCGGGTTTCGAAGGCTGAAGACCCCGGTTGAGCATGGAACCAATTGCGATGAATACCACGGGCGATAACCTGAATGACCTTGTTGATATCGCCATCGATCATTTCTTTCGCATAGACCGGACCAATGCCTTCGGGCACGAACGACAATCCCCGATAGCGGATCGGCCCTTCCGGATCCAGGGCGATGCAGATATTGGCCATCAAGGCATCCTCGGCGCGCTGTCGATTACCCTTGGTCGCCTCCAGGTCCTCCATGGAGCGTTCCAGGTAGCCGGCCATTTCGGAGTCTTCCAAGCTGCGTTTGATCCACCGGATAACATGGCCTTCCTTCAGGGCTTTCAGGGCGGCTTCCTGATTCCGGGCAAAGGCATGGGCCAGGGTGCGCAGATTGTCGTACTCATGGTTTTCGAACACGAATCCCCGGTCGGCTTTTTTGGCTGCCTTACGCTGAATGGGACTTTGGCGGCGGCCGTCGATCCAGGCTTGCAACTCGTCGAGACCCCATGCCTCGGTGGGATCGTCGCTGAGGAGTCCCCGCAGCACTTCCACCAGACCCATGGGGACCCGCTCATTCCCGCACAGCGTGGCATAGGTGCCGTCACAGATCTTGCGCTCGATCAGTTCATTATCCGAATAGCGGACCGTGGGATCGTACCCCAGAAGCATCATGACCAAGGATACGCCGAGGGCATAAAGGTCATCGCGGATATCGCCGATACCCCTGCCCTCCGGTTGGCACATGCTCCGTTCGATGGTCTCGAACAAAACCGGCTGATCATGCCCGGGAGGGGTGGTCAGGCAGTCTCCCAGCAAAATGACTTTTTTGGTTGGGTCGGACCAGTACATATTGTCCGGGCGGATGGTCCGGTGGGTGAATCCCATGGCATTCAGCTCGCGGATGGTATTGAGCAGCGGGGCGATCACCAGGTCTTGAAGTGTCTGGACTTCCTGAATGGGGTCGACGGTTTCGCCCAGGGGAATAACCCGCCCCCCCGTGGGTACGGCATAGACGATGGCCATGGTGTCTTCGCCGATGGGGGGCCAATGAATGACGCCCCAATCCACGGGCTTGAGAACGCCAGTCAATCCGGAAACGCGCAGACTCTCGGCCCGGGCCACCCGGTCTGGCAGGTTGGGGGGAGAGATTAGGGCAAAGAGGGTCCGGTCCGGCTCACGCCGGTCTTCCACATTGTAGGCCTTGGCCGTCGGACAGTTGTACTCCGGCGCCGGATTGTTGTGGTGAACGAGATACTGCCCCTTGAGGAGACTAGGCGCGCCGCCGCCGCCGCCGCCGCCGGAGGGCTGAGCCTCCACGTCAATGACGCCATCGTCTTCAGATTCAAGGTCTTCGGCGGCCATGCGGTTCACAGTTCTCCGGAAGGCGCAAAATGCTTACCGATCCTATCCGGCAGCGCGCCCGGATGCAATCGGCGGGATATGCGCCCTCGGATTAATCTGCGAAGGGGTCATGGACCAAGATGGTGTCTTCCCGCTCCGGACTGGTCGAAAGCATGGCCACGGGCGCCTCGATCAGCTCTTCGATGCGGCGGATGTACTTGATCGCCTGCGCCGGTAGATCGGCCCAGGAACGGGCCCCCTGAGTGCTTTCAGACCAGCCTTCGATGGTCTCGAAGACCGGCTTGGCCTTGGCCTGCTTGATCTGACAGGCAGGCAGGTGGTCGTAAGGTTCGCCGTCGATGGTGTAGCCGACGCAGACCTTGAGCTGCTCGAATCCGTCAAGCACGTCCAGTTTGGTCAGGGCGATGCCGGTAATGCCGGAGACCTTGACCGTTTGGCGGACCAGGGTGGCATCAAACCAGCCGCAACGCCGCGGCCGCCCGGTGGTGGTGCCGAATTCATGGCCCCGTTCCCCCAGGCGCTTGCCGTCCTCGTCTTCCAATTCAGTGGGAAAGGGGCCGGAGCCAACGCGGGTGGTATAGGCCTTGGTGATGCCCAGCACATAGTCAATGGCGTTGGGGCCCTGGCCCGATCCGCTGGCCGCCTGAGCCGCCACCACGTTGGACGAGGTGACGAACGGATAGGTGCCATGATCGATGTCCAGCAAGATGCCCTGGGCGCCCTCGAACAGGATCCGCTTGCCTGCCTTGCGGGCTTCATCCAGACGCTTCCACACCGTATCGGCATAGGGCAGGATCTTCGGCGCCAGTTCCTTCAGGTCGGCGATCAGTTGATCCCCTTCCAGTTCCGGGAAGCCCCAGCCCCGCAGCAAGGTGTTGTGATGGAACAGCAGCCGGTCGACTTTTTCCTCGATCACCGAATCTTCGGCCAAGTCGCCGACTCGGATGGCGCGGCGGGCCACCTTGTCCTCGTAGGCGGGGCCGATGCCGCGACCGGTGGTGCCGATCTTGGCTTTGCCCAGGGCTTCCTCGCGGGCCATGTCCAGGTTCTGGTGCAAAGGCAGGATCAGCGGCGCGTTCTCGGCAACCTTCAGGTTGTCCGGACCCAGCTCAATACCCTGTTGGCGCAGAGCGTCGATTTCCTTCAACAGGTTCCAAGGGTCGAGGACCACGCCATTGCCGATGATCGACAGGGTGCCGGGCCGCACCACGCCGGACGGCAGCATGTGCAGCTTGTAGGTAACGCCGTCGATGACCAGCGTGTGTCCAGCGTTATGGCCACCTTGAAAGCGCACCACCACATTGGCCCGGCGCGACAGCCAGTCAACGATCTTACCTTTTCCTTCGTCACCCCATTGGGATCCGACGACAACTACGTTGGCCATGATGTTTCCCCTCTACTCAAATCATTCATTCATTGTTGTCCAGGGCGGTTGCCCGCCCGTTGGTCCAGGCGTGGCTACAACGCAGTCGCCGAGCCTCGCCGTGGACATCCCCCGTATCTTCCAGGCCGTCGATGGTGATCCAGCCGGTTGCCCTTAGGTCGTGTCCCGTGGCGGCATCGGTGCCCAAGGGCACATAGATCCGTCGGTCCATCTCCGGGTCCGGCAGCACCCGCAGCACCGCGTTCATGAACAGGGTCAAGCCCGTGGCCGGTTCTCCATTTCCATCCGGTGCTCCGGCGGCAATATAGCGGCCACCGCGCCCCAACTCGCCGCGCCCCTGGCGGGCGAAAAAGGCAAAGGTGACGCCCGTATGGTATTCAAATCCCCGGTTTTCCACCGGGTCGATGGTTACCGTCAGATCCGGTGCCCCGGCTTGCAGGCGTTCCACGACCTGGGATAGGGCCGCGCGCGCCTCGGCGGCCTCATCGGGCAGGTCCAGGGCGTTGAGGATTTCCAGCGCACGGTGGGCCGGTCCGGCGGCGGTCAGCAGGCCTTGCAGCACCGGCTCCAGGGTTTGGCCCAAAGACGGCACCAAATCCGCGACCTCTCCGGCATCCTTACGGTCTAGGGCGAAGCGTAGGGCATCGGTGGTTTGTTCATCGAGTCCGAAATGGCGACCCAGCAGCGGCACCAGAGTCGGCAGACCCAGATCCACCGATAGATCCGTGACCCCCACGGACTGTAGGGCTTCGACGGCCATCAAAATCATTTCCGCGTCGGCTTGCGGACCATCGGCACCGATCAATTCCGCTCCCACTTGGCCGAACTGCCGTTCGGGGCGCAGTTGCGAGCCGTGGATACGGAGAATCTCCCCGGCATAGGCCAGACGCAGTGGGCGCGGTTCCTTGCCCAGGCGCGAGGCGGCAATGCGAGCGATTTGCAGGGTCATGTCCGGGCGCACGGCCAGCATACGATGGGAGGCCGGATCCATGAGCCGAAAGCTGCGTTCGGCCAGGGCCGCGCCGCTGCCGTCCAGCAAATTGTCTTCGAACTCGATCAGCGGTGGCTTGACCCGGTCATAGCCATGACTTTCCAGGGTCGAGACCAGGGTCTCCACCACGCGTGCTTCGTGGGCCGCGTTGGGCGGCAGGATGTCCCGCAGACCGGCGGGCAGCAGGGCCTTGTTGACGCTCTGGTTCATGGAATGGTTCGCCAAATCGAAGAAAAAACCTGCCGTTAGTACCGAGAATTGGGCCGTCGGGCAAAGGAAATCGTCATTTTCCGGGGGCGGCGATCAACAGACGCCACAGTCCGGCCCGCTTCTCTGCCGCCATGCGTTCCAGTCGGACATAGCTCATGCTCTCGCCGGGAATAGCCCGGGCAAAGCCACCCTCGACCATCATTTTGTTGATGTCTTTTTGTTGATAGCGGCAATGGGCCACGAGGCGTTTCTTGGTCTTTGTCTTGCTTTTCGGGGTGCAGGTGATGGGCGCATCGGGAACCAATGCCTTCAGAGCCTGAAAAGCCATGTTGCCGCAGGGGATCTTTCGACCCCCGGCAAAGGGCGTGCAAACCTGTCCTTTTTCCGGGGCCTTTATGCCCCATAGGACGATTTTTGCCTGACCGATGCGTAACATATTGCTGGAGATCACCTCGGCCCGCCCGGAAATGTCATTGGCCTGTGCCGACGTCGTTGTCGCCAATAGCAAAACCGCCAGCAAAATAACGAGACGAAATGGCATTACTGCGGAGTCTCGAAGGCCTGCTTGCGGACGGTTTGCCCCAAGGCGGAAACCAGCGGCGGCACCATGGAAAGGGTTAGCGCCGTTTGGTCGGCCCGTTTGAGACTGGCTGTGGCCCAGCCGTGCCAGAGCCGTTTACCGGTGTTGCGGTCTTCAAGGACCGCGTCCAGGCGGTAGCGGGTCGGGGAGCCGGAAGAATCCCCTTTGCCTTCGTTGAACAGCCCGCCCTTGGCACTATTGAACAGGTTGAGGCGGACAGCGGCATCCTCGCCGCCTTCCTCGCCACCGCGCGCATGCATTTCCACCAAGTACCGTTTATTCGAACCCCAGGTACCCAGCGCCCCATGGCGTCCAAAGGTCAATACCATCGGTGCGCCGTTGGCCACCCGATGGCCCGTGGATTGAAGATGGTGGATGAATTCCTCGCGTAGCATCGGATTGTCGCCCGAATCGTCGGCCATGCGCACCTCGATGGGGGTGGCATAGGGAATCTGCCGATAGGATTGGCTGTTGATCAAGCCTTCCGCCCGCACCGTTCCCGTCAGGAAAAGGGTGACCGCGACGGCCAGTAAGAGCACGGAAAAACGCATGGCAGATCCTTTGATTAGGCCGGATAAGGGGATGATGAGCACTCCCCGAGGCCTTGTCAATGCGTGCCCTCGGTTGCGCCGCTCTTCGGAGGTTCGGGTGTGGCACCTGCATCGGTTGGCGGCGGCGCCGGATCGATGACCGGATCAGCGGTGGTGAAGTCCCGGAACAAGGGGCCCTTGTCGGCGGGCCAGATGCCCTTTTCCACCGCCTTCGCCCCTTCAAATACAAGAAAACTGCGTCGTCCGTAGTGGGGCAGGGGCCTCAGCAACGAGGCCAGGGCCGTGGCATCGTCGGCTTCAATGCTCATGACCGGCAGCCCCTTGTCACTGCGCGATACCCAGACCCGGGCCGTACCCTTGTCGGTGAGCTTTTCGGGCATGGGCGGCAGCTTGGCCTTTTGCAAATAGGCGGCGGCCTGGCCGCGTCCGATGGCAATGACCATCAAGGGGTCGGTACTGGTTGATCCATCGCCTTTGGACGGCATGAGCTTCGGTGAGCCTTCCATCATCCGCCAGGCCAGTTGCAAGGCATTGCGTTGGCCCTCCTCACCCTCGGTGAGCAGCACCACGCGAGTCTGCTTGTCGAGGGTGACATCGCGCAGAATGGGCGGCGATTCCGAAGAATCGAGACGGCGGAACAGATCGAAATCCGGATCCACGGCCAGGCTTTCCGGCTTGCTGTCGAGGGTTAAAACGGTGGTCTCCGGTTCTGAGCCAAGGGTCAAGCGATGCCGTTGGATACCTTTTTCGGTGGTGACCACCAGCGGCGCGATCAAGGCATAGCCGCCTTCCTGAGCCACGGTGATCCTCAACGGATAGCGTCCATCCCGGGGGGGCTCCGCGTGGGCCTCGATCAAACGTAAGGAGGGTGCGCCGGATCGGGTTAGCCATTGGGTGAAGAAGCCGGTCAGGTCCTTGTCTGACGTCGCTTCGAAGGCATCGCGAAGATGGTCCCATCCAGCGATGGCAAACTTGTTGTCGGCCCAGAATTTCTTCAGGCCCGCGTCAAACGCCGCATCGCCGATTTCGCCGCGCAGCATATGGAAAACGAAGGCCGACTTGTTGTAGCCGATGACCTGGGAGGCGGCATGCAGCTTGGACCGGAAGTCCGTCAACGGCATGTCCCGTTCGGCGGGCAGGGCGGCATAGTCGCGCAGCCAGCCCTGCCGCATGGCGCGGGCCGCGGCGCCATTGGCCTGTTCCGCATAAAGATAATCCGCCAGATAAGTGGTCAGGCCCTCGGCCCAATTCCCTTGGTCGTAGTCGGTGTAGACGCCATTACCCAGCCAGTTGTGCAGGATCTCGTGACCCAAGGAACGTTGCAGCACATAGGGCAGCTTCAAAACCCGCGAGCCGATATAGGTCAGGCCGGGAAAGCCCCAGCCCACCGGCAAGGGACCGGCGACAATATGAAAGGCGGAGAAGGGATAGGGGCCCAGGCGCTCGCTGTAGAGGTCCAGATAGCGCCCGACCGCATCCAGGTAGGTATCGGCCATGCCCGCCACCGAGGCATCCAGGTAGGTGCGCAGGCGGATTCCACGATGCATCTTCTCGGTGATGGTCCAGGGGCCGGTGAACAGGGAAATCTCGTCGGTGGGATGGTCGAACTCAAAGGTCGCCAGATAGCGGCTTCCCAGTTCCCGTTCCTCCACCAGCTTGCCCGAGCCGACCACTTTGTGCGGGGCGGGCACATCCACTTCCACCCGATAGGTGAACAGACCGCCATCGATGAATTCCGGATACCAGCCGGTGCCCGCCGACAAGAGAGACCCCGCCATGCCCGAGCGGGGTACGGCTCCTTTGGAGCGCTGGTCCATGGGGTGGGCAGTGCCGCGAAAGCCGATGATGACCTTGTGAGAGCCCTCGGATCCCAGGTCGAATGACCAGTTTTCACCGTCGCGGCGCAGAACGCCGGGATTGCCGTCCACCATCAAAATGCCGGGGGAGAAGGTATCGGCGAGCGTAAATGTTGCCGTGCCGCTGCCATTAATGATCAGGCGGTCCTGGGCCGAGATCAGCCGGGATTCCGGGTCAATGGAAACCGATAGATCATGCTCGCGGACTTCCAGGGCATTGGCAAGGTCGGGCAGGATGACGGCCGCGACAAAGGCGACCGCTCGTAAAGTCTTTGAAATCATGGCTGTGCAGGAAATTTCGCTATCATATGGAGGGTTTCGTCGCCGCGTTTGACTTCCAGCGGCAACCAGACGCCGGGGATCAGGCTGGTAATAATCTCTTTCAGGTCCTTGGCCTTGCGGACGGTCTGTCCAGCGGCCTTGGTGATCACGTCTTTGGCCAGAATGCCGGTGGTCTCGGCGACGGAGCCTTCGGAAACCTTGGAAATCAGCACGCCATCGTCGGTGCCTTCGATGAACACGCCGAGCAGCATACGGGGTTTTTTGGCCGGTTGCGGTAACAGCTCCAGGCCATAGACCGCGTCGGCCTTGGTCTCGGCGAGTTGCGCACAATCTTCGTCGCCAATGATCCAGGGCAGCAGTACCGCCGCGTCTGGAATGCCCAGGTCGGCCAGCTGGTGCGGCGCGCCCTGGCGTCCGGTCAGATGCCCTGAACCCATGATGCCTATGACCAACGGGTTGCCGCCCGCCGTGCGCACGCTGGCCACCGCCTCGGCCATGGCCCGGTCCCACAGGAGTTGGGCGTCAATGAAGCGTTCCAGTCGGGTCTTTTCCTCTTCGGTGAAGGGCGTGTCCTTGGGGTCTTCCGTATGAGGCACGGCGGTGGCTGGTTCTCCATGCTTGCGCGTTTTCCGCATGGCCTCGTGGCGGCGGAAGAAATTGGTCAGCCGCTCGCGGTAGGTCGGCAGCGCCTCAGCGGGAGTGCCGACACCGCGTCGCTGGCCTTCGTCCACGGCCTCCCAGCCCTCGACGCGCACTTTGCGAATCAGCGACAGATCCACGTTCAGCGCCACCATGGGAATGCGATGGCGACGGGCAAAATGGAACAGCGGCATATATTGTTCAGCCGGATAGCCCCAGACGGTGCCCCATTCCACCCGGTCAAGGAATTCCGCCTCGCCCAATTGGCCGCTGGTCCATTGATCGAGAATCGGCTGCACCCGACGGGGAAAGGATTCGAAGCCCAGTACCATGTTGGGATTCAGGGCATGCAACCCGGCCACGGTGTCCAGTTGCCAGCGGTGATGCTCCCAATTGTCGTGGGATTCGCCCAGCAGGACCGCCGGTTTGCGCGACATGTTGAGGAGCAGCGAGGAGCTTTCCAGCGCTCGCCCGTCGGAGGCGCGAGTCCATTGACCGGTGGCGACACAGGCGTCGGGCGACGTATCCGCCAGGGCCGGTAAAGTCAGCAAGGCGGCAAGGGCAATAACGAAGGGACGGAGCATATGCAGAGACTTTCCAGGACTATGTTCGAAAAAGTTTCGATCCTTTATGAATTTGGGCCCATGTGTGCGTAGCGTCAATGGACAGAGAACCCCGATTACCCCCTTGATTTCATATTAGTAAACACTAATTTAATTGAGGGTATCGCCAAGCATGCTTTTACATACACAGGAATACCGACCATGTCCGAGCAACAGACTTCGTCCGATCTTCACTGGCTGGCCCATGTCCCGGTACCGCTTTTCGCCGTTGTCATGGGGGTGGTTGGGCTCGGCCTAGCTTGGCGCAAGGCGCATGACGTCTTGGATTTGAGCGCGGTACCTGGCGAGGCGGTGCTGCTGTTGGGGGGGAGTCTGTTTCTGGCCATTCTGGTTCTGTACGGTCTGAAAGTCCTGCGCTTTCCCGCCGAGTTCAAAGCCGAAATGAATCATCCGGTACGGGCCAATTTCGGGGCGGCGGTCTCCATCAGCTTGTTATTGATGGCATCGGCCTTCCTGGGCTGGAACCGGGCGGTGGCCGAGGGGCTATGGATGGCGGGCGCGGCTTTGCAGTTGGCCATTACCCTGCGCATGCTGGGCCGCTGGCTGTTCGAGGCCTACGAGATCCATCATTCCAATCCGGCCTGGTTTATTCCGGTGGTCGGCAACCTCTTGGTGCCCATCGCCGGGGTCAAGTTGGGGCACTTGGAGACCGCTTGGTTTTTTTTCTCTGTCGGCATGGTGTTTTGGGTGGTGTTGTTCAGCATCGTTTTTTACCGCATCGTCTTTCACCCGCAAATGCCGCCGAAGCTGGTGCCGACCCTGTTCATCTTCATTCCGCCGCCCGCGGTCGGGTTTTTGGCCTATCTGCTGTTGACCGGCGGGGAATTGGACCCTTTCGCGCGCATCTTGTTCTCCTTCGCCTTCTTCCTGGTGATCCTGTTGATCAGCCTGGGGCGACGGTTCGCCAGCGTGCCCTTTGCGATCACTTGGTGGGCCTTTACCTTCCCACTGGATGCGGCGGCCCTGGCTACCTTGGAATATGCCCGGCTGACGGGAAGCACCCTGTTCTCCGGCGCGGCCTGGGGGCTGCTGTTATTGGCTACCGGGGTAGTGGTTCTGGTCTTGATCCGCACCTTCCGTGCCTTGGCCGCCGGGAAGCTGTTTGTGCCCGAGTGAGTTGACAGCCAACCGGCAAGCCGCTACCCCCTGAATCAGTTCAGAAAGGGGTGATATGGCGGCGATCAAGGGAGCCGTGGCGGCGGGCCACGCGGCAACAGCCGATGCGGCGGAAGCGGTGCTCCGCGAGGGTGGGAATGCCTTTGACGCGGCCCTGGCGGCCATCGCGGCGGCGACGGTGGCAGAGCCGGTGCTGTCTTCTCTTGGCGGCGGCGGTTTCTTGATGGCGCAACCGGCCAACGGCAAGCCGGTGCTGTATGACTTTTTCACCCAGACCCCCAAGCAGCGCCGTCGCGAAGACGAGGTGGACTTCTTCCCCATCGTCGCTGATTTTGGCGCCACCCAGCAGGAATTTCACATTGGCATGGCTTCGGTGGCGACGCCGGGCATGGTGCGTGGTCTGTTTGATGTGCATACCGACCTGGGCCGCATGCCCATGACCGAGGTGTTGGCCCCGGCCGTTGCCCTGGCCAAGCAGGGACTGCAGCTTAATCGGTTGCAGGCCTATATCTTCTCGGTCGTCGGACCGATCTATGAGTCCAATCCAACCATCCTGGCGCAGTTCGAAAGCAGCACACGGCCCGGCGAACTCTGTGGCGAGGGGGATTTCTATCGCTGCCCGGACCAGGCCGATGCTCTGGATGCCCTGGCCCACGAAGGCGCCGAGTTATTCTATCGCGGCGAGATGGGCGCTTCCCTCATTGAGGCCTGCCGGGACCGGGGTGGGCACCTCACCCGAGCTGATCTGCAAGACTACCGCTTGGAGCGCCGGGCCCCCTTGACCCGCCTCTGGCGGGATGCCCGTTTGTTGACCAATCCACCGCCCTCGTCGGGCGGGCTGTTGATCGCCTTCGCCCTGGAACTGTTGCGCGACGAAACCTGCGCCCGTGACGGATTCGGTGGCTGGACCCATCTGGATCGGCTAACCCGGGCGATGGCGCTGACTAACAAGGCGCGGGTGGATCACGGCTTGCATGAGGCGGGCGAGGATGGTGCGGTGGCCCGGTTGTTGGATCCTGGTCTCGTGGAAAGCTATCGGCAGCAGGTGCTGGGCCGACCAGCGGCCAGCCGGGGTACCACTCACGTGAGCGTCATGGACGGTGAAGGCAATGCCGCCGCCGTCACCGTCAGCAATGGCGAAGGTAGCGGCTATGTGCTACCCGGCACCGGCATCGTGATCAACAACATGCTGGGCGAGGAAGACATCAATCCGCATGGCTTCCACCAATGGCCGACGGATATGCGTCAGGCCTCCATGATGGCGCCATCACTGCTGCTGAAAGCCAATGGTGGGCAGGTGGCCTTGGGATCTGGTGGCTCCAACCGCATCCGCACGGCGATCCTGCAAGTACTCTTGAACATCGGGCATTTTGGCATGGCCTTGGAAGAAGCGGTGCCCGCGCCCCGGCTGCATTTCGAACGGGGCAGGCTCAACGCCGAGCCAGGCTTCGAACCAAATCTGCTCAATCGTCTATCGGCGGATCCGCTGGTCGAGGATCTCTGTCAATGGGACGACCTGAACCTGTTCTTTGGCGGCGTCCACGCGGTGTCCCAGGACCGATCCGGTGTCCTGCACGGCGCCGGCGACCCCCGCCGGGGCGGCGTGATTCGGGTATTGGACTGATCTTATAAATACGGATGCAGGGGCTCGTGCGGCTGATTCCGGGTATCAAAATTCAAAAAGGCGATGAGCAATTGGCTGCCCAGGAGAATGGGCAGGGCGGCGAGCAGCACCGTGCCCGCCGTGGCTGGAATCCCGGTGACGACACTGAGGCGCCAGTGCCACAATCCAAAGATCAAGCCGAATAGAAACATCAGCTTGCCCACCAGAAGTTCCACGGAAGCCGCGCTGAAATCCCTTAGAAAATAGGAATAGAACAGCCGTTTGCCGGTATTGACATAGTGATTCCAGGCAAAGGGAAGCAAAACACGGCGGGTGCTGAGGCTGCTGGTCTCGCTGCCATAATGGGCGGCCATGGGGACGTCGGCGACCACCGCGCGGATGGTGCCGAGCCGGAACAACATGTCCGATTCAAAAAAGAAATCCCGGCGGATCTTATCCAGTGGCAGCTTGGCCGCGACCTTGGCATGGATGGCGGTATAGCCGTTGGTGGGATCGAAGAGATCCCAATAGCCCGACGACATTTTCGAGGCGAAGGACAAGCCCAGATTGCCGACAATGCGGACCTTGGGCATGCCCGACAGGTTGTCCAGGTCATAGAATCGGTTGCCCTTGGCGTAGTCGGCACGGCCTTGGACGATGGGTCGGATGAGCTTGGGGATGAAGGCCGGGTCCATTTGGCCGTCCCCGTCCAGCTTGACGATAATATCGGTGTCCGCCTCAATGGCGGCGCGGTACCCGGCGATGGTGGCGCCGCCGACCCCGCTGTTTTCGGTCAGGGTGATGACCGAGACCCGGTTATCGCTGCAATGGGCGCTCACATGGTTGCCGGTATGATCCGGGCAGGCATCATCGACGACAAATATCCTGGCCACTTCGGATCCGATGCTGGCCAGCACATCGAGAATATGCCCGGTCTCCCGGTAACAGGGGATGACCACGGCGATGGTGGGCGATGATGTTGCGGCTTTTCGGGTCACGATCCTACGCACTCGCATTCCAATTCGGAAACATGTACCATGCGAAGCCATTGGGGGAATAGCTCTTTCGAGTGTGTGGGAGAGGGAAAGACGTGGCCGAAACGGAAACCAACACATTGGCGGGCGTGAGCTTGCTTGACCCGCTTGGAGATCCCGAGCGCGAGGCACTCGAACGCGCCTGCTCTTGGCGCCATTATGATCCGCATGAACAGATCCTGGATCGTCAAAGCGAGTCCCAAGACGTCTGTTTCGTGGTCAAAGGGCGCGTGCGGGTGGTCAACTATTCGCTGACCGGCCGCGAGATTACCTTGGACGATGTCATGGAAGGCAGCTACTTCGGGGAGCTGGCGGCCATTGATGGCGCGCCGCGATCGGCTTCGGTCATGGCCTTGGACAAGACCTTGATCGCCTTCCTGCCCCGTACCGCTTTTGTGACGCTTTTAGAGAAGCATGCCGATGTCACCCTGACTCTGCTGCGACGTCTGGCCATGATCATTCGAACGTCAACCGACCGGATTATGGATCTCTCCACCCTGGGTGCCAACAACCGGGTTCACGCCGAATTGCTGCGCCAGGCCCGCCTTGTCATGGATGACGAAAGTACCGAGGCTGTTCTTTCGCCGATTCCGGTGCATGGGGATATCGCCAGCCGGGTGAGCACCACCCGTGAAACGGTGGCCCGGGTGATGAATGATCTGGCCCGACAGGGGATCGTCGAACGCCGCAAGGAGGCCCTGGCGATCACCGATCCGGAGCGCCTCGAAGACCTGGTCGAGCAGGTCCGCGGAGACTGATCCGTCGTTTGACTTGCGGTTGAGAATACGCCACACTTTGGCACTGAAGGCGTGGCCTCCCGGCGGGTAGAATACCCTTGTCCGGTTTGTGTAGATCAGGAAATAGCCCGAATGGCGAAAAAAATCCTCATTGTCGAGGACAACGATCTCAACATGAAGCTATTCAACGACCTGCTGCAGGCCCAGGGCTATGACACCGTTCAGACCCCCGATGGCCGCAAGGTGTTGGATCTGGCACGGGCGGAGAGCCCGGACCTCATTTTGATGGATATCCAATTGCCGGAAATCTCCGGTCTCGAAGTGACTCGGTTGCTCAAGCTGGATGACGGTTTGCAGAATATACCCGTCATAGCGGTCACGGCATTTGCCATGAAGGGGGATGAGGAAAAGATCCGCGAGGGCGGATGCGACGGCTATATTGCCAAGCCCATCTCGGTGCCGGAATTCATCGCCACCGTTTCCACTTTTTTATCTTAGGGGCGCCCCATGTCCGCGCGCGTCCTGATCGTCGATGACATGATGCCCAGCGTGCGCATGCTGGGTGCCAAGCTGTCCTCGGAATACTACGATGTGGTAACCGCCACCGACGGCCCCTCGGCGCTGGAAATCATCGAAAATCAGCCACCGGACCTGGTATTGCTGGACGCCATGATGCCGGGCATGGATGGCTTTGAGGTCTGTCGCCAGATTAAGGGCAACGGCGATACCGCCTATATTCCAGTGATTATGGTCACCGCCCTCAGCGAGACCGATGATCGGGTGAGGGCGCTGGAAAACGGCGCCGATGATTTTCTGACCAAGCCGGTGGACGATCTCAACCTGTTCGCCCGGGTGCGCTCCATGATCCGCATGAAGCAGTTGCTGGATCAGTGGCGGCTGCGCGAAGAGACCTCGCGGGAGCTGGGCCTGCCTCCCAACGATATATTGCTCAACGCCTCGGACGGCAACAATGCCAACGTGGTGGTGGTGGAAAACAGCCAGATCGAAGCCCGCAGCCTGGGCGAAGCTATGTCGGAAGACGGGCACAATACGGTCTTCATCGATACGGTGACAGAGGCTTGCGGCTCGATGGTGTTCCAAGAAGCGGATCTGGCGATTATCAGCCTGGACGTGGACGATGAAGACCCCTTGCGGCTTTGTTCGATCCTGCGCTCGGCGGAATCCACCCGGCATCTGCCCATTTTGCTGGTTGGTGGCGAGCACGACATGGCCAGGCTGGTGCGGGCGCTGGATCTGGGGGTCAATGACTACCTTCTGCGGCCCTTGGAGCGTGTGGAACTCAAGGCCCGCGTGCGCAGCCAGATCCGCCGTAAACGCTATCAGGAGCGCTTGCGCACCAACTTCTTGCAGAATCTGTCTTTGGCGGTCACCGATACCCTGACCGGGCTGCACAACCGGCGCTATCTGGAATCCCACATGGAAACCCTGGTCAAGCGGGCCGAAGAATCCGGGCGACCTTTGTCGATCTTGATGATCGATATCGACCACTTCAAAAGGGTCAACGATGACTACGGCCATCCGGCGGGGGATGCGGTCCTGCGCGAATTGGCCAACCGCATTGCCCGCAGTTTACGCGGATTTGATTTGGTGACCCGTTACGGCGGCGAGGAGTTCCTGACCTTGATGCCGGACACGGATATAAAAATCGCCACCGGGGTTGCCACCCGGCTGTGCGAGCAGATTGCGGCGGAGACCGTGGCCCTGCCTCACGATCTGGGCGAGACCCAGATTACCGTCAGCATCGGGGTGACAAAGATGAAGACCGGATCGGAAACCGCCGATGAATTCATTCAGCGTGTGGATGAGGCTTTGTATAAGGCCAAGGAACAAGGGCGCAACCAGGTGGTCGTGGCTTAAGGCATTTCCCGGAAACGACAAAAAACCCGCAGCCATCCGGCGCGGGTTTCGTCCGTGGATCGCGACCGAAGCCGCCGTCCGCGTTCTTACTTGATCTTGGATTCCTTGAACAGCACGTGCTTGCGCGCCACCGGATCGTACTTGCGGAACTGAAGCTTCTCGGTGGAAGTCTTCGGGTTCTTGTTGGTCACATAGAAAAAGCCGGTGTCGGCGGTGCTCACCAACTTTACCTGAATGGTCGATGGCTTGGCCATGGGTTCGATTCCCGTTCGGTCGTTGTAAATCCAGAGCGGCGCAAGATACAGCGCCATCAGACCCTGTCAAGGATCAATTGGACTCGGGGCGATGTTCAGCCACCGACGCGGTGGCCTTTGGGGTGATCATATGGGCATAAAGCGGGGTATCCGACACCACCCGCCGAGCTAAAACCAGGTCGCTGTTATGTCGCCGTCGCTCGGCCGGGCAGGCATCACGGAGCGCGCCGCGCTGGACATTGTCGTCCGAAGGTGCCGTTCGCCAAGCGGTTAGCGCGGCGCGACCTCGATCGACCATGTCGGAGAGATCGGCATCGGTCTTGTCGCTCCAGCTGGTATTCCGGCTGGTGCAGAGAACGGGACGGACGCCAAGACCGTGCAGCACATAGCCCGATGGGGAAATAAACCGGGACCAAGTCAGAGTCATCTCGCCATCGTTGGGGAGCCGAATCACCGTCTGGACCGTGCCCTTGCCATAAGAGCTGGTGCCAATCACCGCGGCGCGACCATGATCTTGCAAGGCCGCCGCAACAATCTCCGCGGCCGAAGCGGACTTGCCATCCACCACCAAAACCAAAGGCAACCCGTTCAGGATATCGCCGGATTCCGCTTCGTAAGACTGGAAGCTATCATCATGGCGGCCCCGGGTGCGCACGATGGCCCCTTGATCCAAGAACAGGTCCACCACGTCGATGGCTTGCCGCAAAAGGCCGCCAGGATTGCCGCGCAGATCGATGATCAGCCCTCGAAAGGTGCTTCCCAACTGGTCTTTCTTTTCTTTGATTGCCTTGGCCAGGTTGCGGCTGGTGTGCTGATTGAAGCTGGAAATGCGCAGCACCACGATACCGTCTTTGGTTCCCTTGTCGAAAACCGAGGCGGGAACGATGCGCCGCCGTACCAGGTCAAAGGTCACGGCCTTGTGCTCGTTGGCGGGCAGGATGCGTAGCGTGACCCGGCTATTGATGGGGCCACGCAACAGGTTTTGGATCTGGATCCGATTCAATTTGGCCGTACCCGCGCCGTCGATCTGAGTGATCAGGCTATTCTTGGTGATCCCCGCCACATGGGCCGGTGTATCGGGCAATACTTCGGTGATCCGCACCCGGGATGCGGCGGCGCGATAGCGGATGCCGATGCCGCCGAAACCTTCCCGCCGCGCCCGCTGTTTTCGTGCCTGTTCGGCACCGGCGTATCGGGAATAGACATCGAGTTGCGAAAGAGCACTGTCGAACAAGGCTTCGTAGACCGTCTCGGAATCCGCCTTGCGCAGGGCCGGAGAGCCGTGCCGGGCGGCATCGATGGCGTCAATGGACAGGCGGGCCCAGGCCCCCACGTCGCCTTCCTCGGGAACAGCGAGGCTGGCCAGTTTGACCGCGCCAACACGGATTTCCAGTTGCTTGTCATCAGCCCTGGCGACCAGGGCGGGATCAATGGCCCCCAGTCCCTGAAGCCCGTCGAGGGCCAGCCGGGCCACGGATACCGGTTGGATGAACTTGTCGGTGATGGCTTCATACCCAGTGGTCAGGGTATGGGTCATGGCCGGGCGAGGCAGCGGCGCAAGGCTTGCCACCGAGGTTGCCACGGGTGTCGTGGCGCTGGGCGTGGTCGTCGTGGGCACGGGCGCACAGCCCGCCACGAAAAAGCCGAGGCAGAAGAGTGTATGAACGATCGCGGCGGCGATGCGAAAAGTCATAATGCGATTGTGCCGCAATTAGGGGCAAGTGTCACCCATCGCCGCTCATTGGCGGTGTTTTCCCACCCGGTTGGGCTTTTTTCCGGGTTTTTTGCCGCCCCTGTTCGGCTTGCCCCTCGATTTCCCCTTATAATTCCCCTTCGGGTCTCCCTTGCGATGCGACCCTCCCGGTCTGGCTCGGGTGACGCGGGGATGGCCGCCCAGATCCTTGATCCAGGCAGGCGGCTCCCAATGCTCGCACAGTTCCATGACCAAGCCGCCGGACACCGGGTCGGCTTCGGTCAGGCGAACCTCCAAGGGCTCGCCCAGCCGAAACGTCCGTCCGGTGGAGCGACCCAGCAGGAGGTGCTGTTCTTCCACATGGTCGTAATAGTCATCGGGCAGGGTGGAGATGGGGATCAATCCATCGGCGCCACTGTCATCAAGGGTGACGAACAGGCCGAAGCGAGTCACCCCGTTGACCCGGGCGGCAAAGGTGGCGCCCACCTTGTCGGCCATGAAGGCCGCCATGTAGCGATCCACCGCGTCGCGCTCCGCGGCCGAGGCGCGCCGCTCGGTGTCCGAGATATGCTTGCCGATCTGCTTGAAGTCTCCCGGATCCTTGGGCAGCGACCCGGCGCTGGGCCGAAGAGACCGGATCAGCGCGCGATGCACCAGCAAATCGGCGTAGCGGCGGATAGGCGAGGTAAAATGGCAATAGCGGCGCAAGGCCAGACCGAAGTGGCCATAGTTGTCGGGGCTGTACTCGGCCTGTGCCTGGGACCGCAAGACAACTTCGCTGACCATATGCGCATAGGGCGTGTCGGCGACCCGCTTCATCAGGCCGTTGAACTGTGCCGGTCGGGTGACACCGCCCTTGGGCAGGTTGATTTTCAAGGTTTCCAGAAACTGCCGCAGGGTCTCCACTTTCTCGCGGGTCGGCTCGTCATGGACCCGATACATGCACGGCTGCCCTTGACGCTCCAGCGTTTCCGCCGCCGCCACATTGGCGCAGATCATGAACTCTTCGATCAGCTTGTGGCTATCGAAACGCTGGCGTCTTTCGACCCGCGCCACCTCGCCGGAGTCATCAAGGACCACCCTCCGCTCCGGGAGATCCAATTCAAGAACCCCTCTATTTTCCCGATCCTTCAAGAATGCTTCATAGGCGCCATAGAGCGGTGCGACAACCTTGTCCATCAATGGCGCGGTAGTCTCGTCCGGCTGGCCGTCGCGGGCGGCTTGGAGCTGTTCATAGGTCAGTCGTGCCGCCGAGCGCATCAGGCCGCGCACGAACTTGTGGCGATGCAAATGGCCCTTGGCATCGATCCACAGATGCACCGCCAGACAGGGTCGTTCTTCGTGCGGGCGCAGGGAGCACCAACCGGCGGAGAGTGCCTCGGGTAGCATGTGAATGGCCCGGTCGGGGAAATAGACCGAGTTGCCACGCTCTTTGGCTGCCCGGTCAAGGGCATCATTGGGCCGCACGTACCAAGCCACATCGGCAATGGCCACCAACAGGTGCCATCCGCCCTCCTCGGCGGGCTCGGCCCAGACCGCATCGTCGAAATCGCGGGCATCGGCACCGTCGATGGTCACCAGCGGAATGTCGCGCAGATCGGTGCGCGAGCCCAGCTCGGCGGGACCGGCGGCCTCGGCCTGTTGGATGGCTTCGGGTGGGAAATCCACCGGGATCCCCCGGCTATAGATGGCAATCTGGGTGGCGGATCGGGCCCCGGCACGGGCGCCCAGGCATTCCACCACCTTGGCGGCGCGCAATCCGAAGGGGCGTCCCGGCAGAATCTGGGCGAGCACCAGTTCGCCTTCCTTGGCGTCCAAACGGTTTTCCGGCGCGACGATCATTTCCTTGGCATTTTTGCGATCCACCGGGCGGATACGGCCCTGCGGCCCCATGTCGGAAAAAACTCCGAGCACGCGCGCCGGGGCTTCGGACAAACGACGGATTACCCTGGCCTCGTAGGCGCCATCCCCGGCTTTTGACAGGCGTGCCAATACCCGGTCGCCGATTCCCGGTGCCGGTCCTCGCCGTTTGTCCGGAACGACGAATACCGGCGGCGGCGGGCCATCGGTTTCATCATTCCATTTGACCGGGCGGGCGAGCAGTTCACCATCGGAGTCGGTGCCGGTGACATCAAGCACGGAAACGTCCGGCAGGCTCCCCGAAGGGCGCAGCCGCTTGCCACGCTCCTGGCCCAACAGGCCTTCGTCTTTCAATTCACGTAAGATGCGCTTCAAGCGGATTTTTTGACCCGCATCAAGCTTGAATGCGCGGGCAATTTCACGCTTGCCCATTGATCCTGGCTGGCGGGCGATGAAATCAAGGATCTCCTGCCGCGAAGGGAATGGGGCGGGCTGGTACGGTTTCTTGGTCACGGGCGGCAGTCCTCATCCGATAGAGCCATCCTCAGGCCGTATCACGACCCATGGCCGCGGGGAAGGGAATTTGCCTTAATCGAAGGTCTGATTCTCATCGGGCAGGGAGAAACAGAAGGTACTGCCGCAACCGGGTTCGCTGTCCACCCAGATCCGTCCGCCATGGCGCTCAACGATCCGTTTGCAAATCGCCAGTCCGATTCCGGTTCCGCCATATTCCTCATCCTGGTGGAGTCGTTGGAAGATCTGAAAAATTTTGTGGAAGTGGGCACTGTCGATACCGATCCCATTGTCGGAGACCGACAAAATCCATTCCCCGTCGCCCCGCTTGGCCTCTATGTGAATAGCGGGGGACCGGTCCGGATCGCGGTACTTGATCGCATTCCCAATCAGGTTTTGCAGCAAGCGGCTCAACTGTCCCGGATCGCCCATGGTCGTGGGCAAATCATCGTGGGTCACCTTGGCGTCGGATTCATCAATCGCTACGGTAAGATTGGCCAGGGCATTTTCCAGCAGGTGGTTCAAATCGGCTTGCTCTTGGTCCTGCGGATGGGTGGTGATCCGCGAATAGGCCAGCAAGTCATTGATCAAGCGGCTCATGCGGCTGGCGCCGCCGATGGCGAAATCCATGAACTCATGGGCCTCGGGCGCAAGGTCATCGCCGTAGCGGTTTTGCAGCAACTGCAAATAGCTGGAGACCGTGCGCAGAGGTTCTTGCAGGTCGTGAGACGTCACGTAGGCAAACTGTTTCAGTTCGGCGTTGGACCATTCCAGTTTGCGGGTCCGCTGGGCCAGGTCCCGTTCGACATTCTTGCGGTCGCTGATATCCACCATCAATCCAATGATGCCACCGGGCTCGCCATTGGCTTTCTGAAACACGGCCTTGTGGAAGATCACGTCCCGATAGCGCCCGTCTTGGTGCTTGACCGACGCTTCGTAGACCTGGGTTCCGCCCATGTCGAACAGAGCCTGATCCGCCTGGTGGTAGATTTCGGCAAGGTCCGGCGGTGCAATTTCGAACACGGTCCTTTGCAGGATGTCATTGCGATCCATGCCGATAAAGTTTTCGAAGGCGCGATTGCAGCCGATATAGACCATGCTGTCATTTTTGAAGAATACCGGTGCCGGGACTGCTTCGAGCAAGGTATCCAGGAAAGCCGAATGATTGCGCAGGGCTTCCTCTGCCTGGGATCGGATCCGGACCTCGTCTTCCAGTTCGTGCGTTCGCTCCTCGACCATGGATTCCAGATGATCTTGGTACCGACGAAGATCTTTCTGCGCCCGTTCCATGGGCACGAGCGCCGACCGGCGGACGGTTTCCCATAGAATGCCGCCGAGAAACAGGACTGAAACCGGAAACACGGCCAGGATTAGAATGCGCAGGGACTTGACCCGCTTGTCGACAGAACTCAGGTCGTAGGTGACCGAGAGCGTCAGCAAGAGGGTCTCTTCATGAAGAATCCGGTGTTCCATCCGACGTGTTTCCAGGGATCCGGTCGGGCGGTTAAAGGTGGCGATGGCAAAACCATTGGGCGCCCGGCCGACAAATTCGGAGACCGGGGCGGTGCGCTCGGCCCAGTCGAGAAACATGGATTCGACATTCTCGTAGTGATGCTTGAGGAGCATTTCCCGGGCGGCCTGCTCCAAGGTCAGCAAATCCGAACGCAGGGAATCTTGGATATCATCTTCTAAGATCGTTCGAACTTGGTGGATGGCCCCGATATAGACCACGCCAACCAGCAAGGTGAGCACGGTCAGGATTCCGATCAGTGCGGCCCAGGCGGGAGATAGCTTCATGGCGCGATCCCGCGTTTCTTCAGATCAGCGAGAATGTCGCGCAAATTACGATAGTCCTCCACCGTCGCCGAAACGATCCCGCTGGCCGTGCTTTTGATGCTGCGCAGGGCCGTCAGACCCTCCTTGTGGCCCGCGAGCCCGATCAGGGTCCGGCGCAGTTTATCCACTTGCGTCTGGTCCAGGCGATCGGAGGCGACAAATACATGCTCGGAAATCTCCGGTGTGGCTTGCAGGCCCCGCAGGCCTCGGGGACCATACTTGTCAAAGACCTCCTGCTTGACCGCGCCGGCATCGAAGCGGCCCATCAACACGCCCAAGGCCACGTCATCGTGGCTGCCGAGGAACTGCATGTCGGCAAGGTCGCTTTCGCCGACCCCTGCCTGCAACAACATGAACCGGGGAACCAGATGGCTCATGGTGGACAATGGATCGCCAAATGCCATGCGCTTGCCATGGAGATCGCTTAAGGCATGGACGGGGCTACCCTCGGACGTGACGATCATCCCGTGAAAGGTGGGGGCGCCAGCGATTTCCAATCGCCCGAGAAGCCGTTTGGGATCGCCGTTGGCCCACATGCCGACAAAGGCGGCGGGCCCCATGTAGGCAAGATCCACCTGGTCTCGCTGTATTCGGTCCACATGGGTCTGGTAGTCATAGGAGATATCCACCTGGACCGTCCGCCCCAAGCTTTGCCCCAGGATGTCGGCCAGGGGTTGAAAGACCTGCACCAGGGTGGTGGCCGGTCGATAGGGATGGATGGCGAGTACCAAAGGCGGTTCCGCGGCCCGCACGGGAAAGCTGCCGATCAATAAACAGAACAGGACAAGGGAAAGGAGCCTGGACAGTTGAAAATTCCTTGCCTTTCAGTCACCCGATTGGTCCGTCGGCAGCGCCGTCGGCGGGTCTTAGTGGACGAATCATTGTCCAGTATAATCATCTCGCCGGGGATTAAAATGTTTAGACCGAATGTCCCTCTCAAGTTCTTTGATTGGCTGGACTTTATGTGGTGTAATGGCCTGCTTTCGGTAAGGGGGGTAAGAGCAGTTGCTCAAGATTCGCGTCGCCAACGGTATCCATTGGGTGGAAATCCCGGAGGCCGATCTCAGAATTCAATGCGGTTGTCCGGCCGATAGTATAAAGCACCTCTACAAACGTGGGCTGATCCAGTCGTTGGAAGTGGATGGGGTGCCCTTCGAGAACGGCCCCAATGCCATTTTGCTGTCTGATCGGGGGCTGCAAAAAGGCGACTTCGCGAACCTCGCTGAGTTCCCGGTACTTCAGATACTTTATCGCCAGGGGATGATTATTCCGGGTCATCCCAACAACAAGGGTGTCAAACCCTTGCTGATCGGCGCCGAGGAACAAATCCGAACGCAAATGGAATACATTTTCCGGGGCAATTATGGCCTGATCTCGGAAGAAGAGATGATTGAGGCCGGGGTGGATGAGGAAACCGCCCGCCAATGGATGCGTATGAAGCTCAGATTTGCTTTCGGCGCCATCCGGTCGCCCCGGGATCTGTTGGATACCAAGGTGCTGGAAAATCAACCGGTGGAAATTCGCCCCGGCGTGACCATTAAACGCCTGGGCGAGAACCGGTTCGAAATCCGCCATGGCGAAGAGCGGGCCGAGGTGGACTTGAACCTGTCCGCATCCGAAAACTATGAAACGCCTTATCAGCTCAGCCATCACGACCTGAAGCGCGAGTATTTTGCCGTGGTGCATACGGGCGAAGGGGATGGCTGGGACGTGAACCGGCCGTCCATGGGCTCCATCTTGATGTTTCAAGGACGCATCTTCCTGATCGACGCCGGGCCCAATATCGATGCTTCATTGCGGGCCTTGGGCATCGGCATTCAGGAAGTGGCCGGAATGTTCCATACCCACGGTCACGACGATCATTTTGCCGGATTGACCGCCCTGATCCGGGCCGATCACCGGATCCGCTACTATGCCACCCCCGAGGTCTGGGCCTCGGTGGCCAAGAAAATGTCCGGGTTGATGGCCATTAGCGAGGAAAGCGTTGCCGAGTTCTTCGACGTGCGGCTGCTCAAGCTCGGGGAGTGGAACGACGTGGATGGGTTGGAGGTCAAACCCATTCATTCCCCGCACCCGGTTGAAACCACCCCCTTCCTGTTCCGGGTTCATGGCGACGGGGAATACTTCAGCTATGCCCATATGGCAGATATTGCGGCCTTTTCGGTGCTGGACGGCATGGTGACCGAAGACAGCACCGCGCCCGGTATTTCCAAACAGACTTTGGAAGCCGTGCGGGCCGACTACCTGACCGAGGTCAATATCAAAAAGCTCGATATCGGCGGCGGCATGATTCATGGGGATGCCGCGGATTTCGAGAGCGATTCCTCGGGCAAACTGATTCTTGCCCACCGGGCCACGCCGCTTAGCCTGGAAGAAAAGGAAATAGGTAGCGGGGCACCGTTCGGCACCGTGGAGGTATTGATCCCGGCGCTGCAGGACTATTGCTACCGAGACGCGGCCAACTTTCTCAAAACCTATTTCCCGAAGGCCAAACCCCATCAGTTGGGCTCGCTGCTCAATCACGAAATCCGCACTTTTAATCCAGAAGCCATCATGGCCCGGGAAGGCCGGCCCTGTACCGAGGTAATGCTGGTGCTCAGCGGCCAGGTGGAAGTGATCAAGGGAAGCAAGGGCATTCGCGGCCTGGTGGCCGCCGGGGCGATGATCGGCGAAATCGGCGCCATTGGAGGATTCGACCATTTCCGGACCTTCCGGTCGCGCAGCTTTGTCAGCGCCCTCTGCCTGCCCGTGGATTCCTTCAAGCGGTTCATCAACGAGAACGGGTTGGAATCGGAGATTAAAATTCTTGCCGGAATTCAAGAATTCCTCGAGCAAAGCGCGCCCTTTGGCGAAAACATGTCGCAAAAGGCTCTGCGACGATTGGCCGCCGCCGTCCGGGTCACCACTTTAGAGCCCGGAGAGGCCGTGGACTGGCGCGACGGTGACCGCTTCTGCCTGGTACAAAAAGGCGAGCTGGATATCATGGTTGGCGATACGGTGGCAGAGACAGTGGGGCCATGGGGAGTCTGTGGCGAGATCTGTGTGCTGCATGGGGTTGAACCGATCTATCGGGCGGTGGCCCGCGACAGGGTCCGTATGGCCGTGATTCCGGCGGATCTCGTGGCTGAAATTCCGGTAGCCCGATGGAAGCTTCTGGAGCTTTATCAGACCCGCATGCACAAGCTGGTGATCAATGTTGAAGAGAGCGACGTCGCCTTTCCTTGGCTTGATGAATACAGTATCGGCATCGATTCCATGGATGATCAGCACAAGAAGCTGTTCGATCTGGCCAACGTGGTGGCCGACAGCCTGGATAGTGACCACGACACCCTGGAAGCCATTCAAGCTATGGTGGCCTACACGGAACACCATTTCGAGATCGAGGAGGCCCTTTTGAGGACTCATCGCTATGAGGCCTTGGATCGACATGCCCAGGTTCACCGCTATCTGGTGTCCGACGTCAAACGGATCGCGGAGCGCATCCAGTCGGGCGAGACCATTGTCCGGGGCGAATTCCGCAGCTTCTTCCTATCCTGGATGGTCTATCATATCTTGATGGAAGATCGGAAATACGCCCGGGCGATCACCCATGGCGTGGAATATGCCATCTAAAGCGAATTGCTTTGGCGCATGGATCGCATGGCTGCCGTTCCCCTTAAACGCTTTATGACATTGAGCGGCTCTGCTACATCCAAGGGCAGAGATCATGTATCGATGACGGGAAAGACCCATGAACGTGGAAACGCAACAAGATATCCCCACTCTCATGAAACGCCTTGGTGGCGACGCCAAGCGGGCCGCGGCTCAGCTCGCGACCACCGATAGCACCGCCAAGAACCGGGCCCTGCGCGCGGCGGCAGCGGCCCTGCGCACCAATGCCCCGATCATCCAGGAAGCCAATGGCAAGGACATGGCGGCCGGCGAGGCCAAGGGTTTGAGTCCCTCCATGCTTGATCGTTTGCTGCTTTCCGATGATCGCATCGAAGCCATGGCCGTGGGCCTGGAACAGATCGCCGACCTGGACGATCCGGTAGGCACCGAACTGGCCCGCTGGGACCGGCCCAACGGGCTGGATATCGCCCGGGTGCGGGTGCCGTTGGGGGTCATCGGAATCATCTATGAGAGCCGTCCCAACGTGACCGCCGATGCGGGCGCCCTGTGCCTGAAGGCTGGCAATGCGGCGATCCTGCGCGGCGGATCGGAGAGCTTTCATTCCTCGCGCGCTATTCTGGATTGCCTGCAACAGGGGCTGGCCGAAGCGGGACTGCCCGAGACCTGCATTCAGATGATCCCCACCACCGACCGGGCCGCCGTGGGCATCATGCTGACCATGAGCGACGAGATCGATGTGATTGTTCCCCGAGGCGGCAAGGGGCTGATCGAGCGGGTGACGGCGGAAAGCCGTATTCCCCTGTTCAAGCACCTGGACGGCATTTGCCATACCTATATTGACCGGGCCGCCGATGCGCGGAAGGCCCATGCCGTGGCCTTCAACGCCAAAATGCGCCGCACCGGGATCTGTGGCGCCACGGAGACCATTTTGGTGGATAAGCCGGTGCTGAAAAGCCACTTTCCCGCTCTGCTCAACGACCTGATTGAGGCCGGGTGCGAAGTGCGCGGCGATGCCGACGTACAGGCCTTGGATGCCCGGGTCACCGCCGCCGACGATACCGATTGGGATACCGAATATCTGGACGCCATTGTCTCGGTCAAGGTGGTGGACGGCGTGGAACAGGCGATCGACCATGTGAATGCCCATTCCTCGCAGCATACCGAGTGCATCATCACCGAGGATGCCGAGGCGGCGGAACGCTTTCTCAACCGTATCGACAGCGCCATCGTCATGCTCAATGCCTCGACCCAGTTCGCCGATGGGGGCGAATTCGGCATGGGCGCCGAGATCGGTATCTCCACCGGCAAGATGCATGCCCGGGGCCCCGTGGGGGTGGAGCAGCTCACCAGCTTCAAGTATCTGGTGCGCGGGACCGGCCAGACGCGGCCGTGACCCGATGAGCGGGCGCGGCCTACGTATCGGCTTGCTGGGCGGCTCGTTCAATCCGGCCCACGAAGGGCACCTGCATATCAGCCGCGAGGCGCTGCGGCGGTTGCGGCTGGATCAGGTTTGGTGGTTGGTCTCGCCGGGTAATCCATTGAAACCTGCCCATGGGATGGGAAAGTTCGAGGACCGATGGGCCTCGGCACAAGCGCTGACCAAGGATGAACGGCGCATGAAGGTCACCGATCTGGAGACCCGTCTGGGCACCCGATACACCGCCGATACCCTGCGACAGCTGACCCAGCGAAATCCTCGGACATGCTTTATCTGGTTGATGGGAGCCGATAATTTGGCACAAATTCCCCGCTGGTGGAAATGGACATCTATCTTTCATCGTGTCCCAGTTGCGGTTTTCGCCCGGCCCACGTATGCTTCGAGAGCGTTGTCCGGCGCGGCGGCCGTCAGGTTCGCCCGGGCGCGGGTTGGGGAAAGGCAGGCCTTCCATCTGGCCAACCGCACCCCGCCGGCCTGGACGTTTCTGTTCATTCGCCAACACACCGCTTCGGCAACGGCGATCCGGGCCCGGGGTGGGTTTCGGACGTAATATGGAAAACGGAAGGAAGCGACAGATAGCAACCGCAGCAAAAGCTCTCCCCCCGGCCAAGGAAGTTTTGGACCTGGTGGAGCGGCAACTTGATGACGATAAAGCGCAGGACGTGATCGTCATCAACCTCATCGGCAAGACCAGCCTTGCGGACTACATGGTCATCGCCACGGGCGGCTCCCAGCGGCATTTGGGCGCCATGAGTATGCATCTCCGGGAAAAACTGAAAAAACTGGGCATCCCTTCCATTCCGACGGAAGGTGAGCAGCAGGGCGACTGGGTCCTATTGGACGCCGGCGATGTGTTGATTCATCTGTTCCGCTCGGAAGTCCGGTCGTTTTATAACCTGGAAAAAATGTGGGGCTTGGAACTGCCGACCCCCCAAGCCGCGGCAGGCGCTGGTGCGGCTTTGTAGCGCCTGAGCTGACATGAAAATGGCCATCGTGGCGGTCGGACGATTTGGGTCCGGCCATGGGGAGGAACGCTCTTTGTTCGAGCGCTACGCCCGCAGGCTTCCTTTTCCCCTCGAACTGCGCGAGGTGGAGGAAAAGAAGCGTTTGCCCCCCGACAAACTCAAAGCCAGAGAAGCGGAATTGCTGTTGGGGGCGGTACCCGATGGATCGCTGATCATCGCCCTGGACGAAAAGGGTAAATCCCTCACCACCCGCGGCTTCGCCGAGCGCTACGAGCAATGGCGTCATATGGGCCGGGACGTGGCCTTTGTCATCGGCGGCGCCGACGGGCTGCATGACAGGGTCCGCAAGAAGGCCGATCTCTTGCTGTGCCTGGGCACCATGACCTGGCCGCATCTGATGGTCCGCGCCTTGGTCGCCGAGCAGGTCTATCGCGCTCACTGCATTTTGACCGGCCATCCCTATCACCGGGACTGAGGCGGCCTTATACTCAAGGAAACAATCAACGGGAGGCGACCCATGGGTGGCTTCAAATGGGCTTATGTGCTGGTGGCGCTGGTGCTGACCGGCTTGGCGGGAGTCTATGCCAACATCATGGTGGCCGGAGCGCCTGGGGTGCCGGGCAGTCCCGATGATCCCGATCAAGTGGCGCTTGGAAAGGTCGTCTATGCCGAGACCTGTGCCGCCTGCCATGGCGATAACCTTCAGGGCGAAACCCCGGACTGGAAAGTGCGCAAGGAAGATGGCAGCCTGCCCGCGCCACCCCATGATACCTCCGGCCATACCTGGCACCATGACGATTTTCTGTTGTTCGACTACGTCAAACTGGGGGGGCAGGCCCTGATGCCCGAGGGCGTTATCAGTGCTATGCCCGGCTTCGCGGACCAACTCACCGATGATCAGATTTGGGCCGTACTGGCCTTCATCAAGAGCCATTGGACCTTGGAAGCAAGACAGCGTCAGGCAGAGATGACCAAGCGGGCGAAGAAGGGGTAAAGGCGTCGCGCCCAAGGGCCAAAACCGCTTGTTCACAGGAACGATCCGGACAGTGTATAAAACAGCACTGCAATCTTGTTGGCTGATTCACGCCTGGGCCCGGATCCCATGTTCGATACGATCATCGATATTTTTCAAGGATTTGGTCTTCTGGCGCTATTGGCGTCCGTCTATATCTTGCTGCGCCAATTCACGGAAACCGCCAAAGCCAAGGCATTTCGGTCCGTCATTTTGGGGGTTTTCTTCGGTTGCATGGCGGCGACGGTCATGCTGGATCCGATCCAGCTTCCGCAAGGAGCCACGTTTGATCCCCGGGGCGGCCCGGCGATTCTGGCCGGCGTGTTTGCCGGACCGATTGGCGCGGCGTTCGCGACCCTCATCGGATCCCTGGTGCGCTGGTACGTGGTTGGCGGACCGGTGGCTTTCGGCGGAGTCATCGGGTTTTTGCTTTATGGCTTGTTTGGCGCCCTGGCGGGACACTATCTGTCCCGGGCCAATCGGGGAGTATCGCTCCCGATGCTGATGGGGTTGGGGGCCGGAGGAACGCTCTTTGTGCTTCCGGCCTTCTTCGTCAGCGCGGATTTCAATACCGGTATCGCCATTCTAAAAGCGGCCGGTCCCATATTGCTGTTGAACAATGTCATCGGCGCCGTGATCGTCGGGTCGACCATTTCCGCCGCCAACAAGTGGCTGGAATTGCGGGACCGCCTTTCGGTAACGGAACAAGAAAACCAACTGCTGGCACGCATCGCCCGAGAAACGGTCAACGGGGTGGTTGTCACCGATCGTCTGGGCAAGGTGGAATGGGTCAACGATGGATTTCAAAGACTGACCGGATATGATCTCGACGATCTTCTCGGCAAGGCGCCAGGACAAGTGTTGCAAGGGCCGGGTACGGATCCCGAAACTGTCCGCTACATCGGCGCCAAGCTGCGCAATTGCGAGCCCTTCCGGGTCGAAATTCTCAACTATATGAAGTCCGGAAACCCCTATTGGATCGAGATTGATTGCCAGCCGTTCACCGATGCCCAAGGGACGACAAAGTTCATGGCCATCGAAACGGATATCACCAACCGAAAGAATGCCGAAGAACAGTTGATCGTCGCCAAAAACGCGGCGGAGGAGGCCTTGCGCGTCAAGTCGGATTTCATGGCATCCATGAGCCATGAAATGCGCACGCCGATGAATGCCATATTGGGGTTCGCTCAGGTACTGGAATCCAGCAAGAAGGACCCTTTATCGGTTCGTCAAATGAATCAGGTCCAGCATATCCGTTCCGCCGGGAAGGTCTTGCTGGAGTTGATCGATCAAGTGCTCAACTTGGAGCATATCGAGTCTGGGAAATTGGCGCCGAGTATACGACCGGTTCGGATTGCCGAACTCTGCAATGATCTGCGGGACTCTCTTAATGACATTGTCGAGGAATACCAGGTGTCGCTGATCTTTGATGTTGATTCAGATACCCATGTGCCAGCGGACCCAATGCTCCTGAAACGGGTTCTCTTCAATTTGCTTTCCAACGCGATCAAATATAACCGTGAAAACGGCGCGGCGACCCTGTCGACGAAAGATATGGAGAACGGCCATTTGGGGATCTTTGTCACCGATACGGGGGAGGGAATCCCCGAAGACTTACATGAACAGTTGTTCGAGCCGTTCAATCGCTTGCATCGGAAATCCGGTGCCATCGAGGGTGCCGGTGTCGGATTGACGGCCACCAAGAAAATGGTTGAGGCCATGGGCGGCACCCTGAATGTGCGGAGCAAGCCCGGCGATGGGGCTACTTTCTGGTTGGAGCTTCCTCAATAGCTGAGCGAGGCCCCGCGTTTGGATCGTCGAGCAGCTGCATGAGCAAGGAAGACTGAAGCGCGGGTTTGTTCATCTGGAACACCTGATGGTGCTCGGACAAAAATGTCATGGCCGAGGCCATATGGTGATGGAACAAGAAGTTCGCTTGGCTGTCCTTGATTCCATCGCGGGCGATGAGCAGGTGGTCGAAGGCAAGGGCCAACTGAGCGGATTCTGTCCGTTCACCCTCTTTGATCTTGCGGATACAGTAGTCCAAGTGCTCACGCACTTCCTTGATCAGAAAGTCCAATTCGATAACCGTATGGTGATCGATTTGGCCGCCGCGCGCGGTATCGATGATCGACCGGCAGCGGTAGATCATACGCTCGTGCTCAATGTTGGTGGTTGAGGTCACTGTTGGAAAACCTCCGCTATAGGTACAGTGTAATCCCAGCCATATGGGAATGATACAAGGAAAGCTCTTTTGGGGGGGCCGCCCTGAGTTGAAACGCGAAAAACCCCGCCGGTGCGGCGGGGTTTTCCATTTTTATTGCGCGGGTACAAACGGGCCTTGGCGCGTGTCGTGTCCAATCGAATCCGATCAAACCCGACGTGATCTAGACCACGTCTGTATCGTCCATCCCAGGTTCTTGCGGATGCTCGCCTTCCCCTTCCGGCGGTGGCATATCCATGGGTGGCATGTCTCCTTCCGGCGGCGGCGGCTCGGACCCGGCAGCCTCGGTTTGAGCCATGGCCTGATCCAGGGCCATGTCGGCATCGCTGGGCGGCGGCGGGGGCATGTCGCCACCGGCGGGGTCGCCACCCAAGGCGGCGTCCAAGGCGTCGCCCATGCCATCGTCCGGCGGCGGCATGTCGGTCGGTGGCGGCATGTCGCCTTCCCCTTCCGGCGGCGGCATACCGCCTTCGTCCATGGGGGGCTCGCCTTCCGGCGGTTGGTCCCCGGCTTCCGATCCGGCTTCCATGGCCGCGTCGAAGGCTCCTTGCGGATCGGCGCCTTCTTCCATGGCCGTCTGGAATGCCTCGCCAGCGGCATCGATGCCCTGCTGCATGTCTTCTGGTGGAATGCCTTCGGCCTCTCCCGCTTCCATCACCGCATCGGCGACCGCCTCAAAGACCTGCTCGGGCGGCAGTCCGTCATTCATGGCCTGTTCAAAGGCCTGCTGGGCGGCCTGACCGATGGGATCGTCGCCCTCGGCATGATCGCCTTCGGGTGGCGGCGCTTCACCTTCGGGCGGCGGTGGGGCCTCACCCTCGGGCGGCGGCATATCGCCTTCGGGTGGCGGCATATCGCCTTCGCCTTCCGGTCCAGCCGCCTCGGCGGCCTGCATGGCCGATTCCATGGCCTCTTCCGGCGAGGCACCATCGGCGATGGCGGCACCAAAGGCCTCCCCTGCGGCGTCCAGACCTTCTTGCATGTCTTCTGGGGGGATGCCTTCGGCCTCTCCCGCTTCCATCACCGCATCGGCGACGGCTTCGAAGACCTGTTCCGGCGGCAGGCCATCGGCCATGGCCTGGTCAAAGGCCTGCATGGCGGCATCGCCAATGGGATCGCCCTCGCCTTCCGGTGGCGGCATATCCCCCTCGGGTGGCGGGGCCTCACCTTCCGGCGGAGCCATGTCGCCCTCGGGTGGCGGCGGAGCGTCCCCTTCGGGCGGCGGCGCCTCACCCTCGGGTGGCGGCATGTCCCCTTCGGGCGGTGGCATATCGCCTTCCGGTTCATTCTGTTCCGCCCAGTCGGCGGCGGCCTGACCTCCGGCTTCGCGGGCGGCGCCCATGGCTTCCTCGGGGGAAGCACCGTCGGCCATCGCGCCATCAAAGGCTTCGCGTGCGGCCGACAGATCGGCCTCGATGGCCTCGGCGGGTACGCCGGCCTCGGCGGCCAGATTGGTTACGGCTTCCGCGGCGGCGTCAAAGGCCTCCTCGGGCGATGCGCCATCGGCCATGGCACCGTTGAAAGCTTCGGTAGCGACTTCGTCTATTGGAGCAAATCCTGGCTCAGCCATTAACTGCCCTCCCTATTGTTATCGTTCGAAAAAAGACGATTCATGTGACGGGTGTTTAACTCCTTCAGAACGAGACCTTGTCTTTGAAAAAACAATCCCACGGCCTCGATGCTCATCCAAAAGGGTAGCGCGGTTGTACCGTGAGTCAACGGAAAAATTACGATATCACAATGAAATTTGTGATACGAAAATAAATTATTGAATTGATGTGTAATTGACCGATCAGTCCGGTTCTTGGAACGACTGTTGGAAATTCTTCACGATGGGGTTGGTGAAGTAAGTAACGAGTCGCCGTTGCCCGACCTTGAGGTCGGCGGTGGCCAACATACCTGGCGTCAGGTGAAAGCCCTTGGGCAGTGCGCGGATGTCTTCGGGGCTGATTTCCACGCGGCCCCGATACCAGGCGCCCTTTTCCCCATCCAGCGACTCGGGGAAAGTATCGTTGGAAACAAAAATCAATTTACCAGGCAGGTCACCGAACTGTTGGAAGGGCAGGGCGTCAAGCTTGACCGACACATCGGCCCCGATACGCAGGTCGCTGACGTCTTTGGGATCCACGTCCACCTCCAACGCCAAAGGCACGTTGGTGCGCACCAAGGTCAGCATGGGCTCGCCTTCCTTGACGATGGAGCCGACGGTAACCGACGGCAAATCCAGCACCACCCCGTCCACCGGCGAGCGCATGGTCAGGTCCTGGGTTTGCCGTTGCAGCTTGACCACCTCTTCGTGAATCTCGCTGTTGGCTTCCTCTTCCTTGGCCAGTTGCTCGGCCAGATCGGCGGACCATTCGGCAACGAAGGCCTGCCGTTCGGCCTCCGCCGAGACCAGTTCGCTGCTTAAATTTTTCACGGTGTTGATGGTCTCGGCAAACTCCTTTTTCGCTGCCAGCCGGTCGTCCTGGGCGGTCAGATAATTGAGCAGGGAGCCGATTTTCTTGTCGAACAGGGCCTTGCGGGCATCCTCGATCCGCTGTTTGACGCTCAGCTGCTCCTTGGCGATGACCACCGCCGATTTGGCCGAGGAGATCTCTTGCTTGAGTTTGGATACATCGGCATCGAAAGAAGCCTGGCGGGAACGGTATTCATCCAATCGCTTGGACAGAATGTCGAGACTGACTTCGTCCAAGTCCAGCCCGCGTGGAATTTCCTCGCCCGAGTTAATCAGGTACTGCTCGGTGGAAATGCGCAGGATGCGCTTGTTAATGGCCGCCAGTTGGTCTTCCTCCACTTTCAGGTTGGCGCGGATGTAGGTGCCGTCCAGCTTGGCCACCACGTCGCCCTTCTTGATCACCTGGCCGCGTCGGATCAACAGATCCTCGATCACCGATCCGGTGGTTGCCTGGACGATCACGTTGGGCACCGTGGTGCCGAACTTGCCGCGTGCCGAGACAGTGGTATCGACAAAGGTTACCGACAGGAACACAACCGCCACCAGCACGAAGACGAGAACCAGAATACCGGTCAGCAGGGTCGGACGCGACGGCTTGGCGTCATAGATGGCGTCCGTATCGTCGATGATATCGGTCAGGGCCCGATTGGGTTCATGTTCGGTTTGGTCCTGGTCATCGACCGCATGCAAGCCGTCCCCGGCATGGATGGTGTTCAGGTTGGTGGAGCGCACATAGGTGGCCAGTCGGGTCATCAGGCTCAGGGCGGCATCGGGCTTGCGGGAAATATGCTGCAAAAAGGCGTCCCGGTTGACTTCCAGGGCCTCCACGTCGGTCTTGGCGCGGGCCGAGGCGCTACGCGGGCTCTCATCGATGATCGCCATCTCGCCGAACAGCGTGCCCTTGTCCACGGTGCCCAGCACCATCGGTCCCTTGGCCGTGCTCTTGACGATCTCCACCTCACCCGATTGCAGGATATAGGCGTAGCCGCCGGTCTCGCCCTCGCGGAAAATGAACTCGCCTCTGGGGAAGGATCTGATGCTCATGACATCTTGTGCTCCCGCCAGGTCAGCTCGCGCTCGATCATCCACATTTCCTTGTAGGTGGCGCAGCTGTTGAGCAATTGCTCGTGGGTGCCGTCGCCGGCAAGGTTGCCGTCATCCAGCACGATGATGCGGTGGAAGTCATCAATCAGGTCGATGTCCTGAGAGACCAGAATCAAGGTGCGGTTGGCGGCGATCTCATCCAGGTTCAGGTGCAAGACCAACTGCTGGGTCTTGTCCAGGACGGCGAAGACCTCGTCGAGCAACAGCACGTTGGGGTCGGACACCAGCGCCCGGGCAATGGCCAGAATCTGGCGAAAGGCATTGGGCAGGGTCGAGGCCCGCTCGTCGATCTGCGCCGCTAGGCCATGGGGAATGCGCGGCAGAGCATCGCTAAGGCCGGACAGGCGCAGGGCTTCTTCCAATTCTCGCTTGCTGACATTGGGCCGCACCCGGCGCAGATTCTCCTCGATGGTGCCGGTAAAGAACGACGGTCGGCTGGTGACCAGCGCCACCTGCTTGCGAAACTGCTCCAGATCCAGGTTGGCAAAGGGCGTGCCATCCACCTCGAAGGTGCCCGAGGTCGGCCGGGTCAGACCTTGCAAGACCCGCAACAAGGTGGATTTTCCCGATCCCGCCGGGCCGACCACGGCGATCTTACGGCGTTCGGGGATGGTCAGGGTGATATTGTCCAGGGCCTTCACATGTTCGCCGAATTCCACCGAGGCATGGACCAGTTCGTAGCGCCCCTGGATGGTTTTCTGCACACCGAATCCGGCCCGTTCAGGCTGCGAATTCCAGATCATGCCCAACTGTTCCATGGCCGCCTTGACCCGGTCCAGTTCGGCGATGCCGGAGATGGCCTGGACAATGGGACGGACCACCCGGCTGCCCATCATGTTGACGGCGATCAGCGCACCCGCCGACATCAGGCCGCCGAACACCAACTGGATGCCGACGAAGATGATCGCCACGGTCATGGCCTGCTGCAGCACCGAGTTCACCTGATTGGACATGGCGGAGATCTTTTCCCGATCCCCCTGGGCCCGGATGGCCACGGCAGCGGCCTGGCGCCAGGCGCGCCGCTGGGTGGTCTCCTGGGACAAGGTCTTGACCGTGTCGATGCCCGCGACGGTCTCGCGCAGCACCACGTTTTTCACATGCTCTTTCTGTCCGGCGGCACGGGCACGGCCTTTTTCGACGCCCTTGAAGGCCAGCGAGGCGCCGCCCATGACCACGGCGAACCCGATCACCAGCAATGCCATGGGAATGGAATAGGCGAACAGAATGGGCAGGAAGACCAGCAGCGAGGTCAGATCGAACAACCCGCCCAATACCTTGCGGGCCAGGAAACCGCGCAGGGTTCCAGCACCTTGAATCCCTTCCTCGATGCTTGTGGCATCCTGGCCTTGGAACATATGCACCGGCATGGCCAGCAGTTTGTCGAAGGCATCGCCGGAGAGTCGAGCCTCTATGGCGGCCGAAACAAAGCGGACCAGGTATTCGCGCACGTATCCCAATAGGCCATTGAACATCAAGGCCAGCAGAACCCCACCGGTCAATACCGCCAGGGTCGAGGTGGCCTTGTAGCCGATGACCTTATCCAGCGCGATCTGGATGAAGATGATCGGCGTGAAAGACAGGGCATGCAGAATCAGCGACACCAAAAGGGTCAGGATCAATAGCCATTTGTAGCGATGCAGTTCGGGGATGAACCAGTCCCAGTCGAAGGGGCGGTCCATGGACCGCTGGCCGCTGCGTCTGGTGACCAGCACCACCTGGCCTGTCCAGCGGGCCTGCAGGTCATCCAGGGGAATGACCTCGACCTTGCCCGATGGGTCGGCGGGATCAATGGTGGCGATGGCCGGGGCTTCGCCTTCCTCGCGCGGGGCCATGCCCGCCAGCACCAGGGCGCCGCCGTCTTGCAACGGCGCCACGCAGGGGAAAATATAGCCTCGGGTTTCCAGGTCTTTGCCCTTGACCCGCTTGAACCGGGTCAGCACGCCATGCTTGTCGAAAAAACGGATAAAAGAGTCGCGGTCGCGGATTTCGCCGCTGGCGAAATCCTCTTCGATGCTGTCCGCCGCCAGCAGAATCCCGTATTGGCGAGCGACCAGGGCCGATCCGAGGGCCGTCTGCAACATCCCCTGCACTCTTCCCGTATCGTGAACCTTTATGGGAACGTGAGTTTAAGCACCCTTTGAAATAAGTCCAAGAAAATCAATCCCGGAGCACCCGTCCCAAGACTTTCCAGTCCTCCGGCAGGCGGATGATATCGGTGCCACGCAGGTCCAGATCCCCGTGAACGGTGACCCGGCCTTGGGGGGCGCCGTGGTCGAACAACGCGTGTTTCAGGTCCAAAGTTCCGTGAACCGTCAGGTCCCCTGGGAAGGTGGGATTGTCCCATCCGGCATAGCTCAGGCGCCCGTATACGGTGATTACCTCCGAGCCATCGATGGCCATGTCCGTGTAGGTGACATCGCCTACCGCAACCAGGGTCTCCGGCAGTCGACCGCGTACCTGTTCGCCGATGGGGCAGCCCGCCACCTCCAGGTCACGAGGTAAAAACGGCAAGGCCGCGCCATCGAACAGCAGTAGCTGCCCGATGATCAACTGTTCCGGCAGTTCCCTCAGCACCGAATTAAACAAGGTCAGTTCCTTCAGGACTCGGGTACCCGGCGCGATGGTTTTGACCAGACTGTCCTCCAAATTGAGAGTGCGCACATACAAGCCCTCGGGCAGCTCTTCCACCGGCGACAAGGCCAATCCGGTGAGGGATAGGCCGATACGCAGATCCCGCGGCAGGCGGCGCAGGCCGCTGTTGGCCAGCACCAACGATTCCGATACGCGCAGTCCGTCGGGCAAAGCCGAGACATCGTTGCGTCCTGTCAGCACCAGATTGCGGCGGACCCGCGTGCCTTCGGGCCAGTCTGCGGCTTGAGACAGGCGCAGGATACGACCGTCTTCGGTCAGCACGAATTCAGTCAGTCGGGCACTGACCCGTTCGGGTTTCAGGTAGCGGAGCAGGCGCTCCACCGCATCCCGGTATTTGGGTGGCACCTCCTCATTGCCGTGACCCTTGGCCTGATGGACGCTGCGCCGGGTGGGTTCGAATTCCACCGTGCAGTGAGGATGGTTTTTGTAATCGCGCAAGGAATAGATCCGCGTGCGTAGGCTGTCGTAGGCACCATCGCCGACGCAATGGCGCATCCAGGCCCCTTCATAGTCCAGGGCTCCCGGGGAACCAAGGCAGACCCAATGCCAGCCATCTTCCAGTTTCAGGATTTCGTCGAGCCCATGGGGATCATCCTCGGCGACGATCTTCTTGCGGCTCTTAGCCAGTTGGGCATGCCAGCGTTCCGCGTGGCGTTGGGCATCGATCATGGAAATGCGTGATCGCTTGGCGGCCAGGCGCGGATCGATTTCCGGTAGGGCAGCCAGCCAATCAAGGACACGTATGACCTCTTCTTCGCAATCGGGGGCCAACGTGAACCAGGCTTCGGCGATGCCATGGCGGCGGGCGGTCCGACGGTTTCTCTTGATGTCCAGGCGGTCCGGCAGGGGGGTGGGCAGCGAGCGCTCGGCACAGCGGCAATCGGCCAGTAACGCGGCGCGCAGATGTCGTTTGGACCAGGCCCGGGTTACAGAGTCGAGCCTGGCCGTCCGCTCTTCGATGAAGCGGTCGATATCGTCACTATTGAGGACGAAATGGGCCATGGCTCTTGTCACACCTCGCGTAAGATGTGGGGACCGAATACCCGGGCGGCAAGGGTCGGGCGTTGACGACCCATTGCCGCCGGTCGTACAGCTTACCATATCTTTGTTTTTGAACGATGCGCCATCAAGGAGATAGAATGAGCGACCGGACCACCACCCTGTGTGAAACCACCGATGAAGCGGTCCCCCTGACGTCTCTGCGCGCCGACGCGTTGGAGAACTGGAAAGCCGACCACGGGGACTGGGCCGACTGGGTCTCGGCCACCGGGTTTACCGCCAAGGCCGGAGAGACCTGCCCCCTGCCCGGGGCCTCGGGCGGCTTGGGCCGCATGCTGGTGGGGCTGGGCGACAAGCCCGATCCGGTCACCGGAGATCTATGGACCTGGTCCCTGCTCGCCGAGTCATTGCCCGAGGGCATTTATGACCTGGAGTCCCAAGACGCGGGCGACGAGGTGGCACTGGGTTGGGCCCTGAGTCTGTATCGATTTGATCGCTACAAGACCCTGCCCAAGCCCACGGCCCGCCTGTGCTGGCCGGACGGCTGCGATCGCGACCGGGTGCGACGCATGACCGAGGCGGTCTGTCTGGTGCGCGATCTGATCAATACCCCCGCCGCCGACCTGGGGCCGGCGGATCTGGCCGATGCCGCTGCCGAGGTGGCGCGCGCCTATGGGGCCAAGGTGCAGGCGATCATCGGCGGCGACCTGCTCAACGAGAACTATCCGGCCATCCATGCGGTGGGACGGGCCGGGGCACAGGAACCGCGCCTGATTGATCTGACCTGGGGCGACGAAACCGCCCCCAAGGTCACGCTGGTCGGCAAAGGCGTCTGTTTCGACAGCGGCGGCCTGGACATCAAGCCCGCCGAGTTCATGAAGCTGATGAAAAAGGACATGGGCGGGGCGGCTCATGTGCTGGGCCTGGCGCAATTGATCATGGATGCGAAATTGCCGGTGCGCCTGCGGGTGCTGATCCCGGCGGTGGAAAACAGCGTCTCCGGCGAGGCCATGCGGCCCATGGATGTCATTCCCACCCGGGACGGCAAGACGGTAGAGATCGGCCATACGGATGCCGAGGGGCGGGTGGTGCTGGCCGATGCCCTGGCCGAAGCCAGTGCCGACAAGCCCGAGATCATTATCGACTGCGCCACCCTGACCGGCGCGGCGCGGGTGGCTTTGGGCACCGATCTGCCCGCCTTGTTCTGCAATGACGATTCGCTGGCCGATGATCTGCTGAAAGCCGGAATGGCGCAGGGCGACCCCCTCTGGCGGCTGCCTTTGTGGGATCCGTATCGACCTAAAATCGATGGCAAGACAGCCATGCTCACCAATGATGCGGAAGGCCGATACGGCGGTGCCATTACCGCCGCTCTCTTCCTGCGCGAATTTGTCGGAGCGGAAATTCCCTGGATTCACATTGACATGATGGCCTGGAACGGTGGCTCGCGTCCCGGGCGTCCGGAGGGTGGTGAAGCGCAAGGGTTGCGAGCTTTGTTTGCCTTGCTGGAGCAACGCTACGATCGTGCCGGTTCTCGATGAAAATCATTCTTGCCCCCGCTTTCTCAACGCGGTAACAATTGCGCTAATGCAACGTTTTGGAGGCGGCCGTGGGGGTTGATCTGACCGAATTGAAGGCGCTGGACCTGTGGCGCCGGGCCATGGTCACCAGTGTCAGCCGCGAGGCACCGGATCTGTCCGCACGTCAGATGGCGGTACTGTTGACCATCTATCTGACGCCGCCGCCGCATACGGTGCGGGGTTTGGCGCAGATCCTCAACGTATCAAAGCCGGCCATCACCCGGGCCATTGATCGGCTCAGCGAATTGGAACTGGTCCGCCGCAAGGTTGATGAAGCCGACCGCCGCAGCGTTCTCATGCAGCGCACGGTGAGGGGGTCGGTCTTCCTGCGCGAATTTGGCGAAATCATCGTCAGCGCCGCCCAGGCCCTGCCCGACGATCTCGAGGAAAACTGAGGCGTCCGCTCTTTTGATTTTCTGAGGCCGTAACTTCAGCTCTCCCGCAGCCGCTGGTGCAGCGGGTGCTTGTAGCGGCTCAGGTAGCCGGGCAGAACCCCTTCCGCGGCCGTGGGCTCAATGCCCAGATCGGCCAGGGTCTTGGCACCCATGGAAACCACATTGTCATGGCCCAGCAACTTGAGCTGGTCGCGGGTGACCATGGGTTTGGGCAGAAACTCCATAAACCAGGCGGCCATGCCCATGAACAGGGAATGCATCGGCATCAGCCACCGGTCGCGGCCCGTATGAGTGATCACCAGCTCCATCAGTTCCTTGTAGGAATAGCGGCGCGGACCTCCCAGTTCATAGGTGTTTCCCCGGGTTGCCGAGTCGGTCAGACCCTTGATCGCCGCATCGGCCACGTCGCCCACATAGACCGGCTGCATGTGGGTGCCGCCGTCGCCGAACAGATCCACCAAAGGAGCCTCGTCGCCGGTCAGGGCGCCCAGGTTGATCTTCGGCGGGAAGGGGCAGCCCAACACCGGCAGCAGGGGCGTGAAGCGGGCCAGGGTGGCAAAGCGGTTAAAGAAATCGTCTTCGGGGCCGAAGATGACGCTCGGCTTCAAAATCACCGCGGCGGGGAAGGCCTCGCGCACGGCCTTTTCGGCGGCGACCTTGGTGCGGGCATATTCGGAGCCGGTGGCCTCATCGGCAATAGCCGACATATGGACCAACGATTGGATCCCGACCGCAGCCGCCGCGGTCGCCACATTGCGGGCGCCCTCCAGATGAACTTTCTCAAAGGTGCGCTTGCCCCAGGGCGACAGGATACCGACCAGGTTGACCGCCATGTCGGCGCCCTCAAGAGCGCTGCGCACCGAAGCCGGATCGGTCACGTCGGCGGGCATCGCCACCACTTGTCCCACCTCGCCGCAGGTGCGGAGATACAAGGCGTCTTCCGGGTCGCGCACGGCGATACGGACTTGCGCTCCCTGAGCCGCCAATCGCCGAACAATATGCCGTCCGACGAATCCCGACCCGCCGAATACCGTAACCAGTCTGTTTTGCAGCTGCGCGACCATCGGCTTGAACTCCCCTTGAAAGGCCCTTGGGTTTTCCTTGATTTCCATTATCCCCTGGCGGGAGTGGCGTCAACCTCAACCGAAGTCTTTGATGAAATGATGTTGACATCCTTCCGCTAGGTCGGTACGTCAAGGGCCCCAGCGACGGTGGGACCTGAAGTTCCGGTCCGAACGCTGTGCCCAGGTGGCGGAATTGGTAGACGCGCAGGCTTCAGGTGCCTGTGGCCGCAAGGTCGTGGAAGTTCGAGTCTTCTCCTGGGCACCATTCCCTTTCTAACTCGTTGAAAACATGAAAACTCCCTGTTGTCAGGGGGCTCGCCTCACCCAACTGGTACACAAAGGTGGGGCACAAGATGTTATTGCGAGTTGTTCGTCCGATGAAACGAGAAGGTTCTTCCAAACACTATTTCCGCCAGCGCATACCGCTGGACGTGCTTGATCAAGCGCGAGGGATAACGCTCACCATTCCCCTTGGTGAGAAAACGGTTACGAAGACGGTGGCCCCGAAGGCCAGCGAACTGAAGATTTCCCTTCAGACTTCCGACTCCAGCGAAGCAAAGACCCGTCAAGCCAATGTCGCCGCCTACCTCGAAGCGACCTGGAAATCGCTCAGGAACGGCCCCGAGAGACTTACAGACAGGCAGGTGGCCGCCTTGGCGGGCGACGTGTTCGATGCCTTCATGAGCGCCCTGGAGGACGATCACGGAAAGGCCGCGTTATGGCGGCAGGTCCAGGCGCACAATGAAGCCGCGCAACGTGGGGAGTAGGGGCTGGGAAGTAGCGCGGTGTACGGTGCCTATGAAGATGCGGGGCTTGTGAGCGACGATCCAACTGGGAACGGAGCGATGATCCTTATTGGTTACATCGCCTTGGTCTTTGTTCTGCAGTTCCTCAGCAGAGTGTTTCGGGTCGGGTCGCCCGACAAGATTCAACAGTACGCAATTGCAGGCGGGATGTTCGGTCTGGTGTTTGGACTGGGCGGCGCGTTGTTCGAGGTGTACGTCCTGATGGACGTCTTCGATTTTTCATCGGATCAAATCGGCCCCTTGCGTTACCTCGCCATTACCGCCGGGTTAGGCTATGGTTTCTACCGAGAGCGGTACGGGTGAAAGCTTTGGACAAGGTTGAGAAGAGGAAATGGGGCCAACCCTGATTTTCGACAAGTCGGCCATTCATTCGTTTGCCGAGCGGGAGGCTGAATGGCTTACAAATCTCTACAACATCAACCGCACCCCTACCCTGTTCATGGAGATCATGGCCGATCTCAAAAAGAAGCCTTCTGATCTTCAGCTATCTGCGGACCAAGTCCAGCGGTTGGCAAAGAAGTTCAGCCCGATCAACACCTATCAGAACATCCACCACAGCGAAATTTGGTACCACAACCTGTTAGGCAAGCAGGTTCCCATGGACGGGCGCGTGATGCTCGGCGGGGGAAAACACGTCACCTCAAGCGAAGGAAAGACGGGCGTACTGTTTGAGGAATCCCCCGAAGATAAAGCCATGCGGCGATGGCAGGAAGGACGTTTCAACGACTTTGAGGAGGGACTGGCTGACAGGTGGCGGGACTCGATCAAGGAAATCGACCTTACGAAGTTGAACCAAGCCTACAGCAAATCCAAGCCAAAGGGACAGAAGCCGTTCACCAATCTCGATGAACTGGCGATTACAGTGAACCGGATGTGTGATGGTGGCGGCGGGCAATTCCGGCTGCTCAAGAATGTGGTCGAGAACTTGGTGCCGGGTGACGACAAGTTCTTCCAGCGGGTAGTCATTCGATGGAAGCTGCTTGGAAAACCACCCGTTCGCCGTTACGCCCCGTATGCTGTCTATTGTTATGCGGTGAACACGTTCTTTGCGGTGGGGTTGGCAATGGACATGCTCAGTACCAGAGCCTCAAACGTTATCGACCTACAGTACCTTTACTACCTTCCGTTCTGCCGCGTTTTCACGTCGGGTGACAAGTTCCACAAACAGGTCGCTCCGCTTTTCATGCAGCCAAACCAAGTATTTGTCCATCCTGCAAAACTCAAAGCCGATCTCAAGATGATTGCCGACAGGTGGGATCAAACCGACAAAACGTCGGGCACGGCGTCCTTCCTCAAATACCCTTGGCGAGGAGAGGGGATGGTATCCGAGGCCATCTGGGACAAATGCGTCCCCAATTGGAGGGAGTACGCTGATAGCCCTGAACCCGAACCGCGTACCCCCGAGGAAAACGCTAAGCTGATGGAGGAAATGCGGCCAATGATGGAAGCAATGGAGAAGGCCGGAAGAAAGCGTGGTGACGGCCCTATCAACGAATGGGACGCGATGTTGAATCCTGACCCAGAAGATCACTACTGAACGCCCTATTTTTTGACGCCGCTTGGTGAAACAAACCACAGTGCAGCCCTCTGATCCGTGTGGCTATTGACGCATGGTACACACCGCTGGTACACAAAGCTCAAGTGAGGCGACAACGGTTTTGAGTCGTTTCAATGAGTTAGCCGTTTGGGCCCGTTAGTCTTCTCCTGGGCACCATTTTTCTTCTCTGCTCATCCGAAAACAGACCGCCCGGACGCCGGGCGGGCGGATTCCCGGTTGCCCTTTTTGCCGGGCTTCGCTAGGTTGTCCGTGACGATTCCAAAACGACTTTCCGCGTTCTTTTGCGGGGTTTTCTGGAGTCTCAATGGGTTATTTCTTGGTGTTGGAATAGGATCGGTCATATCGTGAAGATCGAACTGCATGTGGGTGATATCCCCCCGGGACTGAACTTCGGCGACAGCGTGGCCGTGGATACCGAAACCATGGGCCTCAACCCGCACCGGGACCGCCTGTGCGTGGTCCAGCTTTCGGCCGGCGACGAGGTTTGCCATCTGGTACATTTCCCACCGGGAAGCAGCTATGAAGCACCGAACCTGAAAGCGCTGATGGCCGATCCGGCGGTGACCAAGATCTTCCATTTCGCCCGCTTCGACGTGGCTATTTTGTCCAAGTACCTCGGCGTTCTTTGCGCCCCGATCTATTGCACCAAGGTCGCTTCGAAGCTGGTGCGTACCAATACCGAGCGCCACGGGCTCAAGGACCTGGTTTCCAACATGGTCGGCGCCGAAGTGTCCAAGGAGCAGCAGCAATCCGATTGGGGCAGCGCGACCCTGACCGAAGACCAACAGCATTACGCGGCCCAGGACGTGCTCTACCTGCATCGCTTGCGCGACCGGTTGGATGAATTGCTGGATCGCGAAGGGCGCCGGGAAATGGCCGAGGCCTGTTTCCGCTTCCTGCCGACCCGGGGGCTTTTGGACCTGGATGGCTGGGAAGACCCAGACATCCTGAGCCATTGAGGCAATAGCTGTTTTTTATATTTGGCACGATTCTTGAAATCCTGCTCTCGACCCCTCATACTACCGCATAGCACAAACCATGGGATCGAGGTTTTGACGCGTCCGGATTCTCCAGCCATTTTCTGTCGCCCGGCAAGATCGGCCCCCGCCAACAAAAGGAGCGCGGCGCGATGACCGAATCCGTCGCCCTGTCCAACAATCGGCGCAAGGCCTTCACGGCGAGTCCGGCACCCTCCTTGGCGGAGCTTGAAGCCGAAGCCTTTCGGCGTCAGCGCAAAGTGGCGCACTACTCCCGCATGGTATCGGTGCTGAAAATCCTGTTTCCCATTATCGCGGTGGTGCTGATGGCCCTGATCGCCGTCTGGCCGCACATTCAGCCCGAGGACAACCGCTTTCGGATTGGCATCGCCTCCATGGAAGTGGGGGATGTGGATCAGGTGGGCATGGTCAATGCCCGCTATCTGGGGGCCGATGATGAGGGCCGCGCCTTTTCCGTCTCAGCGGATCTGGCCCGTAATCTCGATGGCGGAACCGAGCGGGTCGAGCTGGAAATGCCCAAGGCCGATATAACCCTGAGAGACGGAACCTGGCTGGTATTGACCGCCAACAGCGGGCTCTATTCACAAGATGCCAAGTCACTGGATCTCAAGGGCGCGGTCAATCTGTTCCACGATACCGGCTATGAAATCCGTACCAGTGTTGCCCGCGTGGATTTGAACCGCAATCAGGCAAGCAGCGATCAGCCGGTGGTCGGGCAGGGACCCTTCGGCGACCTGCAAGCCCAAGGATTCGAGATACTAGATCGGGGGCGAACCATTCAATTCACCGGTAAAACCAAGATTGTTATCCGGGGCGACCTGTTAAAGGGAGAGACGCCGTGAGGAATGGGCGGCTCCTTTTAGCCTTATTGTTGACGCTCGGCTTGGCGGAGGCGGATGTCCGCGCGCAGGCGCTGACGGGAATGACCGGGACCGACAATGACACACCGCTGGAAGTGGAAGCAGACGACGGAATCGAATGGCAGCAAGACGGCAAGGTCTTCATTGCGCGAGGCAATGCCAAGGCCACCAGAGGCACTCTGACCGTCAGCGCGAAAACCCTCAAGGCCTTCTATGAGGATGCCGAGGGTGGCCAGACGAAAATCACGCAGTTGCGCGCCGAAGAGGACGTGAAGATCGCCTCTCCCGGCGAGGCCGCCTATGGGCAGTTGGGCTATTACGACGTGACTCAGTCGGTGATGGTTTTAACCGGTGGACGGGTTCGTCTGGAGACCAAGGAGGACCGGATCACCGCCGACCAGCAGATTGAATACTGGGACGTGAAGCGCATGGCCGTGGCCCGGGGCAATGCCCTGGCGGTGCGCGGAGATCGGCGTTTGCGCGGCGATGTGCTGGTTGCGCACATGCGGGAAACCGGAGACAGCAAAAGCGCCGTGCATCGGGTGGACGCCTACGGTAATATCCATGTGGTCACCAAAGAGGACGTGATTACCGCCGAACGCGGGGTCTACGAAGTGGCGACGGGTATCGTGGAGTTGATCGGCAAAGTCACCCTGACACGGGGACCGAACCAGCTCAACGGCTGTGGCGCGACGGTCAACCTCAAGACAGGTGTTTCACGCCTGGGCAGTTGTGTGGAAGCGGGAAAAAAAGGGGGACGGGTTCGGGGCCTGTTGACTCCTGACAAAGACCTGACGGGAGAATAATAAAAATGATCATGGGTCTCGGCGGCGGCAAAAAGAGTAAAGAAAACGCGGATAAACCGGCCGCATCCATTCGCGACGAAGCACCACGACTAGTCACCGACAACAAAGGTTTGGTGGCGACGGATCTGGGCAAACGCTTCAAGAAGCGTCCCGTGGTGAGCAGTGTCAATCTATCCATCCAGCGGGGCGAAGTGGTCGGTCTGCTCGGGCCCAATGGTGCCGGTAAAACCACCTGTTTTTATATGATTACCGGATTGATTGCCCCCGATTACGGGCGGGTATTTATGGACGGCCATGACGTGACCGACCTGCCCATGTACCGCCGCGCGCGCATGGGGGTCGGCTATCTGCCGCAGGAAGCTTCCATTTTTCGCGGCCTGACCGTTGAAGGCAATATCCGCGCCGTGCTGGAAACGGTGGAGAAGTCCCGTGAACGGCGGGAAGCGCTGCTTGATTCCCTGCTGGCTGAATTTTCTATCACACATCTTCGCCGCACCCCGGCCTTGGCCCTTTCCGGGGGAGAGCGGCGGCGGGTGGAAATTGCCCGGGCCTTGGCCACGCGCCCGCATTTCGTCTTGCTTGATGAACCCTTCGCCGGCATCGATCCGATTGCCGTTGGCGACATCCGGGATCTGGTCAGCCATCTAAAGGATCGAGGTATCGGCGTGCTGATCACCGACCATAATGTCCGCGAGACACTGGATATCATCGACCGGGCCTACATCATTCACGACGGCATGGTTCTCATGGAGGGAACGCCAACCGACATCGTGGGCAACCAGGATGTGCGGCGCGTCTATCTTGGTGAACGTTTTAGTCTTTGATCTTCATACCATGGTGACCATGCCCAGCCCGCACGGAGAACGGCCATGGCGCTAAACGTCCGGCTGGATATCCGCCAGGCGCAAACCCTGGTCATGACTCCGCAATTGCAACAGGCCATCAAGCTGTTGCAAATGAATAACCTCGAATTGTCCTCTTTTGTCGAACAGGAGATCGAGCGCAACCCGTTGCTTGAGGTTGAAGAAGAAAGGCCCTATTCCGAGGAAACGCCGTCCGATGCACCCGAGCCGGTGGAAGATGCGCCTAATCTGAGCGAGGTGGATACGGTGGCCGGCCAGGATTTTGCCGAAGAATCCGGCACGGCCTTGGACGTGGATTACGACAACACCTTCAATAACGATTCCCCCGGTGATCAGGTCGAGGCGGGCATGGCCGCTGGCGGCGGGGAGGCTTTCGATTCCTGGGGCAATGGCGGTTCGTCGGATTTCTCCGACCCGACCGGCGACCTTGAACGGACCTTGGCCGAAAGCAAAACCCTACGCGATCATTTGATCCAGCAGATCAATATGGAGCTGGGGGATACGGTCATGCGCATGGTGGCGCTGCATTTGCTCGATCATCTGGATGCTTCGGGCTATATGCGGGCCGACCTGGACGAGATCGCCGAGACCCTGGGCTGCGACGTGGATCTGATTCATCGAACCTTGGCACAGGTGCAGCAATTTGATCCGACCGGAATCTTTGCCCGGGATCTCGGGGAATGTCTGGCGCTACAGCTTCGAGAGCAGAACCGGTTGGATCCGGCGATCCAAGCCTTGCTGGACAACCTGGAAATGCTGGCCCGTCATGATATTCCGGGATTGCTCAGAGTTTGCGACGTGGATCAGGAAGATCTGGCCGACATGATTGGCGAGATTCGCCGTTTGGACCCCAAGCCGGCCCTTTCCTACAGCGACGAAGGTCTGGCCCAGCCGGTAACCCCTGATATTCTCATGCGCGCCGGTCCGGGCGGCGACTGGATCATCGAGCTGAATCCCGACACCTTGCCCCGGGTGCTGGTGAATAACGCTTATCATGCCACGGTATCGCGGCAGGCTTCGGATCAGGACTCAAAGAAGTACATCGCCGAATGCTTTCAGACGGCCAATTGGCTCGTCAAGGCCCTGCACCAAAGGGCGACCACCATCCTTAAGGTTTCCTCGGAACTGGTGGGCCAGCAAGATGCCTTTTTCTCAAAGGGTGTCGGTTACTTGAAGCCGTTGATTTTGCGCGATATCGCCGAAGCCATCGAGATGCATGAAAGCACCGTCAGCCGCGTGACATCGAACAAATTCATCGCCACGCCGCGCGGGATCTATGAGCTAAAGTTCTTCTTCACCACCGCCATTGCTTCCGCGGATGGCGGCGAGGCTCATTCTTCGGAAGCCGTCCGGCACCGGATCAAGGCACTGATTGACGAAGAAAATCCCAAAAAAGTGCTGTCGGATGATAAGATTGTCGAGCATCTGCGTGCGGAAGGGATCGACATTGCCCGTCGAACGGTGGCAAAGTATCGGGAGGCGATGAAGATCCCCTCATCGGTGGATCGTCGTCGGCAGAAGAAAATGCAATTGAATGGGGGATAGGCGGATATTATGGGATCGGACCCGGCAGCCGCTCTTGACTTGCCCCGATCCTGACTCTAATGTCCCGCACCTTCTCCCGAACCACCGCCCCGGCGGAGCGCCGGTCACGTGGATTTCGGCGTAAGTGACCCGGGAACAACAGGAAATAGTTCCAAGGCATGGATATAACCGTTAAAGGCAAAAACATGGACGTGGGGGAAGCCCTCGGTGTTCATGTGGACGACACCCTTTCCGCCGTTGTCGCAAAGTATTTCGACCGGGCCATTGATGCCACGGTCGTGTTCTCCAAGGAAGCGCATCAGTTCCGCTCCGACATACAGGTTCATGCGGGCCGTGGCCTCGTGGTCCAAGGAGTCAACAAAGGCAATGAGGCCTATGGCGCTTTTGATGGCGCCTTGGAGCGCATCGATAAGCAGCTGCGCCGCTACAAGCGCCGCATCAAGGATTATCACAAAGATCAAGCGACGGAAGCCAAGATCACCGCCCAGCAATACGTGCTGGCGCCGGAGGACGATAGCGGAGTCGACGAACCGGTCGGCGACGAGGCGCCCGTGATCATCGCCGAGCTGCCGACCCAAGTGGACAACCTGACCGTCAGTCAGGCTGTGATGCGCATGGATCTGGCCGATCAATGTGTGATGCTGTTCCATAATCGCGCCCATGGACGGTTGAACGTGGTCTATCGGCGTCCGGACGGCAATATCGGTTGGATTGACCCGGAAGGGTCTGAGAGCTGAAGGGGATTACGGCCATGGAAATCGTGGACATCCTGAGTCCCGAGAGCGTTATCGCCGATCTTAAGGCGACCAGTAAGAAGCAGGCGCTGCAGGAACTGGCCAAGCGGGCTGCCGACATTACCGGCCTGCACGAACGGGCGGTGTTCGACGTGCTGTTGGAGCGCGAGCGTCTGGGCACCACCGGGGTTGGCAATGGCATCGCCATTCCGCATGGCAAACTGCCCAGCCTGGAGCGCCTGTACGGAGTCTTCGCGCGGCTGGAAAACCCCATCGATTTCGAATCCATCGACGAGCATCCCGTGGATCTGGTGTTCTTGCTGTTGGCGCCTGAATCCGCCGGTGCGGATCATCTCAAGGCCCTGGCCCGGGTGTCCCGCCTTCTGCGCGATGCCGGGGTCTGCGAGAAGCTGCGTGGCACGAACCGTGCCGAAGCCCTCTATGCTTTGCTGACCGAGGCCGCCACCAGCCGCGCCGCCTGACCGGAATCCGGGATACGCCGACCATGAGCACGCCTCGAAACGACAAAGCTCTGGTCACGGTCATCATCGGCGACGACGACTATTTCAAGTTCTGGGACGAAAATGTTCGGCCGTCATGGCAGGACTATGGCGCCCGCTACGGCTATGACATCATCCCCATCCGCGACTATCTGGACCCGTCGCCCCGGGGAACCGAGCGCACCCCCAATTGGCAGAAACTGCTGATCCTTGAGCACCCCGAGGTGGCTCGGTACGACCGGGTTGTCTGGCTGGATACGGATATTCTCATCAATCACCACTTGGCGCCCTGTGTGGTCTCGCGGGTACCCGCCGACCATGTGGGGTTGGTGTCGTCCCGCGCCCATGATCTGACGGTTCATATCAAGCGCTCCGTAGGACGGGTGACGTCCCTGGATGATATGGTGGCCGAGACCTATCGCGCCGCCGGTCTCGATGAGAGTGTGAGTGATTGGGCCAATACCGGGGTGATGGTACTCACTCCCGCGCGCCATGCCGCTGTGCTGCGCCATGTGTATGACACCTATGAGGAAAACCCGAATTCGGCCAAGGAAGAGCTGCCGCTTTCCAATCATCTGTACGGCGCGCACCCCGTGACGGCGTTGGACAAGCGGTTCAACTGGCCCTGGATCTATCACATCTTCGAACGCTATTCGTTTTTGCTGCTGGACGAGTTCCGCGGCGATATCCGCTTGGTGACCCTGTGCGTCAATACCGCCTGGGCCGATAGCTGGTTCATGCACTTCACCAACGACCGGCCCCTGTCGCGCCACCACCTGCGCCTGGTCATGCGTGACAAGACCATCGGGCAGGCCTATGTGGCGATCAAGCAGGCGTTGGGGTAGGGCGAATACGAAGGCCTCTAAATACGTCGCGTCTGGTGGATCCAAACGGACCTGCCAGACACGCGCTCGTCGTCTATTGATGTGACAGACTGCCAATCTATTGTCAGCGGCGGCCTTCGGGTCGCCGTTTTCGTCTCTGGGGCAGGTCCGGCCCAAGACGCAACCCGTTCCTCGGCGATTGCCTGGGGGATTGCCTGAGGGTGGTGACGCGGGAGTGGTCGGATGCTCCGTTCCGGATTGCTTCTCCGGCGGCGGGAGGCCAGAAGCTGTTCCCGGGCGCTTTGTTTGCGGGCCTCTCCGTTGCCAAAAATGGCTTAACGGCACGAAAGCAGGTCTATTCCCCCGTCCCGGGGATGATGGCCAAGCGCTTGGTCCCTCGATTCTGCCTGAGCGGTGTGCTGGAACCGGCAAGGAATCACATTGACCCTTCCTGGATGAGCCACTAGTTTTTCGGGAGAGTTCAGCGACTCTCTGCCTGCTATGGTGAAGGCTCGGTATATAGATTCCGTCCCTTTTCAATTCCGATTTGTGGCACGCGACCCGGATCACCAAATCCTAAGCTAGGAGTCCGTCAACGGATGAGCCATGTTGATCCGCTGGCGAGAAATGGCTGAGGCATGGACGCCCCGATACCAAGGAATTGGTTTATGAATAATAAGAGAGACATCAGCCTGTTAGTTGTTGTCCATACGGAAGAAGAGTTCGATTGGAATAAGCCGTTCTCGTCTGAAAACGCGGGGGTTACCCATGTGCCCGGGCTTCGAAGAGTCCAAGACGTTTTTGACCGTCACGGCGTGAAAGCGACTTGGATGCTCGGGTATCCGATTGTCTCCAACGAAGAAAGCGCCGCTGTTTTCAGAGATTTCGTTGCCCAATCGGGGGTCGAGATTGGCTGCCATATCCATCCTTGGGTCACACCGCCGATCGATCCTGCGTATGATCCATCGGAGAGCTACCACGGCAATCATCCCCGCGATCTGGAATATGCAAAAATCAAGACCTGCACCGAAGCGATCAAGGAAAAGATCGGCATTCAACCTCTGTCTTTTCTCGGGGGGCGGTACAGCTTTGGACCCAATACCGGGGCGATCCTCGAAGAATTGGGGTACCAAGTCGATATGAGCATCAAAGCAACGGGCTACTATGCGATGGACGGGGGACCGGACTATCGTCGGGTCAGTCTGAAAGCCCATTGGAACAGCCCCGGCAATGGGCTGCTCCGTATTCCCGGTACAGGGGCTTATCTTGGGCCGTTGCGCTTTCTTGGCCCATGGCTTTCTCCTTTGATGGCCCCGAAACTGGTCAAACAGCTCCGGGCCGAAGGGATTTTGAGCCATGCGGGATTGTTTGAAACCCTCCAGCTCAGCCCGGAAGGGTATTCACTCAAAGACATGATCAAGTTGACCGATGCCGTAATCAAGCAAGGAGAGGAAACCCTTTTGCTCGGCTTTCACTCTCCAAGCGTCATGCGCAATGGAACACCTTATGTGAAGACCCACGAAGATGTGGAAGAGTTCATCGACAAGATCGACCAGTACCTTTCCTATGTAACGGCGCTGGGCGGCGTCGTTCCGAGAACGGCCAGTGACTATCGGGCGTACTTTGTCGCGGGGGAATCTCGCCTGTGAGAATGGGGTCCTGGGAGACCGCGTTCAGCCCCCAAGACCCCAACCTGATCAGGCCGTGGCCCAGGCCTCGCGGATCACCCGCTTGGCATTGGCGATGACCAGAGCCGAGCTTTCCTCGGCCAGCAAGGGCCGCACTTCGGCGCTGACAATGGTCGGGTCTCCGGCCTTCAACAGCCCCATCTTGAGCAGCAAGGCGAAGAAGTCGCGCACTTCCGGCATGTCGATGGAGCCGCCGGGCACGCCAAAGCGGGGTTGCAGATCACCATACAGGTAATGCCCGTCCTCAATGACGCAGTTGCCCATATGGAACTGCATCTTGAAATCCTTGACCATATTCAGCGCCGTTTCCGGGTCCTCGCGCAACAGCGGGAAGTGGGACAGGTCAGCCAGCACACCGAAATTATCGTGGGCCTCGAACACCGGCTTGGCCACGTCGCGGGTATCGGAGAAGCTGCCGATCAGCGCCGCCTTGTCGATATCCCGGTCGAACACCTTCAAGGTGACGAACATATCGCCCTGAGACTTGGTGTAGTCACAGATCTCATGCAGGAAATCCTCGAAGATCTTCTTGGCCTCGCCGCGCTTCTCGTCGCCCGGGTCCTTGCCCGACATGACGCGGAGGTTGGTGGCGCCCAATTGATAGGCCTCGTCCACGCAGCCCTTGATGATCTTCCATACCCGGGCCCGTTCGGCCGGATCGAAATGGTGGGCGTTGAGCTTCTGCGGCAACACGGTGGGCTGGGTGGCATAGCAGATGGTCATGCCGGTGACTTCGAGCATTTTGCGCGCCCGGTCCCGTTCGCGCACGTCCTTGACCGGCCCCACCTCAACCACCGTCCAGAAATCGTCCTCGCAGATCTTTTCCAGGGTGGCCACGTAGTCGCGGCCCTGCATCACCTGCGGATAGGCCTTGAAATGCACCAGGCCCGGTTTGATGTAGCTGTACAGATTGTCCTTCATGGGGAGCTCCTCACGTGTCTTGGAGAAAGTCGAAATCGCAGCCTTCATCGGCCTGCAAAACCGTGTCGTAGTAGAGTTTCTGGTAGCCACGTTTGGGTGGCGGCGTCTTGGGCTGGGCCTCCAGGGCCGCCCGACGCTTTTCCAGTTCCGCCTCGTCCACCAGCAGATCAATGCGTCTGTTTTCGACGCTGAGCCGGATGCGGTCGCCGTCTTGGACCAGCGCCAAAGGGCCGCCGGATGCGGCATCGGGGGCCACATGCAGTACGATGGTTCCAAACGCCGTGCCGCTCATGCGGGCGTCGGAAATGCGCACCATGTCCTTAACCCCGGCCCGGGCTAGCTTGGACGGAATGGGCAGGTAGCCCGATTCCGGCATGCCCGAGGGACTCTTCGGTCCGGCGTTTTGCAACACCAGAAAGTCATCGGCGGTGACGTCCAGATCCGGATCGTCGATCCGCGCGGCCAGATCGTCCAGGGACGAGAACACCACCGCTCGGCCTTCTTTTTCAAACAGGTTCTGGTCTGCGGCGGAGCGTTTGAGGATCGCCCCGCGTGGCGCCAGGGTCCCAAACAGCGCCACCAATCCTCCCACCGGTTCGACGGTCGTCTCCGAGGCGGCGATGACCCGACGATCCACATAGGCGTCCGTTTCCGCCGCCATGCGTTCGCCGAGAGTTTCGCCGGTGATGGTCAGGCAGTCCAGATGCAGCTTCGGTTTCAGTTCCCGCAGCACCGCCGACATACCCCCGGCGGCGAAGAAATCTTCCATATAGGCCTCGCCGGTGGGCTTGAGGTTAACCAACACCGGGGTGTCGTCGGACAGTTCGTTCATGCGGTCCAGGGAAATCTTGATCCCCAGGCGACCGATGACGGCGATGAGATGGACAATGGCATTGGTGGAGCCGCCGATGGCCAGCAGCACCCGCAAGGCGTTTTCCACCGATTGTTCGGTAATGATCTTGTCGGGGGTTAGGTCGGAGCCGATCAGTTCCACCGCCCGCTTGCCGGTGGCTTCCGAAGCGCGCAAGCGATCCGCATGGACCGCCGGAATGGCGGCGGTGCCCGGCAACATCATGCCCAGGGCCTCGGCCAGACAGGCCATGGTCGAGGCGGTGCCCATCACCGCGCAGGTGCCTGCCGTGGTCGCCAGCCCGCCCTCGATGGTCTGGATTTCCTCGTCGGAAACCTCTCCCGCGCGGTACTTGCCCCAAAAGCGGCGGCAGTCGGTGCAGGCGCCCAGGCGCTCTTCGCCGTAGCGGCTGGTCATCATCGGCCCGGCGACCAGTTGAATGGCCGGTTTCCCGGCACTGGCGGCGCCCATGAGCTGGGCCGGAACGGTCTTGTCGCAACCGCCCATCAGCACCACCGAATCAATGGGTTGGGCGCGGATCATCTCTTCAGTGTCCATGGACATGAGGTTGCGATAAAACAGGCTGGTGGGATTGAGGAAGACCTCGCCCAAGGACACGGTGGGGAATTCCAGAGGCAGGCCCCCCGCCGCGATGACGCCACGCTTCACTGCTTCGAGCATTTCCGGGAAATGCCGATGGCAGTTGTTGAAGCCGCTGGGGGTATAGGCGATGCCGACAATGGGCCGGGCCAGCATTTCGCCGGAAAAGCCCATGGACTTGGCGAACGACCGACGCAGATAGACCGCGAAACCGGCATCGCCGTAGTTGGTCAGGCCCTGGGCCAGACCCTTCGGTTTTTCTTGATCACTCATACCATTAAAGCTTCATCTTGATATATTTGGGTTCCAGATAATCCATGATGCCGAGGGAGCCACCCTCGCGGCCCATGCCGCTTTCCTTGATGCCGCCGAACGGCGCCTCGGCGCAGGCCAGCAACATCTCGTTGACCCCGACCATGCCGCATTCCAAAGCTTCCGAAGCAATATGGGCGGTGCGCAGGGAGGAGGTGAACACATAGCCTGCCAGGCCGAAGGGCAGGGAATTGGCCCGTTCCAGAACCTCGTCGAGGTTGGTGAAGGTGGTGATCGGCGCCACCGGAGCAAAGGGCTCCTCGATCATAATCTTAGCGTCGTCGCCCACCCGGCCCAAAACCGTCGGTTCCAGGAAATAGCCCTTGGCCATGCCCTCGGGTGTGCCGCCGCCCGCCAGCAGGTCGGCGCCCCGCCCGGTGGCATCGGCGATCATCTCCTTGGCCGTGGCCAGGCCGCGGGCATTGGCCATGGGGCCCATCTGTACCCCGGCATCCAGGCCGCGTCCCACCACCAGTCCCTTGGCCACCTCGGCGAAGGCCTTGGCAAAGGTGTCATAGACCGATTCATGCACATAGAACCGCGACGGCGAGATACAGACCTGGCCGCAATTGCGGAACTTGGTGGCGGCACAGGTACGGGCCGCCGCTTCGGCGTCGGCGTCGTCGAAGACCAACACCGGGCCATGACCGCCCAGCTCCATGGTCACTTTTTTTACCCCGTCGGCGGCCATGTGCAGGATCTGCTGGCCCACCGGCACCGACCCGGTCAGCGAGACCTTGCGTACCGCCTCGGCCTTGATCAGGTAGGGGGAAATCAGCGAGGACTCGCCAGTGACGAAATTGACCACGCCCGCCGGAACGCCCGCATCGTGGCAGGCCTGAATCAGCGCCATGCAGGAGCCAGGGGCCTCGCCCGCCGGTTTGACGATGATGGAACAGCCCGCACCCAGCGCCGCCGCGATCTTGCGCGCCGGCAGCAAGGCGGGGAAGTTCCAGGCTGAAAAAGCCGCCACCACGCCCACCGGCTGATAGCGCACGGTCATGCGCACATCGGGGGTCCGTCCCTCGATGGTCTGACCATAGATGCGCTTGGTTTCTTCCGAATACCATTCGAATTGATCGGCGGCGGCATTGGTTTCCGCCTGGGCCTCGGCCACCGGCTTACCGGTTTCCGCCGACATGATTTCAGCGATGACCTCGACCCGCTCGCGGATCAGCGTCGAGACTTTGCGAATCACCGCCCCCCGTTCCCAGGGATTGGTGGCGCGCCAGAGCTTCAGGCCCTTTTCCGCCGAGGCAAGGGTGGCGTCCAGATCCCCGATGGTGGCCGCCGGGATGGTGCCCAGCACCGCTTCCGTGGCCGGGTCATAAACCTCTTTCAGGCCCCCGTCGGAAGCCGCGTGCCAATGGCCGTCGAAATACAGTCCGTATTGTTCGTACATGGTTTTTCCTTAGATATCCTGGCTATGCCAGCGTTTTTGAACGTCGTCGCACCAATTGCCAACGTTCCACGATCCATAAGCGCCCATGCCGCCCCGTTCATCCTTGCCCGCATAGACCGGGACATGGACCACCGAGAGACCGTCATGGGATTTGGCGTCGGCTAGGGCGGCCATCAAAGAGGCGCCATCGCCGCTACCGTCGACGGCCTTGACCCCGGTCACCGCCGAGGCCAATTGCACATAGTCCACCGCCACCGAGTCATTGGTGCGGTAGTCCACGCCGTATTGGGCCATCTGCAATCCGGAAATGGCGGCCATGCGGCGATTGTCGAAAATGACCACCATGCCCCTGGCGCCGTGTTCCACCGCGTCGATCAACACCTGTGGGTTCATCATGAACGAACCGTCGCCGGTAAAGGCGATGCCATATTGCGGATTGTCGGCAATGCCGCCCGCCGTCACGGCGCTGACCGCGAAGCCCATATAGGAGGCGCCCGTTTCGGTATAGGTTTCTCCCGGTGCCTCATCCTCGACGATCTGGAAACCGTTCGCCTGCACATCGCCCGCGTCAAAGAACTTCACCGCTCCATGGGCCTTGGCGAAATCGGCGACAATTTTGAGGGCGGCGGGCTGGGTGAGCAGTGGACGCCCAAAGGCCGGGTCATCCAGGGGTGGCGTTTCGAAACGATCCTTCTTGAATGCCAGCCATTCGGCTTTCTTGGCCGCGCAACGGTTCAGCCAATCAATTCGCTGGGAAAGGTCCACCGTGTCGAGCACTGCCAAAAGCTTATCGATGGTGACGGTCAGATCCCCCTGAAGGGCGATGGTGCGGTTGTAGTGGGCCACATCGGCCAGGTCGCCATTGATGTTGATGACCGTCTCGGCCTGTTCATAGCCGATGCCGGAGCTATCGGCCTGACAGACCCCGCGCGAGCCGATGACAATCAGAAGGTCTCCGTTTGCCATGGCGAAATTACCGGAAATGGACCCCTTGGAGCCCCCCACATGCATATTCTGCGGATGCGCATCGGGCAGCACCCCGGTGGCGCCGGGGGACAGGGCCACGGCAGCGCCAATGGCTTCGGCCAGGTCGCGGATTTGCGTCGGAGCCGCCCGTCCGCCGCCGCCCACCTTGATCACGATGCGCTTGTGGGTCCCGATGGCCTCGGCGGCGGCGGCAAAGGCGTCTTCGTCGGCGGCGATCATCGGCGGCACCGATAGCTTTTCGGGCAGCGCGCCCAGGTTTACATGCATGCGCTGCGGCTGGGTATTGAGCGGTAGCAGGACATAAAACGGTCCGGCCTTGGTGGGATGATGCACCCGTCCCGTGCCTCGGCGCAGCATGTCCCGCAGAGCCTCGGGCGTATGCATCACATAGCTTTCGCCCATGGTCCGGGTCAGCGTCCCGTAGAGTCCCTGCTCGGGCTTGGGGATCTGTTGCATGTTGTAGCCTTCGCCGTGGGTCGTCTCATCGCCATAGATGTGATAGACGCCGACCCCGTTGGAGGCGGCGGCGAGGGACCCGGCCATGGCCTGCAAGCCCCCCGGCCCGATGGAAGTCACCACCGCGGGCACCTCGCCATATTGCCAGGACAGGGCCGTTCCCGCATGGGCCATGGCGACCTCGTTGCGGAAATTCCAGGTGCGCACCACGCCCTCGGCCTCGTATAAGCGCAGCACTTCGCCCAAGTCCGTGGAGCCATGACCGAGGATCGCCAGGTATTTACGCACCCCCTGTTTCAGCAGCCCCAAAACCAGCCCTTCGGACAGGCTGGTCTCGAACTGTTTATCCAGGTCTCCGGCGTCGATGGCGGCGGCGATGCCGCCATGACGGGCGATGGCCTGGGCACGGCGGCGAATATCTTGGGTATGATCGGAGTCCATGGCGGGGCCTTCAATTATTTGGTGATATTGGAGAATTTCAATTCCTTGGCCCGGGCCCGGCGCGGTTCGAGCACCAGCGACCACAGCACCGACAGAGCGGCCAGCGTGAGGAAGAAAACGCTATAGGGCGAGGTGAAGAACACGCTTACATCCCCCTGGGACGAGGTCAGGGCGACGCGCAGATGTTCCTCTAACGGCTTGCCGAGCACCAAAGCCAGCAACAAGGGCACCACCGGCATGTTCAGCCACTTCATGGCCAATCCGATGAGCCCAAAGCCGAGCATTACCCAGATATCGAAGAAGGAATTGCGCAAGGCATAGCTGCCGATGATGCAGAGCAGCCCGATGGTCGGCATCAACAAAGTGCGGGGGATGGCCAGCACCTTGATCAGGGTGCCAATGCCGGCCAGGGCGATCAGCAGGTTGAAGATGTTGGCAAAGAAGAACGAGAAGATCAGCCCATAGGCGAAATCCCCGTGCTCCAGGAACAGCATCGGTCCCGGCGCCATGCCATGCACCATCAAGGCGCCAATCAAGATGGCGGTCACCGGATCGCCGGGAATACCCAAAGTCATCATGGGAATGAGGGCGCCGCCCGCCACCGCGTTGTTGGCCGCTTCGGGGGCGGCGATGCCTTCCACCGCGCCTTTGCCGAACTTGTCCGGCTGCTTGTTGGCCTTTTTGGCGTAGTCGTAGCTGATGAAAGCGGCGATGGGCCCGCCGGCACCGGGCAGCACGCCCAGGAACGAGCCGATGGGTGCGCCAATGGAGACCGGCACCAACATGCGCTTCAGATCCGCCAGGGCG